>JALTIG010000090.1 GCA_027004185.1 bacterium | reverse complement strand
GACTGAAATATACAAATTTTAAACCATCATATTAAAGGCCGCTAAGACCCTGGCTGCCTTCAATGGCCGGACACAGGTCATTAAGTCGGATATCGATACTGCCGCAGAGCTTGCCCTGCCGCATCGTATCCGTCGTCAGCCCCTGCAGGACGTGGTGATGGATATCGGCAAGCTGCGCCGGCAAAAACAGGCCAGCCAGGTGACAAGTCAGTGATCGAACTTGTCAACGTGGTTAAAAAATATAAGACCAAAGAGGCGCTTAAAGGGATAAATCTCAAGGTTAATGAAGGAAAGCTCTTGATCCTGAAGAGACGATTTCCAAAGATTATTGCCTCCATGTCTGTCTCTCCTTTCCTTTATCTCATTGCGTTTGGGTATGCCATGAGAAGGTCAGTAAAGATCAGAGGACGTACCTATATAGAATTCCTGTGAATTACTCATCCCTTTATTTACTGGCGATTACCGGATTGATCCCTCTTTTTCTCTGCTGTCTACTGTGTAAATATGGCAAGAGATTGAGGCAGAAAGGGTAATTTCTAGGGTATCTGGTACGATTCCCCCAAATCTCTAACACCAAAAGAAGAAAAACGTTCTTCCCATACCCTGCCTTTGACCTCTCTTAGACCCAAAAACCCGAACAAAGCAAATGGCTCTCCCATAAATGCTATTGACTCATTTCACATGAATGTTTAAATTGAAAAAACGTTCTAATAAAGAAAACAAGGGGGAAGCATGAAACTGCACGAATACCAGGCAAAGGAAATCTTTAGAAAGTGGGGGGTTCCAACCCCTGAAGGTGCCGTGGCCCTTTCAGGGATAGAGGCACTGCAGGTAGCTAAAAGGCTCCAGGCTGAAAGATTTGTTGTCAAGGCGCAGATCCATGCAGGCGGGCGTGGAAAGGCCGGAGGGGTCAAACTTGTGAATACTCCGGAAGAGGTAAAGGCCGCTGCTGAATATTTAATCGGTAAGCGTCTCGTTACCCATCAAACCGGTCCCAAAGGAAAAGAGGTCCATAAGGTCCTCGTGGAAGAAGCCTCATCGATCAAACAGGAGCTGTACATGGGGATCCTGATAGATCGTGACCGGAACCGTCCAGTGATTATTACGAGTGCAGAAGGGGGAATGGAAATAGAGGATGTTGCCAAACAGTCCCCTGAAAAGATCTTTAAGGAATGGGTTGATCCCCTGGTAGGATTCTGCTCCTTTCAGGGAATGAAATTGGGTTTCAAGCTGGGATTTGACGCAAAGCTGAGCCGAAAGCTGACGGCCTTCATAGACAAACTTGTAAGGCTTTTCGAGGGGGTAGATGCATCCCTGTGTGAGATCAACCCCTTAATCCTAACCGATGAGGACGAATTCCTCGCCTTGGATGCCAAGCTTATCCTAGACGACAATGGCCTCAGCCGTCATCCAGACCTATCTGAGCTTCGGGACATCACAGAAGAAGATCCTCTTGAAGTGGAAGCTTCCAAATATAATCTCAATTATATCAAACTGGATGGAAACATTGGCTGTATGGTAAATGGGGCTGGCCTGGCCATGGCCACCATGGACATGATCAAGTTTTCTGGGGCCGAACCTGCAAACTTCCTTGACGTGGGTGGTGGGGCCAGTGCGGAGATGGTAGAAAATGCCTTTCGCATCCTCATGTCGGATAAAAATGTTCAAGCCGTCCTCATCAATATCTTTGGGGGAATCCTCCGTTGTGACACGCTGGCAACTGGTGTCGTGAAAGCTGCAAGAAAGGTTCGCGTTGACCGTCCTATCATCATCCGCTTGGAGGGCACGAACGTGGAAGAAGGAAGAAAGATTTTAAACGAATCTGGACTCAACTTTCAGGTAGCCGATGGTATGAAGGATGCTTCTGAAAAAATCGTATCAATCGTTCAATCGTTCAGTTAAATAGGAGACGCATTATGTCCATATTAGTGGATAAGGAGACACGTGTCCTGGTGCAAGGCATCACGGGATCCGAGGGAAGCTTTCATACCCGGCAGTCCCTGGAATACGGAACAAACATTGTGGCTGGGGTCACACCGGGTAAAGGAGGCCAGTCATTCGAGAACATACCCATTTTTGATACAGTGGAAGCCGCCGTTCAAGAAACAGGGGCCAATGCCTCCGTGATTTACGTGCCCCCCAGATTTGCACCGGACGCCGTCATGGAAGCGGCAGACGCAGGAATCAAGGTTATCGTCTGCATCACGGAATGGATCCCCGTTCTGGACATGGTAAAGGTGTATGCTTACGTGAAATCCCGCGGCGCAACGCTGATTGGACCGAACTGCCCTGGAATCATTACACCAGGCGCGAGGTGCCGCATGGGCGTGATGCCTTACAGGATCCATAGGGAAGGTTCTATCGGGATTATTTCCCGGAGCGGCACCCTCACCTATGAAGCCGTTGGTCAGTTAGGGGCCCTGGGTCTGGGAGAATCCACCGTTATCGGGATAGGAGGAGATCCCATCATTGGGGTCAAATTCACCGATCTGATGCGCCAGTTCAAGGAGGATAAGCAGACAGAGGTGGTTCTCCTCATCGGCGAGATCGGAGGAAACGCGGAAGAGGAAGCAGCCTCGTATATCGAGGAGGAAGGCTATCCGAAACCGGTCATCGGGTTTGTAGCGGGGCTCACCGCACCACCTGGCCGTCGGATGGGTCACGCCGGAGCCATCATCTCTGGTGGCCAGGGGGGTGCTGAGGAGAAGATCGCCGCCATGAAAAGGGTAGGTATCCGTGTGGTAAAGACCCCCGCGGAAATCGGGAAGACGGTTCAAGAGGCCCTGAAATAAACCAGGAAGGTCCCACGATCCTCTTCATGGGACTTCCCAGTCAATCCAGAAAAGAAGGAGCGCTTACACAAAGGCCCTTCCTTTTCATGTAGGAACTATTTCACGATCTCGAATGGCATTTTGATGGTGGTAGATCCACCCCCATGTCTATCGTTCAGGGTGGTCAATAGGAAGTATTTTCCTGGACGGATGCCCGTAAAATTGTAGGTTAGCGTCATGAAAAAGTCGAAAAGCGGGCGATGGCGGGTGGTAATCTCCCACGAGCCAAACCTCTTCTTGCCACCCAGGATATTCCCCTTATCATCGGTCACGGAAAAATCCGCTGTGACTCCGAATTTATAGACATCCCCCTGCCTTGCGAAATGATACCCCACCGGCTCCACATAGATGATGATGGTTTCATTGGCTTTGAACTTGTTGCTATTTCTTGGCTCAATCATTCCAAAGCCAACGGGTTTGCTTTTGACTAAAATCGCCTTCTCCACCTTCAAGACGGAATGGTTGTACACCGTAACCAGCGCTTGTCTCAAGGCACTTGCTGCTCCCAAAACATTCCCCTTGTTAAATTGTGTTTCCGCCTCATTGAGTTCAGGGGTAATTGCTGATGCACGCGCAGTTACCGGGTGCATCATGCAGACTCCAAAAAACACGGCCCCAAGAAACAAAAAAAGTCTCCTCATTTAGACCTCCTCTATTTTTGTGACACAATAACACAGATCACCGATTTGTCATAGAAACACCCCGAATATCCCTTCCGTCCGATACATAGCCAGGCGGTATTACCCCCTGAAAGATTCTAAAGCCACGAATCAGCCCATACACCCCTATCGGTATCAGTGGCCGGAATCAGGAAATCCCTAAATATTCCACAGGGAGTACGATGCCTTCATTATCATCCCTTGAGCAAACTGTGCTTGATCCAAGATCTTCAAGGGGATTTGATCCGCCTTCCCCACAACCATCGCTGTGAAAATTGGGCACAAGTCGGATCCAAGATAACCAGATTACACATCGCCTTCAAGGTGATCCGGCAATGATCCTCCGGCAAACCTATTAGATCGTCACCACCTGGGTGGTCTTTTTAAGGATAAAGAGGGTCCCGAGAAGGCCTAAAAAAAGTAAAAAACAAAAAAAGAAAGCATCATCATAGGCCATTACCGTGGCCTGCCTGATAGTCTCACGATACAAGAGTCCAAGCTGGTGAGTGTTTGAGGAAAATACCGTTGATAGGCGTTGACGGACGTGTTGAAGAAGGGGATTACTCGGTGTCAGGTGTTCCACAAGCCGATACTGATGAAACTGGGCCCTGCGGGCAAGAATCGTGGTCACAATGGCAGTCCCGAAACTCGAGCCTAAATTTCGTAACAGGTTATAGAGCGCCGTTGCATTACCCATTTCCTCTTTCTCAATCTCCATAAAGGCTGCAGTGGCAAGAGGAACAAAGAAAAAGCCCAGCCCAGCCCCTTGGATAACCCTTGGCAAGACGGCATCCCAGAAACCAATCTCAAGATTGAAATGGGACATAAGATGCAAAGCCCAAAGCTGGGCGATAAAGCCAATCCCTAAAAGATAACGGGCGTCAACCTTCTGGGTAAGCCTTCCCACCATAGGCAAAAAGAAAATACTGGCCAAGGCCCCGGGTCCCATCACCAAACCGGCCAGGAAGGCTGTATACCCCATCAAATGCTGCACGTATAGGGGGAGTAGAACCACGCTCCCGAAAAAGGACAAAAAGGCTGTAAAGATGATAAGGCTCCCTGTAGCATAGGAACGTTTCCTGAAAATCCTTAGATGAACCAACGGATCCCGTGTGTATAGTTCATTGAATATAAACAATACCAGGGTACCTGCAGCCACCACGGCAAGAGCGGAGATAAATCTCGATTCAAACCAGTCCTTGAGCTGTCCCTGGTCTAAAACCGTCTGGAGGCTGGCTAGCCCGATGGCCAACAACCCTAAGCCTGTGAAATCGATTCGGCTTATCTTACGTTTGATATAAGAAGGATCATAAATCACAAGGAGTGCCAAAATAAAGGAGAGAATCCCGATAGGTAGATTGATGTAAAAACACCAGCGCCAACTCCAGTTATCGGTGATCCACCCCCCTAAGATAGGACCAATAGTCGGCCCTACCACCGTTCCCATCATGTAGATGGAAATACCCATACCCCGTTCCTCAACGGGAAACGATTCAAGCAAAATGGCCTGAGAAACAGGCTGTAATCCCCCTCCTCCAAGGCCCTGCAGAAAGCGGGCCAAAAGCAAGATATTAAGGCTGGGCGCCATACCACAGAAAAATGAGCTGGTAGTAAAAAGGGACAGGGAAAACAAAAGATACCGTTTCCTCCCAAAGAAACCTGACAGCCAGGCGGTAATGGGAATAATAATGGCATTTGAAATCAGGTAAGACGTTAGTACCCAGGTGGCCTCTTCCGTCCCTATGCTCAGGCTCCCCTGAATATGGGGGAGAGAAACGTTGACGATCGTGGTGTCTATGATCTCCATCATCGTGGGGAGCATAACAACAGGAACAATCAACCATTTATTGACAGATTTAGCCACCGTTACTTTAACAGGATCGTCGTTTCAGCCGACATCCCGATCCTCAGAACCTTCTTATAAGGTGGCAGGATTTCAATCTTAACCGGGATCCTCTGTGTAATCTTTACCCAGTTTCCCGTCGCATTTTCAGGTGGAAAAAGGGAAAAAACCGCACCTGACCCCGCCTGAATACTTTCTACTTTGCCGCAAAATTTCTCATTTGGATAGGTGGTTATCTCTATCTCAACGTCCTGCCCCGGATGAATGGACTGAAGCTGGTTCTCTTTGTAATTAGCCACCACCCAGATATCATTCAAAGGGACAATGGCAAAAAGAGGGGTTTGGGGACCAACCCTGTTCCCAGTCTCCACAGACTTTTTCGTAATATAGCCATCTACGGGGGCCCTGATTTTCGTGTATCTAAGATCGAGGCGGGCAGCTTCAATGGCAGCTTCACAAACCCGTACCTGTGCGGTGGCAGATTTGACCTGATCCTCGGCAAATTTCAGCTTCTGCTGGCTTGTTAACAGTTTGGCCTTCGCAACCTTGTAAGCCGTAAGGGAATGATCATACTGCTGCTTGGATATCACCCTGCTTGGGTACGCCTCCTTCGCGCGATCCAGATCGAGTACCGCATTATCAAATTCAGCCCTATTCAAAGCTACTTCCGCAGAACTGACCTGTACGTTAACGTTCGCCTCTTTAAGTTTTGCTTCAGCCAGGGAGAGTTTTGCCCGTGCCTGAGAAAGCCTGACTTTGTACTTTGCAGGATCGAGCACTACCAGGATCTGTCCCTTTTTCACAAATTGATTGTCGTCTATAAGAACCTTGATAACCGTGCCGTAGATGCGCGGCGAGATCCAGTGGATATGACCCCTAACATAGGCATCGTCTGTTGTGATATGGGTCCTCTTGTAACGAATGTAAAAAAATACCCCTACACCAATCAGAAAAATTATAACAGCCGCTACTACCATACCCTTTAGTTTAGATCTCCCTTTTTCCCTTTCTACTTCCCTTTCATTATCAGGCATTTCTATCAACTCGCAATGACCTAAATAAGTTATACCTTAAAAAATTTCACGAAGGTGTGGACATGGTCATCCTCTACAACACTTCAACACGATAGCCTCTTGCTACTCCCTCTTTTTAAGGCCCTCTATAAGGATATCAATAACCGTATCAACAAGGTTCAGGAATGCCTCTTCCCTATGGAACTGAGGGATGGTCACCTCCTGAATGGAGATCTGCGTCAACATTGCCAGAAAACCTACCGCCACATGATGAGGGTTTATCCTTTTAAATACGCCCTCTTTAATTCTCCTTGAGAGATACCCCTCCAGAATATTCAACGCCTTTGCCTGCCTCCGCCGGCAGTGCTTCTCATATATATCAGGCTTCTCTAACATACTGTATAGGATCAACCTTAAGGGCGAATGGGTCTTGTCTCTTGTCATGTGCCTGAAGACATGAAGAGAAAAGGCCCTAAAAACCCCGTAATCGTCCTCCCTCTCCAGATACTCCCTGAGATCTAAATCCCCCTCTAAGGGGTGATTCTGAAACAAAAAATCAATTAAAGCTTCATAAATACCCTCTTTGCTCCCAAAATGCTGGACAAGGAGAGCTCGACTGACCCCTGCCTTTCGGGCGATTTTATCCAGGGTGGTTCCTGCAAATCCCTTCTCGGTACACAATTCCTGCGTCTCTTTCAAGATCTGTCTCTGGCGCTCTATCCCAGAAAGCCTACCCTTTGTTCTATCGGAACCTGTGTTATTTATAACTGACATGTTAGTCATAAATTAGCTCTCCACACCTCCCCTGTCAAGGGGTAAATAGTTTGATATCATTTTAAGGGACCGATTTCTTCCTGTTTCTCAGAGGGGTGTTTGCTCTCTCTTCCAGGCGGTTCCTTGGGAGGTTCCTCGTCTCTTTAGCTCCGATTCGATGCCCCTCAGGGTCTCCTGTTTTCTGAGCATCCAATCAGGCGCGATCAATCGATCCTCAGGGGCATCTCCGGTCAGACGGTGAATAACGGTGAAGGGGGGAAGAAGCTCCAGGGCATCGCAGACGATAGAAATATATTCTTCCATCCCAGGTAGCTCAAAATGGGTACGCTTGTAAAGCTTGGCAAGACGTGTTCCTTTAAGGACATGAAGCATATGTATCTTTACAGCATCAATCCTCAAGGCGGCGAGGTAGCGTACTGTTTCAAGCATCATCTCCCGAGTCTCACCCGGAAGTCCGAAAATGATGTGGGCACAGATACGAAACGGGAACCTTCTGGTTATCTCAACGGCTTTGGCAAACGCCTCTAAACCGTGCCCCCGGCCTATCCATGCAAGAGTTTCTTCATGAATGGTCTGAAGCCCGTATTCCATCCACACCTGAAACCCGCTAAATACCCTGTGAATAACCTTGAGCTTCTCTTGGTCGATGCAATCCGGTCGTGTAGCGATGGCCACGCCCACCATTCCCTCAAATCCCAAGGCCTTTGTATAAATCTTCTCCAGAATCTCCGGGGATTCATAGGTGTTTGAAAATGCTTGAAAATAAACGATGTACTTCCGTGCCTTGTACCGTTTTCTTACCCGCTGAACCCCATCATGAATCTGTTCCCGGATCGAAAGTTCACGTCTCAGAAATGGAGCAGCCGAACCTCGGCTGTCACAGTAGATGCAGCCCCCCGTTCCACATGTCCCGTCCCGATTGGGACAAGTAAACCCTGCATCCACAGGGACACGATAAACCCTTTCCCCAAATGTCTCTTTCAGATACTCACTGAATCGGTAATATGGAAATGGATCAGAGGGATTCACTTTTTCAACAATACGGTCTGAATGGGAAACGGGATCTCGATTCCCGCCTCGGCAAAACGCTGATGAATCATCGAATTCACTCTGTCTTTCGCGTCAAACATCTGTGTGTATTCCTTCACCCAGAAGATCATCAGAAGATTCAAGCTAAAATCTCCAAAATCCGTGAAAAAGACTCTCGGAGCTGGGTCTTGAAGGATAGTGGAAACCTTTCGGGTAATCTCAAGCATGATCTGCTTCGCCTTTTCGATATCACTACCATAGGCAACTCCCACCTTGACACGGGCCTTGATCTTAAAATCTGGGTAACAGTAATTCACCAGGCTGGAATTGACCAAAGCTGAGTTCGGAACGACCAAGATTGTATGATCAAAGGTTTTAATTCGTGTGCTCCGAAGGCCAATATCCTGCACATCTCCAATCTCGCCGGTAGAGAGTTCGATACGATCTCCGGGAAGAAAGGGCCGATCCAGCATAATAGAAAAGCCCGAGATCATATTTGTCAAGGTTTCTTTGGCAGCCAGGCCAATCGCCAATGAGCCAACGCCCATGGCAGTAACCAACGACCATGCATCATAATTAAAATGCTTGAGAGCCACTATAATTGCAAGGATGAGGATCAGGATGCTGACAACACGCTGGGTAAGGGGGATAAATTCCTTGATTAGTACCGCCGTACTCTTCCGGGTGCGAAGCCTTTCTGCGTACCAGTCAATGAATGTCATGACGATGCGATACACAATGGTGGTCACCACCACGATTCCCGCAATGAAGATACCACCTTGGATCGTGCGGATAATATTACCATGAAAAGGGAGGCGTCGGACGGCAAAATCAAGGCCATAGAGAAGTATGACGTAAAAAACAGGATGGGCGAGGAGGGCAAGAATACGATCATCCAGAGAAGTGGCTGTTCCCTGAACCCACTTCCGAAACCATCGGGTCATGGCTATCCTGACCAGATACGCTAATCCCACAAACAGAAGAAAGAACGCAGTCGAAATGGCTATGGTCCGAATCATCGGCTCATACAGATGCATACTTCTTATCCAAAAACCCGCTTAAAGAGAGTGTCCACGTGTTTCAGATGATAGGTGAGATCGAAAAGTTCAGCCAATTCATCTGCACTTAGAAACCGACGGATGTCAGGATCTTTATGGAGGAGGGATTGAAAATCCCTTTCCTCTTTCCATGCGGTCATGGCGTTCCGCTGGACCATCTCATATGCGTCATCCCGCGAAATCCCCTTCTCTACAAGAGCCAAAAGTACGCGTTGTGAAAAGATCAGGCCGCGGGTTTTACCCAGATTTTTCCTCATACGCTCTGGGTAAATTAGAAAATTCTCAAGGATATTTCGCATCCGGTTAAGCATGTAATCCACCAAGATACAACTATCGGGTGCAATCACCCGCTCCACGGAGGAATGGCTGATATCCCGCTCATGCCAAAGGGGGATGTTATCGAGAGATGCCTGCGCGTAACTCTTGACCAACCGTGCAACTCCGCAGATATTTTCGGAGGCGACGGGGTTGCGCTTGTGTGGCATGGCAGAAGACCCTTTCTGCCCTCTGGCAAACTGTTCTTCCACCTCCAGAACCTCGGTTCGCTGAAGATGCCGGATCTCTGTGGCGATCTTTTCCAGCGTGCCAGCCATTATAGCCAGTGTCGTAAAAAAATGGGCGTGGCGATCCCGCTGAATAATCTGTGTTGATATCGGGGCTGGTTTCAATCCCAACTTTTCACACACATATGCCTCCACCTCTGGGGGCACGTTTGCAAAGGTTCCCACGGCTCCCGAGACCTTCCCAAAGGCTACATCTTCCACCGCCTCGGTCAAGCGCCGTCTGTTCCGCGCCATCTCCGCGTACCAGAGGGCAAGTTTAAGACCGAACGTGATCGGCTCCGCATGAATGCCGTGAGAACGTCCTATCTGAGGGATATCCTTGAACTCGTAAGCCCGCCGCTTGAGAACCGACATGATAGCATCGATATCCTCGAAGATCAGGGCAGAGGCACGTTTTAGCGTCACAGCGAGTGCCGTATCCAGGATATCGGAAGAGGTTACACCCATGTGAATATAACGGGCCTCGGGACCCACCGTTTCCCCTATAGCACTAACAAAGGCGATAACGTCATGACGGGTCACCTTTTCAAGTGCTCTAATTCTTTCTACATTTATCTTTGCCCGTTCTCGAATCACCTTCAATGCCTCGTCAGGAATGATCCCAACCCGGTTCCAACCCTCACAGATGGCAATTTCCACTTCGAGCCAGGTGGAAAACCGGGCTTCATCTGTCCACAATCTCCCCATTGCTTCACGCGTGTACCTTGGAATCATAAATCCCTCTTCTCTATTTCTCTACGATAATTACAAGATCCGAACCGGTCGATCGGGGCGCGCAATAAGGATTTGTCCGGTATCAAATCGGTTGCTTGCCCTTTCCACCAAGCACCGCCATGCCATTTCAGGTGTATTATTTGTTTCACTTAAATGGGCCAGCACTACACGCTCGAGATCCGAGTGATAAATCGCATCAATAAGGTCCGTGGCGTTCAGGTTGGACAAATGGCCTGTACGTCCCTTGATTCGCTGTTTTAGATCCCACGGGTAAGGCCCTTCCATCAACATCTCTGGATCGTGATTAGATTCAACGATCGCAACATGTGATCCCCGCATACCTTCCCTCACAAGATGCGTCACTACACCCAGGTCCGTGGCAACCCCGACCTTCAACCTTCCATTCGTCATGGAAAACCCAAGGGGTTCCACCGCATCGTGTGAGGTTAGAAAAGGACAGAACCAAATCTCTCCGATTTCGAAGGGAGTATCAGCATCAATACAAGCCATTTTTGGAAGTATACCTACCGCTCTTTCAGCCGCCCGATAGGTTCGTTCGGTGATATATACCGTGAGGTTGTATCGCCTCGCCAGAGACCCCACGCCGCGGATGTGATCCCTATGCTCATGGGAAACCAGGATACCATTCAACCTCGAGGGGGATACACCCATTTCCACCATTCTATGTTCAATCTCTCTGGCCGATAGCCCCGCGTCAAGCAATACCGCGGTCTTTCCTGACTGGACATAGAGTGAATTTCCCTTGCTGCCACTTGCAAGTGCTATAATCTCCATGGCCCTGACCTATCCCGAATCTCGCAAAAAGTCAAGTTGGCCCAAGGGTTACATGGTCATACCATCCGGTTTAAAGTCAGGACGTGAAGCCACAACGATGATAACACAATGTTCCTCACCGGTATTGATCAAGCCATGTAAAGACCCGGTTGGAACCCAGATAGCGCTTCCCGATCCTACCTTTCGACGTTCATCATCCACCCGCATCTCCCCTTCCCCTTCAAGAATGAAGTAGATTTCCTCCATGACATCCCGATGGGGCTCAATCTCATTTCCCGGTGGCAGAATCGCGATGGCGAAGAATCCCAGTTCCTTGAGGATCCGACTATCCAGGACCATCTCCGCCAAGGCACCCCCGTGGGCTATATACCGAGTGGCCGTAACCTCTTTATCACTGATATGTCGCACGATCATCCGTCTACCTCGATCTAAATCCACCTTAACCAATCAGGATATTCTCAAGTGTATCGCCCCTCTTCGCATGACAGGGCACCCCTAGTCCCAATAATATAACACCAGCCACTGACCTTAACACCGCCGATCAAGTCTGTAGCCTCAGCAATAAGGCACTCCCGACAGATCACTGGGCATTTCCCGCCAAAAGAAAAAAGTAACATAACATGACCCCTTGACAAAGAATCTCTTTTTATTCATCATCTTCCAATCTAACACGAGTGAGGAGCCAATGGCAAGATGGAAAACGACACCATTCAAAAGCTCTACCGAATCAATCGGAGGGAGATCAGCTTCCTCAAGTTTCTCCTCGAATCTTATGAAGGGATTGCCGTTCCACGAACAATAGATGATCAAATAGCCCTCGTAGAAGTTATGATTGCACCTGGGTTTTACCCTACCTTCCAAGGGCTCTTGAATGAAGTGTCTGGAGAATTGGACATGACCCCTGTTTTGACAAGTTATTAGGAGCACCTATGACATTAAAAAGGATAACCAACCTCCCCCTGAAGAAAATACTCTCCCGTTCTCTCCGTAACGGTGGCCAGTTTGCGGACCTATTTTATGAATCCCGGTCAGGCACCAGTCTGGTTCTGGAAAACAACCGGCTTGAAAAGGTCATTACAGGAACCGATGTAGGGGTGGGAATCCGCGTTATTGAGGAACCGCACGCATTTTATGCTTACACCAACATCATCACCGAGGCCTCTCTTCTCTCTTTATCGGCCCAGTTATCCGAAATGGTCAAACAAAACCGGCCTGCTCCCTTTGTCCTGCCAGGTCCTTCTCCTCTGGAAAGCCATCGGCATTCCATCAGAATCCCCCCCGATACCGTCATCCTCGAAGCGAAAACAGTAATCCTTGAAGAGGCTAACGAGGCAGCCCGCTCCATCGATGGTCGAATTCGACAGGTAAAGGTAGCCTACCGGGATGAGGAAAGGGAGATTTATACGCTGAATTCCCTTGGCGAACAGGGAACGGAGCGACAGATCCAAACTGTGTTTCTCGTTCACACCGTGGCAAGCGACGGAGAAAATCTGGAAACAGGGTATGAACTGATTGGGGGAATGATGGGGGCAGAAATACTTGAAAAAGAAGTCCACCTAAACACGGCAAAAACCGCTGCCCACCGCGCGCTCATGCTTCTTGAAGCACCACATGCACCCCAAGGTCCCATGATGGTCGTCCTCTCCAGTGAAGCCGGTGGCACCATGATCCATGAAGCCATTGGACATGGCCTCGAAGCCGACCTTGCGCAGCAGGGGCTCTCAAAATACAGCGGACGTATGGGAGAAAAGGTCGCCAGCCCCCTAATCACCGTCGTTGACAACCCTACACTGAAAAACCAGCGGGGATCCTATTTTATCGATGATGAAGGAACCCCCTCCCGGAAAACCATACTGGTCGAAAAAGGAGTTCTCATCTCCTACATGTATGACCGGCTCAGCGCGATGAAAGACAAAACCCATTCCACTGGCAATGGCCGTCGCCAATCCTATCGTCACCGTCCCATCCCTCGGATGTCCAATACTTATATCGAACCAGGTGAAACAGATCCCCATGAGATTCTTGCTTCCCTCAAGACTGGATTGTTCGTCAAGAAGATGGGGGGAGGACAGGTTGACACCGTCAATGGTGACTTTGTTTTCGAGGTAAGTGAAGCCTACAAGGTAGAAAATGGGAAGATTCTACATCCCGTCCGCGGTGCCACCTTGATCGGCAACGGACCCAGGATCCTCACGGAAATCGATCTGGTTGGTAGCGATTTGGGGTTTGCCATAGGGACGTGCGGTAAGGATGGCCAGGGGGTACCCGTCTCTGATGCCCAACCAACCCTTCGAATTCCTTCGATCATTGTGGGGGGACGGTCGTAGGACGTATCAGAACACTCAGGATCCGCTTTCGGCTCGCTGTGTAGATGACTGCCTCCCATTCCTTCCCGAGCGGGATGCGTTCCCCGGGACCAGGGATCCGCCCCGTTAACTTGAGGATATAGGCCGCAAGATTACCTTCCTCTTCAGGGAGATTCAGCCCTGTTTCTCGATTCACCTCCTCGATATCCGCGTTCCCTTTTGCAAGAAAAGATCCATCGGAAAGGGCGATTATCTCTCTCGTTACCTGTTCATCTTCGTCTCTGATCTCTCCCACAATCTCTTCCAAGAGATCCTTGAGTGTTACAATCCCCTCGGTCCCGCCAAACTCATCAATCACTATGGCCATTCTAATCCCCTTAGTCAGGAAAAGGTGCAAAGCCTGATCCACTTTCGCCAACAGGGGGATGTAAAAGGGACGACGGATCAGTCGCTTTAGGTTAACCGGTTTTTTCGATATCAACGTCTGTATCAAATCTTTAACATAAAGGATCCCGATCACGTTATCCTTCCGATCCTCATAGACCGGAATGCGGCTTAACCGCGTTGTTCCGACCAATGAAAGGATCTCTTGTGTACTGGCATCCGAGGAAAGAAAGACAACCTCGGTTCGTGGGATCATCACCTGCTCCACACTCACCTTGCCGATTTTAAAGATATTCAAGAGCATCCTTTCTTCCTCCGGAAGGAGAACTCCATCCTGCTTGCTGATTGTAATCATACCTTCCAGTTCATCCTGGGTCATAATTCTTGTCGGCAGTCTGGGAGAAACTCCGAAGAGCCACAAGATCCCACGACCCATTCGCGTGACCAGGAATGTAACCGGTGATATGATACGCTGGATCCAATGGATCAGGTTACCCACCCTAATGGCCGCTACCTCCGGATAATTAGCAGCATAGGTCTTAGGGACAATCTCACCAAACAGAAGAATCACAAGGGTCATCACGAGGGTAGCCGCAATCGTGCCTCTGGTATTTCCCAGAAGTTGGATAAAAACAAACGTTGCGAGGGAAGAAGCAGTGACATTAACGAAATTGTTTCCGATAAGGATCGTTCCAATCAGGCGATCCGGGTTGCTCCGAAGCCGAAGAATCAATGATGCCTTCAGGTTCCCCTTTCTCTCCAGATGATTCAGTCGGTAAAGGTTAGAAGTAAAAATAGCCGTTTCCGCACCCGAGAAAAAGGCAGAACAGATCACAAGGATCAGAAGGCCTGCGCTACAAAGAATCAATGCCATAGGTTGCTCCTTTTAAAGGTCATCTCAATACCAGTGGCATATGCAGGAAGAATCCCCGCGATACCCTTTACACCTCTTGCTCACTACCATTTGAGTATAGACTTGGGGGGGAAAATGGGGTATGTAATTCCAAAACTTAACCATGAGGATAAGAAAGACCTTTGATCTTAATGAAATACTCTTTCACATTTGCTACTCCATCTTTTATCATAATGAAAGAGTCTGTGGATTTCAAGAAGCTGAACAGTGCCTCGCTTTCGGTCCAACCTTCGAACAACCTCTCTCATCAGGCGTGAAATGATGAAAATCCTACTTTCAACTGGAACCTTGTACAGAAAATCTCCCTGGGTGGTGGCCGAGATCGCCCGCCGCGCGGGATTTGACGGGATTGAACTTATTTTGGGATACGGATTCCAAAATATCAGCGGAGAAAAGGAGATTGAGGCGATTTTGAAACAGGGTACCATCGGAGGCATTCATGCCCCCTTTTACCACCTTCGCGGCTGGGGGAACATGTTTGAATCCCTCCTGAAAACCATAGACCTGGCCGAAAAATATCGAATCCCACTTGTTACCTTCCATCCGCCTCGATGGCTTTACTTAGAATTTGGGTTCTTCCAACACCTGAAACAAATCCCCGACTTTCAGAAAAGATTCGGAAACCGTTTCCTTTCCATCGCCATTGAAAATATGCCTGTCTCCCATGGATTCTTCAAGATTGGAACATACTTCCTTTCCTCTCCTGATACCCTTATCCGGTTCGCGGAGGACCATAACCTATACCTAACCGTTGACCTGTCTCACCTTGGAACACGAAAGAAAAACTTCATGAAAAATCTCCAAAAGATGATCGCAACGAATCGTGTAAAAAACGTTCATTTCAGTGATTATAAAGAAGGCCGGGAACATCTTTTCCCTGGGAAGGGCACCCTACCCCTTACAAGAGTTCTTGAAACATTGAAACAAACTCATTACAATGGATATATCACTTTGGAAACCTTTCCAAAGGAGATAGAGGGAGATTTCAGGGAAATGACGGATCGTTTATCCAACGCGCTTGAATTCATCAAATCCGAAGGTAAAAATCTCCCCACGTACTGCCCAAAGGAGGCCATCTATGGAATATGAACCGGTTATCGGGCTTGAAGTTCATGCTCAGCTTAATACTAAAACGAAGATATTTTGCGGCTGCTCAACCGAGTTTGGCGCACCACCTAACACGCACATCTGCCCCATCTGCACGGGCCAACCAGGCGTTCTCCCGGTCTTGAACCGAAAGGTGGTAGAATATGCCATCAAGATGGGGCTAGCTACCCACTGCACCATCGCCCGGGTCAGCCGCTTCGCCCGAAAAAACTATTTTTATCCTGACCTGCCCAAGGGGTATCAGATCTCCCAGTATAAACTCCCCCTGGCGGAACACGGACACGTGGATATAATCGTGGACGGAGAAACAAAACGCATCGGCCTGACCAGGATACATATGGAGGAAGATGCAGGCAAGCTTGTCCATCCAGGGTCCTTCACAGACACCCCTTACAGCTTGGTGGACTACAACCGTTCCGGAGTTCCTCTCATTGAGATTGTAAGCGAGCCAGACATGCGTTCCCCCAGAGAGGCAGGTGCTTACCTAAGAACCCTGCGGGCCATCCTTCGATACCTGGAGATCTCCGATGGGAACATGGAAGAGGGAAGCTTCCGCTGCGACGCCAATATCTCAGTCCGCCCAAAGGGAAGTGAGAAATTCGGCACCAGGACTGAACTGAAAAACATGAATTCCTTCCGAAATGTGGAAAAGGCCTTGGAATACGAGATTGAGAGGCAGATTGCCGCCTTGGAAAGTGGAGAAACCGTTGCCCAGGAAACACGCCTTTGGGATGCAGCCGCTGGTGTTACCCGAATCATGCGGGGGAAGGAAGAGGCGGACGACTATCGTTACTTCCCCGAACCGGATCTCCTACCTCTCGTGGTAGAGGATGACTGGGTTGAGGAAGTCAGAAAAAGCCTTCCTGAACTCCCTGCTGAAAAACGCGACCGCCTGGTGTCCCAGTATGGTATCCCCCTCTACGATGCAGAGGTCATCACGGCGGAGAAGGCCGTAGCCGACTACTTCGAGGAATGCGTCTCTGTCTGCAATGCCCCGAAACAGGCCAGCAATTGGGTGATGGTAGAAGTGCTGCGGGAGCTGAAAGAGAGGGAAAAGGAGATTACTGAGTTTCCTGTCACGGCGCGTCACCTAGGAGAGATGATTTTGATGATCGAGAAAGGAACCATCAGCGGTAAAATCGCCAAAACGGTCTTTGCCGAGATGGTTGCCACCGGCGCCTCTCCGGAGAAAATCGTCCAGGAAAAAAACCTTGTTCAGGTAACAGATCAGAGTGCTATTGAAGCGGTGATCAAAGAGGTCTTGACCGAGAATCCCGAGCAGGTGAAACGTTATCGGGGAGGCAAGACAAGGCTTCTGGGCTTCTTCGTTGGCCAGGTAATGAAAAAGACCAAAGGGAAAGCCAATCCCCAGATGGTCAATACGATCCTGAAGGAAAAATTGGACAGGTAGGTGGATCCCTCCGCGTCCCTCGCAAACTTAGCGGGACCATTGCAATTCGCCGCAAAAGATGATTTTGCCCATCTCCATGTGGTCAAAGATGTGGAGCGATTTGTCCGGGCGTGGGCCGAAAGGGCGCTGAGAGAACGTACCCTTCCTATCTCCTTCATCCGAAAAATCATACAGCTCTTTGCGGGATTCGATAGCCTCACCCTGGAACAGAAAAAGGTAGCCCTTCATGAAGCCCTACAAGAGATTGCCTCCCTTGATACGCGCGATCTCAAGGGCCATGTCTGGGCATTAAGGCCAGAGGACCTTCCGGCAGAAACGAAAATCCAGACCATGGCCAAGGTCCTATCCACACCGGTTTCTCTCCTTAAGGGGGTTGGTCCCTCGCGCCTGAAGACCCTCGAGAAGATGGGGTGCACCACCCTGGGAGATCTCCTTACCCGCTTCCCGTTCCGGTATGAAGACCGACGGCGAAAGACGGCCATCCGCGACCTTACACCTGGGAAAGATGCCTACGTGGTCGGAAAAATCCTCCGACTTAACACGAAAGGATTTGGAAAGCGGTCGTACATGGAGGCCCAGGTCAGCGATGGCACAGGCACCCTGACCCTCAAGTGGTTCAAGGGGATCTCCTACTTAAAAAAACAGCTAAGGCCAGGAGAAACGTACCATATCTACGGCGATGTCAAACGATTCGGTCTCCTATTAGAGATACATCATCCAGATATGGAAAGAGTATCTGAATCACGGAATCCAGAACGTTTCGGCACTCTCCTTCCCCTCTATCCAGAGGTGGGTGAGATTGGACAAAAGCCCTTCCTGAAACTTGTCCGGGAGGCTATGAAGAGGGTAGAGCCCTATTTAGAGGATCCCCTCCCCTCCCCCATCCGAGACGCCTACCATTTTCCTTCGCTGAGGGAGGGATTCGCTATCCTTCATGCAACTGAGCCCAACCTTGGACTCTCCTCTAATATCGAGATGGCCCGCCGGCGCTTCCTCTACGAGACCTACTTCTTCTTTGAACTCTTCCTCGCCTTCAAGAAGAGGCACCGGGAGACTGTTAAGGGCGTGACCTGCCCGGCAACCCGGGAGGAACTCCGCTCGATCATCAAGCAGCTTCCGTTCAAGCTTACAACTGCACAGGCCCACGCCGTCCAAGAAATATTTCGGGATATTACATCTGAAAGGCCGATGAACCGGCTCCTCCAGGGTGATGTGGGAAGCGGGAAAACAGTTGTCTCCGCTGTCACAGCCGCACTTTTCCTGAAGCATGGATTTCAGGTCGCTCTCATGGCCCCCACTGAGATCCTGGCACAACAGCACTTTAAGACATTCCAGTCCCTTGACCTCTTCGAAAACGCCTCTCTCGCCCTTCTGACCGGCTCCCAGCGTCCCTCAGAAAAATCTGCTCTTCACGAGGCCATCCAATCGGGAACTGTTCGCCTTGTCATTGGAACCCATGCACTGATCCAGAAGGAGGTCTCCTTTCCCAAGCTGGGGCTCGCGATTATTGATGAGCAACACCGATTCGGTGTTCGCCAGCGTCTGGAGCTGGTCAGCAAGGGCCCTCCCCCGGATGTCCTAATGATGACGGCCACCCCCATTCCTCGAACCCTTGCAATGACCCTGTACGGCGACATGGATTTGTCCCTTATCGATGAACTCCCACCGGGGCGTAAACCGATTCGAACTCATTGCGTGCCGGGGCGACTGCGGGAGACCCTCTATCGGAATCTGAGAAAAGAGATTGAAAAGGGTTATCAGATTTACATTATCTACCCCCTCATCGAGGAATCGGAAAAGCTTGACCTGAAAGATGCTACTACCAACGCACGGTGGCTTCAGGAACATATCTTCCCCAAATACACCATTGGGCTCATGCACGGACGACTCTCCCCCGAGGAAAAGAAAAACCTGATGGAGAAGTTTAAGGCAGGTACCATCCAGGTACTGGTTTCCACCACCGTAATCGAGGTGGGGATTGATGTTCCCAATGCCTCCATCATGGTTATCGAACATGCAGAGCGCTTCGGACTCTCGCAATTACACCAGCTCCGTGGACGGGTGGGGCGTGGACAAGCACTTTCTTCCTGCTATCTCGTGGTGCACGGCAACCAGACGGAAGACGCACGAAAACGCCTCGCGATCATGGAAGAGACTACAGACGGGTTCAAGATCGCCGAGGCGGACCTAGAAATTCGTGGTCCAGGCGACCTCATCGGAGTACGGCAATCGGGCTCTCCTCTCTTCCAGACCCGTTTTCTCGGTTGGAACAGCCAGCTCCTCAAGGAGGCTCGAGACGATGCCTTCTCCCTACTACGGCACACTCCGGAGGCAATCCTCATAGGCGTCCTGGCCTACCTTGAAGAAAAGGCCAAGACCTGGTGCATAATCCAATAGAATCCTATCCATTTCTGCCCCTTCCTATGGAGTGGATGGCCAAATTGAATTGGGAGCTTATGAGAAAAAAACAATAATCCTTGACTCAATCCAGTCACTAAGCTAAGCTTACAAAAGCGCAGCACTGTAAAAAAAAGCGTTTGGATATCTTAAAAATTGCTGGCCAGCTTCATCGGTATAAACACGTGAGGAAAGGGTGCAATTGGGCGTATGCAGCTAAAATCAGGATGGGGCCGGTATGCTGCCTTCAATAATTGCTTGCGTTACCGTTTTTTTGCACTTACATAGTCGCAAAACTGCCAAAAACACATCGGATTTTATTGGTTGTGCCATTAAAAAATGCCATTTTCAATCCAGCGATTTCATGTAGACCGAGGGCAGGAATTTTTTGCATATTCTATCCAGAAATCCCTTCAAGTGTGCCACATCAAGATCAGAATGATAAAACCAGTCACAACTCTCTTAATCCTACAATGTTTCAAGACAACGGATTCAAGAATGGAATTTTCAGCTGGATTTACAGCAAAAAGCTAAACATGGAGTAAAAAAATGTCTATGAATCATGCACGAATCTCTATATTGAAAAGATTGCGCGCTTTCAAAGATACACACCGTCTCATTAGTCGACTATTAATTTATATTTTATTCTGTAGTTTGGGTTTTGCTTTCTTAGTAACACTTATACAAATATACTCCTCCCATGAGATCGACCTTGCACCTGTTAAAGGAAATTTCGCTTTTATTAAAAATAATTACATAGAAGATATAGGAGAGTGTCTTTATACTAGAAATAACAAAGAGTTAAGAATATTATTACTAGCTATTTTGCAATTGAAAGATATAGAATATGTTGATGTAAAAAGTAAAAGTGAAAATGAGAGAATGATAGAGTTTGAGGGAAACCCAAACATTCGTAAAGGTATTACAAGGAAATTCCCCATAAATTTTCACCTTTCTTCTAAAAAGGTTTTAGATTTAGGTACCCTAACTGCCGTGGCAAATGTTGAAGGAATCTATAAACGTTTTTGGAGAAGGGCATTAGTTCTTTTTGCTTCGAATGTATTGATCGCTTTTTTCACTACAATTTGCATTTTACTTATATTTCAGGTTGTTCTTATCCGTTATCTAAACAAATTATCCAGATTCTCCAGAGAACTTAACCTGGAGAAGTTAGATTACACACTGAACTTGGGGCGTAAAAAACGAGAACCGTGGAAACCTGATGAATTAGATCAAGTGGTTATTGCATTCAACGATATGTTAAAAAGGATTAGATCTGATGTTGAGGTTATTAAAGCAGCAGAAGAAGAAATTAGGCAGAAAGAGCAACAGTATCGATTGTTGATTGAAACAATGAACGATGGATTAGCTGTTGTAAATGAAAAAGGTATCCTTAGTTATGTTAATGAAAAATTTTCTGAAATGCTTGGATATAGCAAAAAAGAACTTGTCGGACGACCTCTTAAAGAATTTCTCCATGTGAAGGAACGAGATATTTTTGAGAAGGAGTTTGTATTAAGAAAAAATGGAAAAGAAAAAAAGTTTTATGAGGCATCGTTCATTAAGAAATCAGGGGAAAGGCTTTATGCAATTGTTTCAACAACCAAAATTCATGGTCCTGATGGTTTGTTTAAATTTTCGTTTGGGATCATTACTGATATTACTAAACGTAGACAAATGGAAAGAGAGCTTAAAAAAGCATTTTTAGAGATAAAACAACTAAAGGACCGCCTGGAAGCTGAAAATACCTACCTTCGGGAGCAGGTTGAGGTTAAAAATATTTACAGAGGGATAATTGGTCAGTCTGAGGCGATTAAATTTGTCTTGTCTCAAGTAGAACAGGTAGCGGAAACAGACTCTACTGTATTGATCTTAGGTGAGACTGGAACGGGAAAAGAACTAATCGCTCAAACGATTCACAACTTGAGTAATCGAAAAGACCGTCCGATGGTGAAAGTAAATTGTGCCGCCCTTTCTTCAACTCTTATTGAGAGTGAGTTATTCGGACATGAAAAGGGGGCATACACAGGCGCCTTCTCTAAACAGATTGGGCGTTTCGAGATAGCTGATAAATCTACGATCTTTTTAGACGAAATTGGGGAGCTTCCCTTAAAACTGCAGAGCAAGTTACTAAGAGTTTTACAAAGCGGGGAATTTGAACGATTAGGAAATTCAAAAACTATTCATGTGGATGTTCGGGTGATTGCTGCAACAAATCGAGATTTAATGCAAGCGGTACAAAACAAAAGTTTTAGGGAAGACTTGTATTACCGTTTGAATGTCTTTCCAATTCATCTCCCCCCTTTAAGAGAACGTGTGGAAGATATCCCTCTTTTGGTTTGGGCTTTTGTTGCAGAGTTCGGGGAAAAGATGGGTAAAAGGATAAATACAATTCCACAGAGAAGCATGAAAGCTCTGATAAATTATACATGGCCCGGGAATGTGAGAGAGCTTCGAAATGTAATAGAGCATGCGATGATTATAAGTAAAGGGGAAACCCTTGTGGTCGAACTACCTGGGAACAATCATCTTTCAAGAAAGATATTTCAGAGAGAACAGGAAGGATTAGCTATTACTCTTGAAGATATGGAAAGAGATTTTATTATTCGTGCCTTGGAAAAAACGGGCTGGCGTATAAAAGGGAAAAGTGGCGCTGCAATGGTTTTAGGAGTGAAACCATCGACTCTTTATTCGAAGATGAAAAAATTGGGGATAAGTCGCCCTAACAAATCAGGCGCTATTTCGACTATGGGACGATAATTCGTCTTAATTTTTTCTTAAAGGGTTAGGCCCAAAATTAAATAGCCTTTTGTTTTAGGCAGTTGTAAAAACCTTCAATTTTAATCTACTTGGCACAGATTTGGCGTATATTCATTGGAAAGGGGAAGATCCTCAATGTTAAAGGTCGATAATACCGAAATAACTTATAATGATGTAATCCTTGCTGTAAAAGGGGTTTCTTTAAAGGTTCCAGATGGTGAAATTGTAGCCCTTTTAGGCGCAAACGGGGCAGGGAAAAGCACAGTTTTAAAGGCGATATCTGGCATTTTAAAATCACAGGAAGGTAAGATCGAAAGGGGTGAGATAATTTACAACGGAAAAGTGCTTAATGAAATAAGCGCCGAGAAAATTGTGAAATTAGGCATCTCTCAAGTCCCTGAAGGGAGAAAGGTCTTTGCTGATTTAACCGTCTATGAAAATCTCAGGGCTGGTGCTTTTACAAGGCGGGATCGTAAAAGGTTTAAAAGGGATCTTGGCGAAGTTTTTGCCTATTTTCCACAGTTAGAGAATTTCTTAAACATTAAAGCGGGTTACCTAAGTGGCGGTGAACAACAGATGTTGGCCATTGGAAGGGCGATAATGAGCAATCCAAAACTTTTACTTCTTGATGAACCCTCTTTAGGATTAGCCCCGCTTGCCGTCAGCGAGATTTTTACAATTATAGAGCGCATCAATATACAGAAATCGATTTCTATTTTGTTGGTTGAGCAAAATGCGAACATGGCGCTTCAACTCGCAAAGTACGGGTATATCATGGAAAACGGAAGGATCGTAATGGATGGTATGTGTGAGAATTTGAAAAAGAATGAGGATGTCATGGAATTTTACTTGGGCATCACAGAAAAAGGAGGAAAAAAGAGCTTTGCAGATGTCAAGCACTACAAGAGAAGAAAGAGATGGTTATCATAAAAGGTTGTCATCCTTAAATCATCAGTTAATTGTAGACAGTTTAACTCTGAGTTTTGGAGGCATTCGGGTTCTCGAAGATGTTAGTTTTTACGTAGATAAATGCGAAGTATTTTCAATTATTGGTCCGAACGGCGCGGGCAAAACTTCTATCTTCAATTGTTTAAGCGGTTATTATGTTCCTCAATATGGAAGCGCGTTGTTTGAAGGAATAGAACTACTTAATTTAAATCCATCTAAAAGGGCTGCATTGGGAATGGCAAGGACATTTCAGAATATTGAGCTTTTCAAGAATATGACTGTACTGGATAATATTATGTTGGGAAGACATCGTTTTTTAAAAAGCGGGGTTTTTTCAGGAGGTTTTTTTTGGGGAAAAACGATCAAGGAGGAAGTTGATAATCGGTTGGAGGCTGAAAAGATTATTGATTTTTTAGAGATTGAATCAATCCGCAAAAAAACGGTCGGTGAGTTACCTTATGGCCTTCAGAAAAGAGTAGAGCTTGGAAGGGCTTTAGCCATGGTTCCAAAGATTTTACTTTTGGATGAACCCGCAGCTGGAATGAATCTGGAGGAGACTGAGGATATTGTTAGATTCATCTTGGACATTAATGAAGAATTTGGGACGACAGTTGTTTTAATTGAACATGACTTGAGAGTTGTGATGGATATTTCAAAAAGGATTATGTGCCTTGATTTCGGCAAAAAGATTGCGGAGGGCGCCCCAGCAGAGATTCAGTCAAACCCCAAGGTAATTGAGGCGTATTTCGGGGAACAGATGAAGAATTAGTATTTATGTGTAGAAGCAAAATGGCATATATTATTATGGAATATGATACCCTTCCAAAGCTTTTAAGAGCTTCTGCAATAAAGTTTAGAAATAAAATCGCCCTTAGAGAGAAGGATCTGGGTATTTGGCAGAATATTACGTGGAAGGAATATTATGAAAAGTCTAAATATCTTGGTCTTGGTATGCTTCGGATCGGATTTCAAAAGGGAGATAAAGTTTCAATCCTTTCTGAAAACAATCCTGAGTGGTTATATGGTGACCTTGGGGTGCAAGCAATAGGGGGAATCGTTGTAGGAATCTATCCGACAAATGTTGCTTCGCAGGTGGAGTATATTATGAGCCACTCTCAATCGAGATTTGTGATTGCTGGTGATCAGGAACAAACTGATAAGGTTCTTGAGGTCAAGGATAGACTCCCTGATTTAAAAAAGATCATAGTGATAGATATGAAAGGCCTTAGAAAATATCGAACGCCTCTTATTATCAGTTTTGAGGAAGTAACCCGTTTAGGAAAGGAGCTCGATAACCAGAAGCCGGGGTTGTTTGAAAGGCTTGTTGATAAGACTAACCCAAACGATATTGCTCTTATGGTTTATACTTCAGGTACAACTGGAAAACCCAAAGGGGCAATGATTTCTCATAAAAACGCCATTGCAAGCGCTAAAAATTTTCTTGCCGCTACCCCATTAAAAGAAGACGACTCAATTGTGTCGTACTTACCTTTGTGCCATGTTGCTGAAAGAAGTTTTTCTGTCTTTTATCCTTTGGTTGTAGGGGGTATCACTGTCAATTTTGCGGAGAGCATCAATACCGTACAAGAGAATATTAGGGAGATAGCCCCAACGGTATTCTTTGCGGTTCCCAGAATCTGGGAGAAAATGCAATCCTCTCACATTATGAGGATGCGGGATGCAACATGGTTTAAAAAGATGGTCGATCAATGGTGTTTAAAAAAGGAGAGATATATTTGGGAAAGGGAGGTTAAGAAGGAAAAGATTGGCATATTTCTGCGGTTCCTAAAACTCTTTTGTTATGTTGTCCATGCCTATCCCATACAAAAGCATTTCGGGTTAAATAAGGTCATCTATGCCTATGCAGGGGGGGCACCTACTCCTCCTGAAGTATTTATTTTCTTTTGGTCATTGGGTATTCCCATTCGTAACCTGTATGGGTCAACAGAGTGCACAGGAATTTGTAGCGTTCATCAGGGGGATGACATTAGGCTTGGAACCACAGGCCCTCTTGCCCCTGGAGTGGAGCTGAAAATTGCCCCGGATGGAGAGTTGATTTTTAGGACGGAAGGTGTTTTCCAAGGATATTACAGAGACGCTAAGGCAACGTCTAAGGCCGTTAAAGATGGATGGTACTATTCAGGAGATGTGGGTGAGCTAACAGCGGATGGTCATTTAAAGATCACGGATAGGAAGAAAGATATTATTATTACTTCGGGTGGAAAGAATATTTCTCCACAGGAAATAGAAAATGAATTCAAGGCTAGTCCGTACATCAAAGATGCGGTGGTTATCGGAGATGGAAGAAAGTATTTAACCGCTCTTATCTTAATCGAATATGATAACGTGGGGAAATGGGCTGAAGATAAACATATAGCCTATACAACCTTTAAGGATCTATCTCAAAAACCGGAAGTTTTTGAACTGGTTTCGGAAATTACAAAGGAAGTAAACAAGAAATTTGCACGTGTTGAGACGATAAAGAAATTTACAATCCTTGATAAGGAGCTTGATCAGGACGATGATGAGCTAACAGCTACGCAGAAAGTTAGGCGAAAGATTGTTGAAGAAAAGTATAAAGAACTTATTGATAGGATGTATAGGTAGTTTGGAGGAGAGGAAACTATGCTTCCTGAATCGTTTCTAAATTTCATGCAGCTTGTCTTAAATGGGTTGGCAGTTGGGTCAATTTATGCTTCTGTGGCACTTGGATTAGTGATTATCTATAAGGCAACAGATGTGTTTAACTTTGCTCAAGGAGAGTTAATGACCTTAGGGGCATTTGTTTGCTATCTATTTGTGGTTCAACTTCATATACCAATTGGCTGGGCAGTTTTGATTACCTTTTTAGCAACGGCTTTGATTGGCTTGATAATCGAGGAGCTCTTTTTTAAGCCCATGGTAGGGGAACCTATCTTTTCTGTAATAATGGTCACAGTGGGGCTAAGTGTTTTTTTAAAAGGAATTATCGGACTTTCTTGGGGGTATTCAATTAAGAAGTTCCCCCTCTTTGTTTCTGAAGCCCCTATTTCCTTCTTTGGATTTATTATCTCCCCTATACAGCTTGCTACCATTATCGTTACAGGATTTCTGATAACGATCTTTGCACTTTTCTTTAAATACACAGATACAGGAATTGGAATGAGAGCGGTAGCCAACGATCAGGATGCAGCGCTTCTCATGGGGATCGGTGTAAGAAAGATTTTCGGATTGTCATGGGCTATATCTGCCATTGTTGCTGCCTTGGGGGGCGTTTTATTAAGTAATATCATGTACCTTCACCCCTCTTTAAGTTCTGTTGGAATAAAAGTTTTTCCTGCTGTGGTCTTAGGGGGATTGGATAGTATTCCGGGGGCCATTGTTGGAGGAATGATTATTGGTGTTATTGAAAATATCACTGGAGGTTATCTTGGGGGCGATATAAAGGAGATCACTTCGTTTGTTATCCTTATTGCCATTTTAATGGTGAAACCCTACGGCCTTTTCGGAAAGGAAGAAATTGAGCGTGTTTGAGTAAAGGGAGAATAGCTTGAGAAGCGGTGATTTTAAAACGTCTTATAAGGAAGATATTGCGATACTGCAAACGACATTTATAAAAGCTTGTATAGGTATTTTTATTGCTATACTTATTGGTACCGTTTTGGTTGCAGATAATTATCTTATTTATATTATTAATCTTTGTGCTATTGCAACCATCGGAGCCTTGGGGCTCAATATCATTACAGGTCTGGCAGGACAGATTTCTATAGGTCATGCAGGATTTCTTGCGATCGGTGCATATTCAAGTGCACTGCTGGTGAAAAGTGGCGTTCCTTTTATTATATCGATTACATTGGCAGGTTTTATAACAACAATAAGTGGCTTTATTGTTGGTATTCCATCTCTCCGGCTAAAGGGACTTTACCTTGCGATTACTACATTTGCCTTTGGTTTCGTGGTAGAGCATTTGGCAAACATTTGTGTAAGCCTTACCAATGGTGCAAATGGAATGGTGGTTCTACCAGCAACTATTTTAGGAGTAACGTTTGATTCGGATAGAAGATTCTTTTTTCTCGTTTTTCCAATAACTGTCCTTGCTATATTATACGCCCGTAACCTCATTAGGTCGAAGGTAGGAAGAGCCTGGATCGCAATTCGAGATAGGGATATTGCTGCCCAAACAATGGGGATTAGCTTGAGCTGGTACAAACTTTCCGCGTTTGCGGTTAGTTCCTTTTATGCAGGAGTTGCAGGAGCTCTGTATGCACATTACATGCAATTTATTGGTCCAACGCACTTCGAACTCTATCTCTCGGTTCAATATCTTGCCATGATTATAATTGGTGGTTTAGGTTCAATACTGGGGACAATATTTGGAGCTATTTTTATGACAATCATCCCTGAATTGCTGAAATATATTCCTGATCTTCTTAGGCAAAGCTATCCTATCGTTGTAGAACGTTTTGCTGACATCAACTTAGTGCTTTATGGAATGTTAATCATGCTTTTTGTTATTATCGAACCAAAAGGCCTTAATGGTATTTGGATAAACATAAAAACCTACTGGAGGATGTGGCCTTACACACATTAGCCTTTTCTCGTCTCTGAGAGGGGAGGTGAAATATTAAGAGGCGAGAAAATACTTGCCGGGCAGATGGCAAAGGGAATTTACTGTCAAGGAGGAAATATACATTTTGATTTTCAAAAATTTTTGAAAAGGAGATAGGCATGAGTAAAAAAATTACCATAGGAATATTTGTAATGGTTTTCCTGGTCGCACTGGGATTGGGTAAGGGCATTGCTTCAAGTAAAACCCCGGGAGTTACAGGGAATGAAGTTGTCATCGGGTGTATCTCTCCTTTAACCGGACCTATTGCGATGGTAGGTGTTTCGATTGCGAATGGGGCGAAGGATTATTTCAATTACATCAATCTAAAGGGTGGTATAAATGGCAGAAAGATAAAATTCATAGCAGAGGATGGAAAGTATGAACCTCCAACAGCCATGGCGTGCCTGAAGAGACTTATTGCAAGGGATAGAATTTTCGCTCTTAGTTCAACCTCAGGAACGCCTATTACTGCCGCTTTGAGGCCAAGTATAGAAAGGGAAAAGCTCCCATCTTTTACAACAATTGCAGCGTCTAATATCTTTACACCTAAACCTCCTGCCCATATTTTTTCTTTTGGCCCTTATTATTCTGAGGAAATGATCTTCAACATAGAATATGTTTTATTTGTACTCAAAGCAAAATCACCTAAAGTGGCCCTTTTTTACCAGAATGATGAATTTGGAATGGATGGCCGTAGAGGATTCGAAGCGGCAGTTAAAAAATACCACCTCAAAGTTGTAGCCATGGAAAAATATAGCAGAGGAACGATCGATATCAGTTCACAGGTTCACAATATTAAAGCTGCTAAACCCGATTATCTCTTCATTACAAGCATTCCGTCTGTAACTATTATGCTTTTAAAGGAAGCGAAGGAAATCGGTTTAAATATCCCTATCATCGGCGTGGCAAACACAAGGTTTGAGCAAGTGATCAAGGTTGCAGGAGATGCAGCGAAAGATTTTTATACAACTGAATATACGGCATTGCCTGGAGAGAATTTTCCGGGAATGAAAAAACTTATGTCACTTTGGTATAAAAAGAATCCTAAAAATTCTGTACCATCCCGCTACTATATTATCTCTCATGTAATAGCTATGATTATGACGGAAGGCATAAGAAGATGTGGAAGCGATCTTACAAGAAATAGATTTTTGAAGGTTATAGAGTCGTTAAAAGATTTTGAGACGGGAGGCTTGACGGGTAAGATTTCCTATTCCCATACCGATCATTGCCCTATGACGGCAATGCGGATAGTTAGGGCGAACCCTAAAACGGATCGCTATATAGCAGTAACCCCTTGGAGATTACCCAAATTAAGGGTTAGAAAATAGAGGGAACTTGTAGATCTTTTTGTTTGCCCTCCTCTCACTAATACAAGGGATATAAGTGAGAGGAGGGTGGTTGCTCTTACCTTTGTTTCTGGTGTTCGCTATATTCTTCCATTATAATAGAGCAACATATTTAAAAGAGGGTATAATCTAATGGCTCTTAGAGACCTACTTGATGAATTAAAGGAGAAACGGAAACGTTTTTTGGGAATGGGAGGTTCTGAAAAGGTAAAAAAACAGCATGAAAGGGGATGGCTCACGGCCCGAGAGCGTATCAGGAAACTCTTAGATCCAAATTCATTTATTGAGGTTGGTCTTTTTGCCCATTCAGATTCACCAGGAATGGAGGAAAGAACACCTGCAGATGGTCTTATATGTGGGTATGGATTGATGGATGGAAGACGAGTAGCTGTTATTGCCAATGATTTTACTGTCCTTGCCTCTACAAATGCTAAGGTAAATCTTAAAAAACTTCTTCTATTTAAGACCCAGGTCAAAGAAAGGATAAAGGTCCCGCTTGTTTTTCTCGGTGAAGCTGGGGGAGCACGGATGCCTGATTGCCAGGGGTCCAAAGAGATTTGTGATCTGACGGGCTATCTCCCTGATGGTCTGATGCCAGAGTATACAAATTTCAGGACCCAGCCTTTTGTGTTTGCTGCTTACGGTAAATGTTATGGAGTTGCTGACTTTCAGGCAAACCTGGCAGATTTTGTTGTGCAGGTTAAGGGGAGTGTTATTTCTGTTTCGGGACCCCGTGCCTTAAAAAAAGCGATAGGACAAGCCTACAGTGGAGAGGAAATGGGGGGATGGAAAGTCCATGCAAGGATTACTGGCATTACGGATATGGTTGCTGAAGACGAGGTAGCAAGTTTCCAAATTATTAAAGAGTTCCTCAGCTACATGCCGACCAATCAGAGCGAACTGCCCCCTAAAAAAAGTGTTCCACCGGGTTCGGAAGAAAGAATGTCGCGCATTCTTGAGCTGCTTCCGGAAAATAGGAAGCGGGCTTACGATATGCATCGTATCATAGAGTGTATTGTGGATGGAGGGGAGTGCTTCGAACTGAAGCCTGAGTTTGGCGCGATGCTTATTACGGGATTGGCAAGAATCAACGGTGAAGTGGTTGGCATTGTGGCGAACAATCCAATAGTGAATATGGGCGCTACGAATACTGATGCCTTGGACAAGATGATGGATTTTCTCTGTCTATGCGACTCATACAATATTCCACTTGTCTTTTTTCACGACACACCGGGACACATGGTAGGGAAGGAAGCGGAATCAAAAAAGGTGGGGGCCAAGGTTGTTAACGCACTTCAATGTCTATTTCAAGTAACCGTTCCAAAGATCGCCATTATTGTAAGAAAGACTTATGGTCAGGCAACGATCAATATGTGTGGGATCGGCGGCGGGCCAGATTTTATTGCTGCATGGCCTACCGCTGAGATTGGTTTTATGGATCCGTCGATTGCAGTAGATGTGGTTTACGGAAATCTACCCGAGAAGGATAGACAAAAAATGATTGATAAAATGAGGGGGGATAACTCCCCCTATCCTGCCGCAGGAGCATATTGTCTTCAGGATATCATTGATCCAAGGGAGACAAGGGATTACCTGATTAAGGTTCTTAAAATCATTCGTGATTCGGAAGATAAGGGCATGAGTAAACACCTTTTGGCAAACTGGCCCACGAAATTTTGAGGCGTATATCAGGAAAGGGTTACCATTCGCAGTATAGGGTTCTTTGCAGAGAGGGGGGATCACGTGAGCTGGAAATATATGATCGATGAGCTTCAGAAAAGAAAAGCGATGGTTTATGAAATGGGGGGTAAAGAAAATGTAAAAAAACAGCACGATCGTGGAAAACTTACTGCGAGAGAGAGAATTGAGGCATTGTTGGATCCCGAAACCTTTTTGGAGCGGGGGATCTTAGCAGGGGATGCTGTTTATAAGGATGGCGATCTTGAAAGCCTTACCCCCTGCCCAATTTTGATCGGATTGGGAAAAATAGAGGGGAAGAAGGTTGTTCTGGTTGTAGATGATTTTACCGTAAAAGGTGCTTCAGTCGGTGATATGTATAAGGCGAAACTTGCTTATGCCCTAAAGATGGCTCGTGAGTTGAAGCTTCCAATGGTTAGGTTATTAGATGGGGCAGGGGGGAACATCAAAGAGATATTGAAGGTTGGATACGTTAAATTTCCAACTCTTCCGGAACATGCCATGAAAGACATCGTGGATCTTATGTCTGCCGTTCCCGTTATTTCCGTGGCATTAGGCCCTACAGCCGGCCTTGGCGGGTTATTGATGGTCTCTTCCCATTTTTCAATTATGGTAAAAGAAAAGGCCCAGGTTTTTATCGGAGGCCCGGCACTTGTGAAGAAGGCATATGGGCGAGAGGTAACCAAAGAAGAATTGGGAGGGTATCGGGTTCACACGCGACAGAGTGGAGTGGTGGACAATGAGGCTGAAAGCGAAGAAGATGCCTTTCGGCAGATAAAGAGGTTTTTGGAAAAAAAAAAAAAAAATGTCTGGGAATTGCCGGAAAGAAGGTATCATGATAAAGAC
>JALTIG010000089.1:1664-4129 GCA_027004185.1 bacterium | reverse complement strand
GCATAGAATCGTAAGCGTATTAGCCATTTTCCCTCTCCAATTCCTGGAGCCTTTCATTCATCTCTGTCACAATGCGTTGAAAAATTACGCCCTCGGTGGCAGAAACCCATTCCAGTCTTAATCGGTCTGGATGGATTCCTCGTTTGACAATGATGTTTTTTATGGCCCGCATCCTTTGTTCACACCGGATGTTCCCCGAAATGTAATGACAGTCGCCAGGGGGGCGGCAACCGGAAATCAGGACCATGCCGGCACCCTTTTCGAAGGCGTGAAGAATGATCTGCCGGTTAACCCGTCCTGAGCACATATATTTGATGATTCGTACGTTGGTAGGGTACGAAAGGCGTGAAACCCCTGCAAAATCCGCACCTGCGTAGGAGCACCAGTTGCAGCAGAAGGCGAGAATCTTGTGGGAAGGATCCTTTTCCAGGGCCGCATCGATTTGGGCAAAGAGTTGCTCCTGTGTGAATCCTTTTAGGTCCATAGCTTCGTTTGGGCAGGCACCGGCACATGTTCCACATCCCTTGCAGGCCGCTTCAATGATATGGGGTTTTTTCTTCCCGTTCACCACAATCGGTTCTATAGCGGAGAAGGGACATTGTTTCATGCACAGTAAGCATTCGCCATGGCACTTGTCCAAGTCAACATGAGCGACAATGCCATCCAGCTCAAGGAATTCCTTGGTCAGAAGACCAGCGACCCGGGCTGCGGCACCACTGCCCTGAGTGATGCTCTCAGCTGCGTTCTTGGGGGCCTGGCACGCGCCGGCCAGAAAGACTCCATCGATGGCTGTATCGAGAGGTTTAAGTTTCGGATGAGCCTCCAGGAAAAATCCGTCATCAGATGTACTGAGTTTTAATACGCTTTTAACCTTGTCACGGCTTTCGGGAGGGATACTTCCGAGAGATAGGATAACCATGTCTGCGGGCTCTTCTATTATTTCTCCAGTTATCTCACTGGATACTGTTATCCTAGCGGCGGTTCCACCCTCTGAGATTTCTTGTACGAGGCCCCGAACAAATCGAACACCCCGGTCACGTATCTCCCGGTAGAGGTCCTCATCTTGCTTCTTGATTGTTCGGATATCCCGGTAGTAGACCGTGAGATCCAGATATGGGTAAAGGTTGAGCAGCTCTTTAATCTGTTTCAGTGCAACCATGCAGCAGATCCGACTGCAATACCGGTTCCCTTCTGGGTCTCGTGAACCAACACACTGAATAAAAGCCACTTTTTGAACCCTTTTGCCTGTCACTGGGTGGATAAGTTTCTCTCCCGGAGGAGGGGTTCTTAGAAAGGTTTCGATCCACTCGGAGGTTACAACGGCGGGAACCCTGCCATAGCCATACTTGGGTTGAGACTGTGGTTGGAAGAGGTCAAATCCTATGGAGACGATAGCAGCTCCCACCTGAAAGGTTTGAGTTATTTCTTGGGCGTCCAGCTGAATTGCCCCTTGGGGGCAAACCTCTACACATGCTCCGCATCGTGTGCAGGCCTCGAAGTCAATAACCATACAGGAGGGATTCACCCCGTACGAAGGGATGCCGATCGCCTTTTGGGAAGTTTCTGATTTGAGAACGGGACAAACTTCAATGCATTTCCCGCAGAGATTACAGGAAGGAAGAACCCCTCTAGGGTGCTGAACGATCGTTGCCTGAAAATTCCCGATATAGCCGCTAAAATCGGTCACTTCACTCTGGGTGAATACAGAGATGAGCGGGTGGGAGAGGACGCGGGCTCCCATGGGAAGAATAATAGAGGAAGCGGGTTCCATCGAGGGGTGCAGACGGCTCCAGTTTTTTAGTTTTCCACCGAGAAAGGGGGATTTCTCCACGAGGATGACGGGAATCCCCATGTCGGCCAGGTCAAGGGAGGCTTGCATTCCGGCGATACCCCCCCCAATAACGAGGGCCTGTTTGTGGGTAGTCACCTTTCTCGTTTCCAAGGGTTCCAGGAGACGTGCCTTGGCAACTCCCATTCGGATCAGGTCAAAGACCTTTTCTGTGGCTTCTTCCTTATGCTCGTGATGTACCCACGAGCAATGTTCGCGGATATTTGCCATTTCCAGGAGATAGGGGTTCAATCCTGCGTTGGAAAGGGTCTTCCGAAAGGTTGGCTCGTGAAGTTTGGGCGAGCAGGCAGCGATCACCACCCGATTTAGCTGGTATTCGTGGATGTCTTCAATGATCTGTTTTTGACCGGGCTCCGCACAGAGGTATGGGTCTTCCCGGGCCATGACCACATTTTCCAAGGTTCCAGCAAATTCGACTGCACGCGTGGTATCGACTACTCCCGCAATATTCTTGCCGCAGTGGCAGACATACACGCCGATTCTAATCTCGCTATCCTTCACTTACTAAGGTCCTTTCCAGTTTTTCGACACAGGTGTCCCACAGGGCAGCGGCTTCTCCCGGGAGAGATGAAATGTGTTCCCGTTTGATTTCAATGGCTTCATGATCACAGATCTT
>JALTIG010000089.1:0-1654 GCA_027004185.1 bacterium | reverse complement strand
TCCTGGATGTACACGTGACGCCCATCCCTATGTATTGCCTCAACAGGGCAGATGTCGATACAAAGGTTGCAGGATTCCGGGCATCTTGTGTCATCAAGGTGGATGGTTCCACGAAATATTGGATGAACTTCCATAGCACCGTGGGGACAGGCCTCTTCACAGTAGGCACATCTAAGGCAGAGATGGGTGTCTTTAAGCTGGGTGGTTTCTTCTTCCTTACCAAGTGCCTCGCGATGGCAATGATCGATACATTCCGTACAGTGTTTGGGGCATTCAAGCGAAGGATTTTCAATCGTTTTGCGATCCTTTCGGCACCATCTTACGGATCCTTTTGCATTGTCACGGCACCTCTCCGGACAGACATCAGTATTGATAGTCAGCTTGTCAGGAAAGGGGAGAAGGGCGTGTTCCTGGAGAAGAACCTGTTTCAAGGCTCCATCCCATGATACTTCGATACAGGGAACAGGGCAAAAATGCATACAGGCTTCGCAGAAGGAGCAGAGGTTTTCTCGAATATCGATTTTTAAATGATCCCCATCACGGTAGACATAAATGGCATCTTCAGGGCAGATAGTTTCACAGATGGTTCCGTGAATGCAGGACTTCTCATCGATGGTTAGGGTGACCTGATCCGCATACATGCGAAATCCGATCTCAATTTTTTGTCCCGTTATGTGTTTCCAGCGTTTCGCCTTCATTCCTTTTATCCTGGTATGAAGAGAGATTTACTCCCCTCAAGGTAGTTACCTTTAAACCGGTACGTGAAATTTTTATACAGGTAAAATGTCTGACTTTCAAGTAAATTGTTGGAACAGTTTGGCGTGTATGGTATAGACGCTCAAGATTGAGAATCGGGGGGATGGATGGTTGATTAAGAGGCGTACGCTTAAATCTGATCTGATGTTGCTTTTAACTGCAACGATATGGGGTCTTGCCTTTGTCGCTCAACGTGTGGGGATGAAATATGTGGGACCATTTACCTTCAATGGGATTCGATTCCTGTTGGGTTGTTTCCCTCTTTTGCCCATCATTTTATGGAATTTTAAGAAAGACCCGTTTTCTTTTCAGTTCCAACCGAAAATGGTGATCTTCGGTGGCGCAGTCACCGGATGCGTTCTTTTTTTGGGCGCTTCACTTCAACAGATTGGCATTGTTTACACTACGGCAGGTAAAGCAGGATTTATCACGGGCTTGTACGTGATCATTGTTCCATTGCTTGGATTGTTGTGGCGGGATCGTTCGACTCATGCCGGTACGTGGGGAGGAGCGGTTTTGGCAGCTATAGGAATGTATTTTTTAAGCGTAACCAGGTCTCTGACAATTTCCTTGGGGGATGTTCTTGTTTTTTTTAGTGCCTTTATGTGGGCGGGTCACGTTCAGCTTGTGGGGTGGTTTTCACCAAGAATCGGGGCGGTTCGCCTTGCTGTTATGCAATATGCCATTTGTGGATTGCTGAGCCTGATCGTGGCGTTTTTTAGGGAGCATGTTGTTCTATCGGGGATTATCCAAGGGGCTTTGCCTATCTTGTACGGAGGCCTTTTGTCAGTAGGCGTGGCATACACCCTTCAGTTGGTAGCTCAAAAGGATGCCCCTCCGTCACATGCCGCGGTCCTCATGAGTCTTGAAACAGTCTTTGCCGCCCTCGGTGGGTGGT
>JALTIG010000088.1 GCA_027004185.1 bacterium | reverse complement strand
GTGAAAGGCAAAATGTGAAAAGTGAAATAGTGAAATTGCTTTATAAGCTCTTTGACCCTCAAAGCCTCCTGCAGACATCTCTTCTATGGCCTACTCGCAAAACGACAATCTCTTCATTCTCAATATCAAAATGACCCTATAATCGCCAATTCTGAATCGATACGTTCCGAGGGCGGGATCCGTATATCTTTAATTGCCCTGTGGGTATAAACAAGCCTATATTTCATTGGCCAAAGACCTCTTCATGGCTCTTTACCCACCCAGCCCTGTAATCAGATCTGGCCTCTTTGATGCTTTTCAGATACTCCGGGGAAGTGGATGCAAGAAGGGTTTTATTAATCTCTTCCATCTCTTGGTCTGACACAGGTGGAATCAAGTTCTTTTAGCTCTTCCTTTTTTATTGTATCCTGCATTTTATTATCCCTCCGGTTTCTTTTCAACCTCTACGCTTCTCAGTTCTTCTTGCTTTTCAACGACTTCTTTCGGATATTTTTGGCGGAACTTATTCCCATAATAGAGCCATTGCAACCGAAGCTTCAGGGATTTTTTCTGATAGTCCCACAAGGTTTCTTCATCAATGTAATATTCAAATCCCATCTTCCCCATAAGATCGCCCTTTCAATTTTGTCAAATACCTGATATCCGCTGCGTCCTGTTTTCGGCCCGTACTCTTTTTCATTGCGATAAGGTCTTCGGGTGAGATCAGTGGGATTTTAATGTCATCTATGTTTTTATAAACGACCCTTTCAATCGCTTCATCATAGCCTGGTGGGACCCCAATCAAGACATCCATCTCCGATATCGCCCACTCCGGGTTATACAGGCTGAAGGCCCTCATGTTTCTTTCTTCAACCCAGGCTTTTCTCTTCTTTGCATCCAGCAGATCCATCATGTCAACCGGAACCCTCGGCTTAAATCCCCACGTTTTTACCAGAAAAAGGAAACTCTTCAAATTCGAATCACTCATCTCCAGTAACAGATCAATATCATACGTCATCCGTGGGATCCCCCACAGATTGACAGCCACCCCCCCGCAAACAATATACTGAATTCCCCTCTTGTTGAACTCCCTGAAAATCCCAAGATAGTCAAATTCGCCCATTTCGTTTTCTAATCCAACTTATGAAGAAGGGTTAAGATCCGAGCACCCTTTTTTAACCCTTGCTTCCATTCTTCTGGCAAACTTCCGCTCCCGTTATACGCTCCCAGGACCATCCTTTCAATCATTCCCCGGGCCGCGGAATATCCACCTGTCATGATATTCTCAATAAGTGCCTCCTTGATGTCCCCCTGATATTTTCCCTATGAAATGGATAACCGATGGAAATGCTCAGGGATATGGCAGCTTTTACCGAATCACTTTATCGCTTCTTCGGAAGATATTTCCAGCGAAGCCAATCCTCTTTCACCCCATTCGCTAATGCGTGATTCACTGAATCCCTTCCCTGCGATTTTCCTGATTGCCTCAACTGTTTGGTGTATCACCATCCAATACCCTTTTTGTGGATCTTGCTAAAAAATCGGCGGCGTCAATAACATCCGGATGGTTTCACCATGCGTGTCTGGGTTCTGGTGGCGTAAACCATAGCCTCTGAAGTGTTGCTCATCTCCGTAAACCTTGCTATTCTTTTCACTAAAAGTTTTAAAGTATCTTCACATGTGTATCGTTAAAGGATTTCCAGAACCCTCTCTGGTTTTTCCTAAGAGCTTCAAATTCCTCTGGGGTGTAAACGAGAATATCAACGCACACCAAGATTAAACAGATCAAAAAAAGCGGGAGTCCTCTCGACAAAAGGGCCTCCAACATCCGCTCCGCCTGTTCCTTGGTTATCAGCTCAAACGGTGCACCCACGGGAAAAGCGTCGGGGTAACATCCTGAAACATAATACAAATCCAGCTCCTTCGCGTTTTTCTCCAAATCACCATCTTCCTTCAGCGAACGCACATCGTATTTTTCCTTCTCTTCCTCACACCCAGCCCGCGCGGGCCTTGGCCTTGTAGTTATGGCCTCTTCCCCATTCTAACTTCGTCTTTGATACGTTTGATGTGCCCCCTTCCAAGACCTTTAACCTCACAGCCAAGTTCGAAATAGCGACGGATTTTTGCATCATCCAAGATTCCAAAACAATCTATCACTGCAACGGGCCGCTTTGTCATAGCAGTGACCTCATCCGGGTCGAGGGTAAGATAAGGGGCATGGCGAACAGCAAAAACAACAGCATCCGCGCCCTTGAGGCACTCTGCCATATCTTTTTGAACCTGAAGCTCTTTAAGACGATCCTGATCACGGAAAAAGCGGGCCCGTGAATGACCGGGAGCAGGATATGTATCCTGCCTTTCAAATTCCCACCAGTGATCAACATAGGGGTCATGCACAACCACCTCTGCACCCATCTCTGCGAGCTTTCTCACTACCAGCTCTGATCCACTGTAGCGGGTATCCCCTACATCTTCCCGGTAAGAGGCACCCAGCACAGCGACTTTAGATGCCGCCACGATTTTACCCATATTGCGCAAGGCATCCCGAACAAGTTGCGGCACTCTCAAGGCCCTCGTGTCATTGATGTTAATGGCAAGAGGGGTTATCCTAAATATGTTGTCTTCAAACCCCATAAGTGTGTGGTAGGCCCAGACCCCCAATCCGCCATCCTTGGGAAGGCAGTACCCCCCGATACCGGGGCCTGGGAAAATAATATTGTCGTGAGTGGGGCGTACTTTGATGGCATCAATAACCTTAAGAAGATCCACACCGTTGTGTTCTGCAAAGAGACTCCACTCGTGCAGAAAGGCAAGGATCGTGGCACGATAGGAATTCTCAATGATCTTACAGGTTTCACTTTCAATGGGACGGTCAAGCACAGTGAGTGGATAGCGTTCGACATTAAGAATACCTGAAAGGAAATTAGTGACACGCCGCTTTGATTCCTCGTTAATACCACTACACACCCGCCAAAATTCTCGGATAGAGGACACATAATTGCGGCCTGGCATAACACGCTCAAAAGAGTGGGCAATCAAGGGCTCATTGTCGTCGATTCCACGTTTTTCAAAGGCCTTTCTGATGGCCGGGTAGGCAATATACTCCGTTGTGCCAGGAGGCACAGTTGTTTCAATAAGGACGAGACATTCAGGGTTAATCTTTTCCCCGATGATTTTGAAACTTTCTTCCAGGGCGGCGATATCCGCGTATCCCTGCCGGACATTCCCCAGAGTCTCTTTATGATAGTCGCACTGAACATCTACAACCACTACATCCGCCAGTGTGAGTGCTTCATACGTGAACGAGGCAGTAAGGGTCTCCTTTTCTTTTACACACCGTCGGATAAGCCGCTCCACCTCCGGGTCTTCCGCTTTGACTGGGGTCAGCCCTCGGTTAAGATAAGGAATCTTCCAGTAAGAACGCGTTGAGGGACGTTGCATGCCAATGACAAATTTACCGGGTTGATGGGTGGTTTTGTCTATGGAGTCGGCGATGACCCCGGCCATAACGGCACCGACAAAACCGACCCCCATTACAACCACGATTTCGCGTCCAAGCCTGCGTTGCTCTTCTACAAGTGCTTTAAGCCTCTTAAATTCCTTTTTATACTCTTCTGGCTGTGGAAGGGGAAAAATCTGACCATCTGGGGATACGGAAACTTCCTGATTTATTTGGCTCACTTAGGACCTCATTAAATTGGAGTTAAAAAGTTAAAAGTTTAGAAACGTGAAAAGAAGTAAGGAACAAGGTTTATCTTTACAGATGTGGCTTGGGCAATCTACGCAAGATGAACCATGTAATATGTGAACCCGTTGATCCATAAAATTACATAAGCTACCGCCCTTAAGCTCTTACGGAGCTTTTGTACAGATTTCCCCACCTTTCGCTCTAAAATCACCGTAAACGATGACCCTACTAAACATAACATATAAACCCTATCTTTTTCCACCCTTTTTTCTCTTTTCAGACCTTTTCGGGCACCCTAAATATTCACAAAATCATTTTCTCTACATCCCCTGACGTGGACTTACACCTCAGAGGGGTTCCTCAAAACGAGAGGCCACAGATACCCCAATCTCCCGGAGATCCTCCACGATCCCTGAGGGGTCTTCCTGGTCAATCTTGATAATAATGTAGCTGCTCCTGCTGTTTTTCACGTGCCGACTCGATACGATACTCAGGATATTGGCCCCATGTTTTGAAATGACGTAGGTAACATTAGACAGAGCTCCAGGTTTATCTTCGAGGGTAAGAATAAGTTTAGACCCACGAACATTTCCACCCATAATCTCGATGAATGCATCGAAAAGATCCGATTCCGTAATGATTCCCACAATCCGTCCTTTAGCGAGAACAGGAAGGGAAGCCACCTTGTATTTTCTCATCAACTTGGCCGCAAATTCAATGGGAGTATCAGGTGTAACGGTCAAGGGATGTTTGGTCATAATTTCACTGACAATCATCCTGGAAAGGATATAATTCATCTCGTGAATAGAGCGCTTTGATAAATCTGGCGGCGTGGCCTCCATGATATCGCTTTTGCTGACGATCCCTACTAGCCGATCCCTATCAAGGACCGGGAGCCGCCGAATATTATGTTCTTCCATAATTCTACGGGCGTCATATATGTTGGTATACCTCGTAACCGTAATGGGGTCTTTCGTCATAAAAACCGCTACATCCATGGTATAAATCCTTTCTTTGCCTGGAATTGATTGGCCTCTTTATCTTCCCTGTGGATGGAAAAGCAGACGACGGATACCCAAGAAGGTGAGTAAAAGAAATATCCAGAGAAAGTTGATACTCCCGCTTCCCGCCGATGGAGAAGCGGGGGTAACCGTTCCGCAGCCACTACCACCGCCTCCACCCCCGTTACCCCCCGAGGAGGTCACGGGATAAATGGCTGCCAGGCCCGCTTCATCGTCAGGCTCCAACGTTCTTTTCTTGGTTTCCCCGTAGTCTATGTATCCGTACATCGTCTTTTCCCTGTCTTCCTTTCCATATAGATCATCTAGACCACAAAGATGACCAACCTCATGCGTAAGTGTATCTTGGACATCCATTTTCTTTGGCGAACCATCCGTCGCCCATGGATAGGAGCTGTTCAGCATAATATCCACATCAAAGATTTCTCCAGTGTCAACAGAATAAAAGATATAGGCCTGGCCAACAACATCGGGACCAGAGACGTTGTTTCCCATGATGATACAATTCTCTCCGTCATAAGCGGGTTCCTTTTTGTCCGTGGTCCCTGATGCCTGAAAGGTGATAGTAGCGTTCTTAACCGCCTGCCACGCAGCAAACGACTCTCCAACCGCCTGCTCAAAAGCGCTGAAAGGGACAGGTGGAGCAATAGTAATTCTATAAGTCACAGGGAAATTGATGCTACTCCAATGAAGATTGTGATCGCTCTCCCCATATTCAAGTTTATATGCATCGCTAAAGGGGGCAAGGAGAAAAACAAGAACGATCCCAATCATCAGGCTAAGGAAACGGTGTTTCAAGGCCGCTTCCCCCTGAGCGCATGGACCGTATCGATAAATTCCTTCAACGGTGTCCCTTCTACAGGGGCACCTTTGCTCTTTAGGGAATGAACGGAAAGGTTCACCCTGTAAAGGAGATTATCCCCTGGGATCACTATTTCTCCACCGGAAGATGGATAAACGAAAAAAATCCCCTCAATCCCATCGAGGACCACGTAATGATTCTCTCGGTTCAACAGAAAAAGAATGGTTTTCTGACCTTTAGGAAGCAAAACCCCATGGGAAACCTTTAACCCGATCGAACCAACCACCCCTCCGTCATAAACAACAGGTATTTCTTTGGGTACTATTCTACCCGAAACAACTTGGTCCACTTTCATTAAGGCGCGGGTTTTGATGATCTTCCCCTCCCAATAGGAGGTTTTCTGGATCGGAACGGCTATGACAATGGTATCAGCCCGATCCGCGAGAACCCCGAGAGATGACGCAAAAGTAGAAGTGGATACAATCCAGCTCGTCATGAAAATGATAAAAAAGAGAGATAGAAGGAGGTATCCCCATTTCATCCGGCTTTGCAGGATACGTATCATCTATTCCTCCGAACTATCTTGGAATTGCCGCTTTGAGCCTTCCAACGATCATTTCACCCATCACGACCACATCCTCTAAACCGAGATAATGATCAATTGAGGCATCAAACAACATCTTACCCGAAGCAGGGAATTCCTCATCACCCTTCCAAAGCACCAGCGTTACCGGTACCCTGGGAAATATTTGAAAGGTAAAGGAAGCATCACCGAGTAGGGCGGGGACGCCTTTGTGTGCCTCCGCTGATCTCTTGAACGCTTCAATCTCTTCGCCAAAGGTACTTAGAAAGGGAAGGATCACCCTTCTTCGGAAAACTCCAGCATAGGTTAGCCCGCCGGGGATCTCCCCATAGGTTATAAATTTACCAACCAAAGGGAAACCATCGGCCAAGAGAAAATAATGAAGAACGACCCCCTTTGAAACGAGGGAAATCACAGATTCATCGGGGGATTTGAATTCGCAGGTCTCTGGGTCAATAAGATAGGTTTTCCCAAAAAAGGGGATTTCTATTCCCTTTTCAGGCGTAAAGGTGCATCCCGCATTTTCGGCCTGTGAAGAAAGATCCGTACTTTTCAAGTCCTTGCAGGCTATTTCCGTAGCCTGTCGATATCCCTCCTGTTTAGGAAGTCCCATAGGTTTCCTCCTTGTGCAGTTCAGATATAAAGCCCGTGGGCATTATCAACATTCTCTTTAAGTTTTTCAATGGTCGTGCGGTAATCAGACGTATGGAAAATTCCAGAGCCAACTACAAACCGGGTCGCACCACTTCGGGCGACCTTTTCAATGTTTTCAACCTTAATCCCCCCGTCCACTTCCAAGACAATATCTTGGCCTGAGAGATCGATCATTTCCCGTATCTTGCTCACCTTTTCCAAAACCTCAGGAATCAGTTTCTGGCCCCCGAAACCAGGATCAACCGTCATGACCAAGATCTCATCAAGAAAAGGTAAAACCGGGTGCAAGGTTTCTCCGGGTGTTGCCGGATTCAGGGAAACCCCCGCTTTACATCCTGCTTCCCGTATGAGTGTCAGAAGTCGGTGGAGATGTATCGATGCCTCAACATGTACCGTTATCACTTCACACCCGAGCTCAGCAAAGGGGCTGATATAGGACCCGGGATTCTCCACCATAAGGTGGACATCCATCGGGGCCGGAATCCTCCCCAAGGAACGTACCACGGGAGGGCCAAAACTCAGGTTCGGGACAAAATGTCCATCCATAATATCAAGATGAATCCTCTCCGCACCTGCATCAAGAACGCTTAGGACCTCTTCCCGCAAACGTGAAAAATCCGCCGAGAGAATGGAAGCTGATATCATGTTTCCCTCCTGAGCAGGCTCGCGCAGAAAAACCCATCCATTTCATCCCGATGCGGGAAGGTCCTCAACATCCCATCTGTCACTAGACTCGCGGCATGGGCGCCAAGGATATGGCCGCAATCCTCTATTGCGAATTCCCTGTACCTCCATAAAAACTTCGAGATCATCTCCTCCCCTTCTTCCCGTTCCAGGCTGCACGTACTATAGATGAGATGCCCACCCTTCTTAACCAAGGGGGCAACCGCTGACAAAAGATCCCCCTGCACTTCAGCCAGTCGCGGAATATCTTCTCTCTTCAGACTCCATTTTCGCTCTGGATGCCTTCGGATCACACCCGTATTGGAACATGGGGCATCCAAAAGGACCTTATCAAAAATGGGGCGATTTGCAAGGGGAACGGCCTCCGTCCTCCCCACGATGCTGAGTGGAGGGGAAACTCCGAGACGTTTCGAATCATTGCATAGCTGTGACAGTTTCCAAAGGATAGCATCCAAGCAAATGAGATTAAGATCCCCCTGGGTCCTTTCAAGGAGTTGCAGGGCCTTTCCCCCAATGCCTGCACAGGCGTCCAATAGCTGCTCACCGGGGTGGGGTGATACAATCTCGCCCACCAGTTGAGAAGCCTCATCCTGAATGGTGACAAATCCCTTCTCAAACCAGTCTGTGTCAAAAACCGCGGAAGGAGGGGTAACCCTTAGGCCATGGGGGGCAAAACGGGTGGGTTCAAGACGGACGTTTTCCAGCGAAGGGAATCGTAAAGCATCGTTTAGAAGGTCTTCCCGGGAGATCTTATTTGTGTTAACACGCAGGGTAGAAGGAGGGGGAAGGTTATTTACGCGGCAAAGAGCCTCCGTGTTTTTATAGCCGAACTGATCACACCATCGTTTGACCAGCCAGGGAGGATGAGATGTCCGAAGCGCCAGGGCATCCACAGTCGGCGCTTTCGGAAGATCATTCAGGAGAGCAACCCTCCTTTCAGAGATACGGCGAAGGACCGCGTTGACAAATCCCCCTCCCCTTTTCCCTCGAACGGTCTTGGCCAAGGCAACAGAAGTGGCAACGGCTGCATGAGGGGGTATCTTCTTCAAGAAGGCAAGTTGGTAGGTTCCCATGCGCAAAAGGTTCAGAAGCATGGGATCAATCTTTTGAATCGGTCTCTTCGAAAACCGACCGATTATCCAGTCTAACGTAAACCGCCAGCGCAGAGTCCCATAAACCAACGTAACCACAAGGCGTCGATCGCGACGCTCAAAATGCGGCATAACCCGTGATAGAAGAGGGGCTGCGTAAGCATGATTCAGGTCCACCTTCATCAAAATATCAAGGGCACTGCGGCGGACCGACTTCACATGGTCATCCCTTCCAGGCGGCGGATCCTTTCTTCAATGGGAGGATGGGTCTGAAAAAGGCTGACGATACCGCCAGCCTTCAGGGGATTGACAATAAACATGTGAGAAGTACTGGGGTTAACCGACTGGAAAGGGATACGTCTGGAATAGGCATCAAGCTTTTTCAAGGCATTGGCCAAGTAACGGGGATTTCCGGAAATCCTTGCCCCTCCTTCATCAGCCAGATATTCCCTCGATCGAGAGATGGCCATCTGGATCAGGAGGGCAGCCAAGGAGGCAAAGATGCTTATGATAAGTATCATAAAAAAATTACCGCCCCCCTCGTCATCGTCCCCGAACCCTCCAAACAATGCTCCAAACCTCGCCATAGAGGCCATAAAAGAAATGGCCCCCGCAAATGTAGCGGCTACAGTTCCAATAAGGATATCCCGATGCTTGATGTGTGTCAGCTCATGTCCCAGGACTCCAGACAATTCTTCCCACGACAGGAGATCTAAGGCCCCGGACGTAACGGCCACCGCCGCGTGGGAAGGGTTCCGGCCCGTGGCAAAGGCATTGGGAGATTCGTTTTGAATGATGTAAACCTTCGGCATGGGAAGCCCCGCTCGCTGTGACAGCCCCCGTACCAGGTTGTAAAGCTCCGGGGCCTCTGATTCCGTCACCGGCTTCGCCTTGTACATGGACAATACCAGTTTGTCGCTGTACCAGTACGAGAAGAAATTCATGGCCGCTGCGATAATAAAGGCGATCATCGCACCCTGTTTCCCACCGATGAGGTTTCCTAACCAGACGAAGAGCACAGTTAACACTGCCATGAGAAAAAAGGTTTTTGCTTGATTCATAGGATCGCCTCCAAATTCAATTTTCCCTGTTGTAGCAATTATAAGTTAACAATTGTCCTATAAGAGTCAAGCAACAGATTTCTCTTACCGCACAAGGGGTTTGTATTCAATGCCACAAAGTTAGGGATTCAATCCGGTTCCCTTTCAAAGTTCACCGTGCTCAAGAAAACTGAAGTAACCTCTCGGGCTAAAAATGATATGATCCAGTAACTTGATGCCAAGGATCTTCCCGGCCTCCTTCAATTGGCGTGTGACCTGAAGATCTTCCCTGCTGGGTGTCAGGGAACCGGAAGGATGGTTGTGAGCGACAATCAGAGACGAAGCACGCTCTGTGATGACATCCGCAAAAACTTCCCGCGGGTGCACATGGCTCATGTTGATAAGACCGATCGTAACTACACGGATATTCAAAACCTCGTTGGCACCATTGAGAGAAACGGTTAAAAAATGTTCCTGTTTTCTGTCCTGATAATGTCGAAGAAGAGGAAGGACATCGGATGGAGATTGGATCTTTGTGCCTTCCGGTTTCACACGACGGCGAACGAGCTCAAAGGCAGCGATGATCAGGGCAGCTTTTGCCTTTCCTATCCCTTCAATGCAAAGGATATCTTCGGGCTCCAGGTCAAGGCCCTTTTCATCCACAACCTTGATAAGTTTTCTTGAAAGTGCAAGGACATCATGGGTGCGTGTCCCCTTCCCCAACAGAATGGCCAAAAGTTCCTCGTCTGACAGACTACGGGGACCTTGCCGCAATAGCCGTTCCCGGGGACGTTCACCTTTAGGGATATCTCTGATCTTTTTCATGTTCTCTCTGTTACCATGATTGCTCTCATTTTTGAAGGGAGATCCTGAATAATCAGAATGTTTTTCACACATCGGCACCTCGAAATAAAAAGAAGGGCTTGAATACCTTTGAGGAACTGTGCTAAACATGACAAGGAAAGGAGGGCAGCTCAAGGAGTGGAAGTCACATGAGAATCCTGATCGTTGAAGACGATAAGCGAATCGCAGACTTCGTTGTAAAGGGATTGAGACAAGAAGGATATGCCGTGGATCACGCAGCGAATGGTGAGGATGGCCTGCACCTGGCCTCAACCGAACCTTACGATGCGGCTATCATAGACCTCATGCTGCCGAGATTGGATGGCCTCACGCTGATAGAAAGAGTTAGAGAACAAAAGATTACAATGCCGGTTCTCATTCTCAGCGCCAGAGGGTCTGTAGACGATCGCGTTAAGGGGCTGCAGGCTGGAGGGGATGACTACCTCATTAAGCCCTTTGCCTTCGCTGAACTGGTGGCACGGATCCAGGCGCTCATCCGTCGGGCCAATGCTATTCCAGAACCGATGCAACTGAGGGCTGGGGATCTTGTCATGGATCTGGCGAAGCGCAAGGTTTTGAGGAAAGGCATCGAAATTGAGCTTCAGGCCAAGGAATTTGCCCTTCTGGAATACCTCATGCGAAACGCGGGGCGGATCGTTTCGAAAACTATGATTATGGAACATGTCTGGGATTATAACTTTGATCCTCAAACCAATGTGGTTGAGGCGCGTATCTGCCGATTGCGCGACAAGATTGACCGCCCCTTTAATAAAAAACTTATCCATACCATCCGCGGCGCCGGTTATATCCTCGAAGAAAAATCATAACCCTCTCCCCCCTTCACCATAAATAGTTCATTAACTTTTAGTAATGTTGAAATCATTTTCTGGTCACCCCCATAATCTAAAATGTGATTGTAGGGTTAACAATTTCATGCGAGGAGACAAAGGGTGGTAAAATTTTATTCGCAACAATTCCACTTTGACTTTTTCCGGGCACACCTCTCCCCAAGGGTACAAGAAAGGGAAAATTTATATCTGCCATTATTAACAATCACCCTCCTCATGATTTTATTTTTCACAGGCATTACAGGCAGGGGGCTGTGGACACCAGATGAGCCTCGGGTAGCTGAAATCGGAAGAGAAATGGCCCTATCGGGAAACTATGCCGTTCCAACACTAAATAAAAAGGCCTTTTTAGAAAAACCCCCCTTGTATTTTGCTTCCGTTGCCTTGACTTATAAACTCACAGGTGGTGCAAGGGCTTACGGGGCAAGAATTCCAAACGCTGTATTCGGTTTTTTAACGGCGCTCCTTGTCCTTTACTGGGCGACAAAGGTTTTCTCACCCTTGAGTGGATTTTTTGCTTCTCTTATCTTGAGCACCACTGTACTATTTTACCAAATGTCTCATTGGGGAATTGTAGATGTTGCCCTCACATTTTTTATAACTGTTTCCATCTTTGGATTCTGGGAAGGCATCACAGGTAATGAAAAATATTTTTACCTGTTTTATGTAGGCGCCATTCTGGCCTTTTACTCAAAAGGCCTAATAGGAATAGCCATTCCAGGCTTGACTGTTCTGACGTATCTGGGAATCACCAGAAATCTTAAAACATTATTAAAAATGAAATTAATCCAAGGCACCATATTGTTTATCTTTTGCCTTTCTCCCTGGATAATCGCCCTGTACCATTATGGCGGAACCGAGTATCTGAAGACAATTTTCATCGTTAACAACCTCAACAGATTTTTCGCACATAAGGGAAGGGGGCATATCCGTCCCTTCTATTACTATTTCTACAATCTCCCGTTCTTATTTATTCCATGGTCCTTTTTTGCGCCAATCATAGCCATCACGATGCACAAGAAAAGGGAATGGATGAAAAACAAGGCGTTTCTTCTTTTTCTATGCTGGGCAGGTTTTAATTTTGTTCTACTTAGCCTATCTTCCACAAAAAGAACCATTTACGTGCTCCCTCTTTTCCCGCCTCTTGCCCTTATTTTTGCCTATTCATTCACACAATGGGAAAAATCGATGTTTTCAAAAAAGATCCAGCGATATTTATTTGCCCTTTCAATTGTTATGTGTATTACAGAAATAGCTATCCTCTCCATGCCCGTATATATACTTAAACATATCCTTGCTTCAATCATATTCCTTGTCCCTTTTTCCCTCTTTTTCTTCATCACATGGCGTCAAATAAAACTGAAACATCCCACAGGCACACTGGCTTCTTTTATACTGTTTATGGTTGCTTTGCTGTCAGCTATCCCCTTTTGTCTATACCCTTCTCTTGACAAATATAAAAACTACAGGCCCTATATTGAAAAGCTTATGAGATCTGTTTCAAAAGATTCGATCGTTAGTTTATACAAACCTAATGAAACCATGTGCGCCCTGTTTCCATTTTACCTGGATATCTATCCGGAAGACATAGAATCTATATCAAACGCGAAGAAATTCTTGAACTCAGACAGCCATTCCATTCTTGCCGTCTTCGATAGAAAAGGATATTTACAAGTAGAGTTAAAGCACGTAGGTTTAGATCCAGTAAAAAAGGTGGTCATCTACAAAAAAAGATGTCTCCTCTTGTATGCCCACCCCTGAGTTGGCAGAAAGTTTTTTGATTGACAAGAAAGACTAAAATGTATTAAAAATAACCTCTAATAAATCGAGGGCAAATTGTTTCAAAAGTCGACCCTAAATATTTCACAGAAAGAGAAATTTTGATAATAACTATGCCTGATAAAACTATTTCATGCAAGCATTATTCATACGCATTTTTTGTCCCTTTCGTCTGTGTTTTATACATGTCGCATAATCGCATATTAAAGAATAAATTTCTCTGTAACACCTTCATTTCAATCTCTAAGGAGCTGACGTGTACTTGCCCTAAAGAGAGTAAAGAAACTGTCGCTTTTTTCAGTATGCAAGAAGCGATTATGGGAAATTAATTGCCGATGAAAAGACATGCCTTCCCAGACGTTAAAAAAATCGCTGCTTCAGGGATCATCATCCTCGCCATATGCCTTGTTTCAATCGCTTTCGCCGATCGCACTGTCGCCGTCACCGTCCGCGCCCTTGATCACACCATCACCGGGTTTTTCAGTTATGTTACACGCCTCGGCGAATCCACCGCCTACCTTGTGACCTTCGGGATACTCTTCCTGCTGCTTTACCCTGCCTCCAGGGTGAAGAGATGGAGCGAATACCGCCAACGCCTCAGACAATATGCCTGGTGTTTTTTGTTCCTCTTTGCATCCATTGCCGTTTCCGGATTGCTTGTCGACATCCTAAAAGTCGTTTTCGGAAGGTTCAGACCCATTGTGTTTTACAACACAGGAAAATATGGGTTCACCTTCTTCAAACTCTCTCCCGCAAGTATGTTGTCCTTTCCCTCCGGCCACACCAACACGATCTTTGCATTCATGACAGCCCTTTATCTCCTTGTACCGCGCTATCGATTTTTTTATTTTACCATCGCTGTCCTGGTTGCAGCAAGCCGGGTAATAATTGGTGCTCATTTCCTAAGCGATGTCGTTGCAGGGGCCTACCTGGGAATAATAACAACCTTGTATATCAGGGGATTGTTCTTATCGAAGGGTATGGATATCTTCCACAAAAAAACGTAGATGCCCCTTCAAACCATAAAACAGAAGTGAAAATCGGGAACCATGAACCAAAAGGCAAAGGAAAAACACGGAATATTTCGAAAAGTCACCTTCAAGCTGACTCTCCTTCATCTCATTCTCTTTACTACGACCTCATTGATCATATTCATTCTTATCCATCTCTCGCTTACATCTGCACTCCGCGCCCGTACGGATAGAAGCCTCCGGGATGAAAGACGCGAATTTGAATCCCTCTATGTTAAGCACGGGCTGAAGGAACTTCAAAGTGAGTTCACTAATGAGGCCCGTTCCAATGGCAGCGGGGCCTGGTTCTATGCCCTGCTGTCTCCTGACCACAAGATCCTCGCATCGTCCGACCTGAATCCCTGGAAAGGGATTGACCTGAAACCAGGATTTATCAACACCTTCCATGAAGGTGAGGAATTCTTTAAAACACGCCGACATCCGGGGAGCGAACATAAGGTCCGAATCCTATATAAAGTGTTCAAAGGGGGTAACATCCTTCAGGTTGGGCATTCACTCCGGGATAATGACGAAATCCTTGAGGAGGTTGAAAGAATTTTAGGATACGGGTTTGTTGCCATTCTGATGCTAGGAACCTTGTTAGGCTGGCTGATTTCACGACGCGCTATGTCAGGGGTTGAAAGGGTCACAGAAATAGCGACTCACATTGATCGAAGCGAACTAAGCCGAAGGGTCCCAGCAGGCAGTGAGGGACAAGAAATTGAAGATCTAGCTCGGGCCTTCAACAGTATGCTTGATCGGATCCAGAGTCTGGTAAGGGATCTGAAGGAAGTCACCAACAATGTTGCCCATGACCTTCGAAGCCCCCTTACCCGCATACGCGGCATGGCGGAAAACGTCCTGCTCGCGCCAACGGACCCTTCAGAATTCCGTGAAACAGCAGGGATGATCATCGAGGAGTGTGACCAGCTTTTAGGCATGATCAACACAATGCTGGCCATTGCCCAGGTGGACTCTGGCCTCTCACACCTTTCAAAAACCACGTTAGACATGCGGGAGATTATTCAGGAACTGGTGGATTTGTTTAAGCCTGCCGCAGAAGACAAGGGTATTTCGGTCCGGTCCCTCCTCCCCAGCCGCCCCATGAAAGTTCTTGGAGATCGTGCTGCCCTTCAGCGTGCGCTGGCCAACCTTTTGGACAATGCCATCAAGTTTTCCGGAAGGGGAGACACCGTTCAGGTAACCTTACTCAGAGAGAATTCCTGGCTCGTCATTGAACTCAGAGACACAGGGATGGGGATCAATGAAAAGGACCTCCCCCACATTTTCGATCGCTTCTATCGGGGAGACCAAAGTCGCTCTAAGGCCGGAAACGGCCTTGGGCTGAGCCTTGCTCTTTCTCTAATCCAAACGCACGGCGGAGACATCAAGGTAACCAGTACCATCGGAAAAGGGAGCACTTTCCGGATCTATCTGCCACATACCCCTGCCTAATTCGTTCCCTTCCAAACCCTCTCTGCCCATTATAATATTTGGATGCATAAGGGAAGATAAATTAAGTAGAAAGTAGAATGAGAACGACGGAAAAGGAAAAGAGATAAGAGGTCAAGATAAAAGAGCGGTGAGGGATGTGAGGGATATGTATATGCAAAGACACCTTAGGAGGGAGAAATTTTGCAGAGGAAGGACCAAAATGGATATCCCATAGCCACTGGCTGAAACCTCCTGACCTATGGAAAGGGTTTTTGAAGTCAGAAAAGCCCAATCGCGGATTTTGGGTTAGAGCCTGAGCTTGACAAGGAAATGAAGTTACGGTAACAGTACAGTTAGATTTTGGTTAGATTTTGTTCTGCTGGTGCCCTTCAAGGGTGAAAAGGGAAACCGGTGTAATTCCGGTGCGGACCCGCCGCTGTAACCTCGCCTCCCCACAAAAGGGGAACCCTTTCAGGAGGTAAGCCACTGTCGTGAAAGCGATGGGAAGGTGCTGAAAGGGTGGGGAAGCCAGAAGACCTGCCAGTTGGAACGTCTGGTGGAGAAGGTAAATCCCCCAGGCCCTGTTGACTTTTGGGGTTTGGGGGATTTTTATCCTAATGAATTAGAGAATAGAAAAAGGAGGAGTCCATGGAAGAATTACTAAGTCAAGTCGATTATGCAAAAGCCGGCAAAATTACCCCGGAGATGGAGGAAGTGGCCCGTCAGGAGGGCCTCCCACCCGAAACGATCCGTAATGGGATCGAAAAGGGACAAATAGTCATCCCCCTGAATAAGAATGTGAAGGTCAATGTGGTAGGCATTGGCCAGGGGCTTCGTACAAAGGTCAATGCCAGTATCGGAACCTCCACGGATATCGTGAATGTGGCTATGGAGGTGGAAAAGGCTCGGGCCGCCGAGATGGCAGGAGCCGACACCCTGATGGAACTGAGCGTGGGGGGAGACCTGAATAAAATTAGACGGGAGATAATCTCCGCTGTGAACCTGCCAGTGGGAAATGTTCCCCTATACCAGGCCTTTTGTGAAGCCACCCGAAAATACGGCGATCCCAACAAACTGGACAAGCAGATGCTCTTTGACCTCATCGAGCAGCAATGTGAGGATGGAATCGCCTTCATGGCCATCCACTGTGGGGTTAATCTCTACGCACTGGAACGCCTGAAGAAACAGGGATACCGGTATGGAGGCCTGGTTTCCAAAGGGGGAACATCCATGGTAGCCTGGATGATGAAAAACCATCAAGAAAACCCTCTATATGAGTATTTCGATGAGGTAACGCAAATACTCCGGAAGCACGACGTGGTTCTCTCCCTCGGAAACGGCCTGAGGGCAGGCGCAATCTCTGATTCTATGGATCGGGCCATGGTTCAAGAACTGATCATCAACTGTGAGTTGGCAGAACTCGGCCGCGAGATGGGGTGCCAAATGATGGTCGAAGGACCGGGACATGTCCCCCTGGACGAGATCGAAGCCAACATCATTCTGGAAAAGCGGATGAGTGGAGGAGCTCCTTATTACATGCTCGGACCTTTGCCTACCGATGTCACCCCGGGATGGGATCACATCACGGCTGCGATCGGTGCAGCTCAGTCTTCGCGATACGGTGCAGATCTCATCTGCTACATCACCCCCGCCGAGCACCTGGGTCTTCCTAACAAAGACGATGTTGTAAGGGGTGTCAAGGCAGCCCGTATTGCTGCACATATCGGAGACCTGGGCAAACTGAAAGAGAAAAATATGCCTTGGGATAGAAAGATGAGCGTCAAGCGGCGTGACATGGATTGGGAGACGCAGTTCGAACTTGCCATGTTCCCAGATGACGCCCGACGGATCTATGAAGAGCGATCCGCCAGCTCGGGTTCCCAAACCTGTACCATGTGCGGGGAGTATTGCGCCAACAAGGGATCCTTGACGCTCTTCCAAGATGTCCTTGAAAGGAGTATAAAGAAGGGGGGAATGCTATAGGAGGGAAACGAGATGAGGGTGACAAGAAGAAACGGATGGGTATTGGCATGGATTCCGGTCATCCTGTATGCCTCTATCATGTTCTATCTTTCATCCCTTTCACACCTCCCAAGGTTTCTTCCTACGTTCTTTCTTGCGGACAAGCTTCTGCATGGGGGAGAATACGCGGCTTTTAGCCTGCTGATCTTTCGAGCCTTCGAACTTTCTCCCCATAGATCCCAAAGACTGAGATCAAGGATTCTTCTGACCATACTTATTGTTACACTTTACGGGATCAGTGATGAATTTCACCAATCCTTTGTTCCCTACCGAGACCCCTCCGTGTTTGACCTGATGGCTGATATCGTCGGAGGCTCTCTGGGCATTTACATTGGCCACTGGCTTCTAAGAAGAGAGGTATTGCTATGATTGATCTCCATACCCATTCCCTCCTCAGCGACGGCACCTTGGTCCCCTCAGAACTGGTACGACGCGCCGCCGACAAGGGATATCGGGCCATAGCTATCACGGACCACGTGGATGCCTCCAATTACACAGAGGTTTGCAGGCAGATTTTATCCTTTGTCTCCACCTCCCGGGGAGCGCTGGAGATCCTCGTGATCCCAGGCGTGGAGCTAACCCACGTTCCCCCACAACTTATCGCCGATACTATCGCAAAGGTCAGAGCCCTGGGGATTCCATGGATTGTTGTCCACGGGGAAACCCTAACCGAACCTGTCAAGGAAGGAACCAACCGAGCTGCAATCCTTGGTGGGGCGAACTTGCTGGCACATCCAGGTCTTATCACGGCAGATGAGGTAAAACTTGCGGCGGACAAAGGGGTATTCCTGGAGATTTCAGCTCGAAAGGGCCACAGCCTCTCTAATGGGCACGTGGCCGCTCTGGCCAAACGCTACAAGGCTCGACTGTTACTCAACACGGATGCCCATGACGCCTCCGATCTGATTACTACCGAATTCGCGAGAAAGGTTGCCCAGGGATGTGGCCTGACCGTTGAAGATTACGATGAAATGAACCGCTTGGCCCTCGATTGCATCAAAAACATTTAGTGGAATGGGGAAGATCATCGCGATAGATGGTCCTTCCGGTGTAGGCAAGAGCACCATCAGCAAACTTCTTTCTAAAGAGTTGGGCTATATGTATATCGATACGGGAGCCATGTATCGAACTGTTGCCCTCCTTGCCATCGAGGTAGGACTCGATCTTACGGATGGTATAAAGGTCGCAGAGCTTTGTCGTTCCCTTTCCTTTTCTTTTCATATTGAGGGAGACACCGTACATGTCTTATGCAATGAGCGGGATGTCACCGAGGAAATCCGCACTCATGAGATGGGGATGCATGCCTCTATCGTATCCAAACACCCGAGTGTCCGAGAAGTCCTTGTCTCTCTTCAGCGCGGGTTGGGAAAACAGCACGACGCGATTCTGGAGGGCCGTGATATCGGAACGGTCGTTTTTCCACACGCGACTTTCAAGTTCTATCTTGATGCTTCCGTGGACGAGAGAGCCCGCCGGCGATACAGGGAGCTTATTCAAAAGGGAGAAAAGGTTTCATTCCAAGAGGTCAGGGAAACTATGAAGCTACGGGATCTCAATGACAGTACCCGTGCCATTGCTCCTCTCAGGCCTGCTAAGGATGCCATCCTCATCGACACGACTCGGATGGACATCCCCGCCGTCATAAGCGAAATTTTATGGCATGTCAAAGGGAAGAAAACCAAAAAATGGAAGTAATCGTTGCAAAAAAGGCTGGATTCTGTTTCGGGGTGCGCCGGGCAATCGAGATGGCTTTCAAAGCATTGGCTGACGGACGGCGGCCTATCTTCAGCCTGGGACCGATCATCCATAACCCACAGGTCATCCAGAAGATGCAGGAACAGGGGCTCAAAGTGGTTTCAAGTATCCATGAAATACCTGAAGGAACCGTCATATTCCGCTCCCACGGGGTCAACGCCCAGGAAAGGGAAGAAGCCGTCAGGCGGAACCTAACGGTCGTGGACGCCACCTGCCCCTTTGTTGAAAAGGCCCATGAATATGTTAAACGTCTTGCGGAAAATGCCTATCAGATTGTGGTAGTCGGAGACACCAACCATCCGGAGGTATCGAGTATCCTTAGCTACACAAACGGAAAAGGTACCGCCATTTCCTCCCTGGAAGAACTGAAGGCCATTGAGCTTTCACCAAGGGTAGGAGTAGTCTCTCAAACAACCCAGAGTTTTGAAACCTTTCAATCCATTGCTGCTGAAATTATTCGGAAAACGCGTGAGGCACTAATCTTCAATACCATCTGCGACGCGACCAAGGTTCGACAGGAGGAAAGCATCCGTCTCGCGAGCAAGTCCGAGGCCATGATTGTTATCGGAGGTCATAATAGTGCCAATACCCGCCGTCTAAAGGAGCTATGTGCTAAAGTTCAACCTTTTACCTTCCACATAGAAACGGCTGAAGAGTTGAAAAAAATTTCCCTCGGACCCGTGCATAGGGTAGGGGTCACGGCTGGTGCTTCCACACCGGAATGGCTAATCGAACCAGTCGTTGAATACCTGAAGGGCCTATAAATAACACTATAAATCTGCTTGACACATTAATTGTATTCTCAGATTTTTCAAAAAATTACTTAATTATCTCACAATCCCCCTTCTCTTGAAAATAAAATTCATTTCGTATATAAAAAGAATCTGTACCACATCGTAAGCCGCTTTGTTTTCATGGGCCGGTGTGATATGAGAGAGACCATAGGTCCAAAAATCGGTAGGGGGTAACATTTATGTTCAACACTTTCACAGGGGAAATCAAAGAAGAGGAAATCTTAGGAAAGGAGGAAGAAGAAGAAGAAGAAAAGGAAACTGAAAAGTCTTTTCAAACGCTGTACGAGGAAAGTCTCAAACAGATAGAAGAAGGTACCATCGTCACAGGAACTGTGATCAGCATTAATCCGGAGAGTGTGCTCGTGGATGTGGGTTACAAGTCCGAAGGCGAGATCCCAATTTCACAGTTCACGGATCACCAGGGTAATTTAACCGTCAAGGAAAACGACAAAGTTGAAGTTTTAGTTGTATCCAGAGAGGATGACGAAGGAATCATACATCTTTCCAAGGAAAAGGCGGACAAGATCAAGGCATGGCGTGAAATCACAAAGGCCTGTAATGAAGGAGAGGTTATCGAAGGAACGATTGTTGCACGTGTCAAGGGTGGTATGTCGGTAGATATCGGCGTTACCGCCTTTTTGCCGGGTTCCCAAATCGATGTTCGGCCTGTGCGCAACATGGACGAACTTGTGGGGAAGACCTTTAAATTCAAGGTTCTCAAGCTTAATGAAAAACGGAATAATATTGTCATTTCACGACGCGCCCTTTTGGAGGAAGAACGCGAGAAGAAACGGAAAAAGCTCCTGGAGAAACTTGAGGAAGGGGTTGTCTTAGAAGGGGTCGTCAAAAATATTACTGAGTATGGGGCCTTCATCGATCTGGACGGTCTTGACGGCCTGCTGCATATCACGGATATGTCCTGGGGCCGGATCAATCATCCCTCTGAAATCCTAAGCATTGGAGACACCATCAAGGTAAAGGTCATCAAGTACGACCCGGAACGCCAAAGGGTCTCGCTGGGCCTAAAGCAACTCACCCCGGATCCCTGGGAAAACATTGAAGAAAAGTATCCCATTGGAATGCGTACCAAGGGGAAGGTGGTCAGCATTACTGATTATGGCGCCTTTGTAGAGCTTGAGGAAGGTGTTGAGGGAATGGTACATGTCACTGAAATGGCGTGGGGAAAAAAGCTGCGTCATCCCTCTAAAATCGTTGACCTCGGAGAGAGAGTGGGAGTTGAAGTGATCGGAGTGGATCAGGAGCGAAAACGGATCTCCCTCAGTATGAAACAGTTGGAAAAGGATCCCTGGCAAGTGGTTGAGGAGAAATACCCTGTGGGAACAAAGATCGCGGGGCGAATCAAAACCGTTACGAACTTCGGCGTCTTTGTAGGACTCGGCGAGGGAGTAGATGGACTGGTCCACGTTTCCGACATGTCGTGGACCAAAAAGATCCGCAACCCAGCCAGCATTTACAAAAAGGGCCAGGAAATCGAAGCCGTCGTGCTCAAGATCGATCGGGAAAATGAACGGTTTTCCCTCGGTATTAAACAATTGACACCCAATCCTTGGGAAAGGATCGATGAAAAATTCCCCCTTGGAACCGTCGTAAGCGGTGTGGTAACAAACCTAACCGATTTTGGCGCCTTTGTGAACATCGGTGATGATCTGGAAGGCCTGATCCACATTTCCGAACTGAGCGATGGAAAGGTTGAGAAGGTCTCTGATGTTGTCTCCGTAGGGGATGTTGTTGAGGCCGTGGTAATCAACCTCAATAAGGCAGAAAGGAAAATAGGCCTCAGTCTCAAAGCGAAAAAGGCTTCGAAAGAAAATGAAGATTACTCAACATCTACAGAGAAGAAAAGCAAGGTCAGTTCAAATTTCGGTGCCCTCTTGAAAGAAAAACTGGACGCGAGAGAGGCTGAGGCTTCTGAAACTTACCCCCACGAATAGTCTATGACAAGTCCCTTTGAGGGAAGGGGAAGGCAGCTAAAAACTCTCTATAGCACCTTCCCCTATCTGTTCGACACCCCTTCGACACATCCTTGTGTCTTTCTCTTCGCCAACATCTCAATTATTTCTTTTATCATCGAAGCGAAGCAACGGATCTGGCAAACCGCTTTACTCCCTTGGGCTTTACTACTTCTACTCGTGACTCTGGATCATTCTCACCTCCTGAACGCCATGAAAAAGATACTTTATGTCACACCCTTCCTTGCCCTCTCTCTCTTTTTCCATGCTTTCTTTACCCCTGGGAACATCCTCTTCAGCGTGGGACATCTGTACATAACTCGGGAGGGTCTCATACAGGGAATCTGGATAACCCAAAAGCTGGCCTTTTTTTTCTGTGTTTCGTTTGGTCTCACATCGGGGATCTCCAGCCTTTTTATCTTCCAGATGATGGACCGGCTAAATCGCCTTCCCATATTAAATCTCTTTGGAATCAGACAGCATATCCTTACCCTGTTTCTCATCCTACGGTGGCTCAGAGTCTTGCCATTGTCCTGGAAACATCAGCTAACAGAGATTATGAAGGATGCAGAAGGGAAAACGACGAAAACGACCCTGATCCTACGGAGTCTTCCCCAAATCCTCAAGAAAGATTTTCTCCAGATGGATCGGCGCTCCGCACTCTTTATCGCAAGAGGCTATGCGGAAGGGATTCTCAGGATTGCAGAAACACCTTTTGATCCTCTCAGCCGTAAAGATCTGGTGATTTCATGGGTTATTCTTATAAGCTGGGGTTTCTATATACTCTGGGCAGTATTATTGAAATAAATCTCAAATAAACCTTAAATGGATGAATGGATGCTCAGGGTGGGATAAATTCCTAAAAAGTAGAAGGTCCGCGTGGCTTCATTGTTCGGCTTTCTCTAAGGCCTTCAGTTCAGACATGATTTCCACACCGTTTAGCTTATACTTTTCAACAACCTTTTTTAAGGGCTCGAAAAGGTTGTAACAAAGGATACACTCTCCGGCCAGCGCATTATACCGGTTAAAGATATCAGAGGCCCCTTCGCATCTTTCAACCAGATCTAACAAAATCGTATCGGGTGTAACAATCGATATCATTTTCAGCCCCTCCATTTTCCGAATATTCCGACTTACCTTAAAAATCTTACCAGTGCGACCGTATTGTCAAATCAAAAAATTCCGGCAAATTTCAAAGTAATGGATAGATAATTTTGATTCATGAGCCGGGGATCTATGATAAGGGAGGCCAAAGGTACCATGACATTCCCTGGTGAATCTGGTAAAATTTACTGCAAATGAGAGAAGTTATGTTGCACATTCCAAAACAGTGTGAAGAAGCTGTTTCGGCCTTTCTGGCGGAAAACGGCGTTATTCCAGCGATCATTAACGGCTTTTGGGATCAAACGGAAAAAACTGTCTTTTATCTCGATGAGGAATGGTGGGGAAACTTCAAGCCTCACTTACTCAAAAAGTTAAACGAGGTGTCCAGAATTTTTGGCACCCCCCCACCAATCCTCTCCGAACGACCCCTGGAGGCAAAGGAATGGCAAGATGCCTGGAAAAGATACACCAAAATCTACCGGTTTGGTCAAGACCTGATCATCAAACCCACATGGCGAAAGCTTCGGAAAAATCCTGCCTGCCCGGTTATCTCTATCGATCCTGAAACGGCTTTTGGGACAGGGGGACACGCTTCAACCCGCCTTTGCATTCGGCAGATGCTCTTCCACCGAAAAAGGAGGCCGGAATATTTCAACGAGGTTCTTGACATGGGGACAGGATCTGGAATCCTCGCTATTGTGGCAGCCTGCCTGGGGGCACGGTACGTCCTGGCAGTGGATATTGACCAAGATGTCCTTCCCATAGCCCGCGCTAATGCAGAAAAAAATGGCGTGGCCGATATCATCGAGTTTCGGAAAGGATCGATTGGGAACTGTGATGGATATTATGATCTTATCCTGGCTAATATCAACGAGGGAGTCCTTTCAAACCTGCTGAAGGGATTGCGTTCGCTTCTCAAACCAGATGGAATCCTTGTGGTTTCAGGGATTCTTCGGGAACAGGAAAACATGTTTTTGGAAAAGGCCACTCGAAACGGCCTAAAAAGGCTTACCCGCCGTAGCTTGAAAGAATGGGTTTCATTTTCCATGATGATGAGGAAGTCACATTCATGAGTAGGCACCCCCGGTTTTTTGCAAGCTGGCTGGATCCTATAGCAGGAAAGGCCCTCATCTCCGGGAAGGACCACATGCACCTGAAACGGGTGCTGCGCCTCGGCCCCAGAGACCTGATCGTTGTTTCGAAAGATGCCGGATCTCTCTATCATGCTGAAATTGTGGAAACTACGCGCAACGAAACGTGGGTTCACCTCCTTGCTCCAGTGAACAAATCTATGGAATCCCCTCTCATACTGACCCTGATCCAGGCCTTGCCCAAACGAAAAAAGTTTGAATGGATCCTGCAAAAGGCTACAGAACTGGGAGTCACTCGGATCATCCCAATCGTTTCGGAGCATTGCGTCCCCCATTTCTCGGAGGAAAAGAAGGAACGCAAACGGGAAAGATGGAACCAGATCCTTAAGGAAGCGGCGAAACAGTCATACCGTGGGGTTATTCCACAACTGGGTACGTTAACAAGCCTTTCGGAGGCCATAGGCCAAACGGCCTCATTGAAGATCCTCTGTACACCTGACTCCGAACAATCCTTGCGGCAATGTCTTTACGAGGTCAGAGAGATAACTAACGTGGCTGTTGCCATAGGCCCAGAGGGGGGATTCAGCCCTTCTGAAATAGCCCTCGCTCGAACGATGGGGGCCAAAACATGCTCCTTAGGTCCCAGAATCTTGCGGCTGGAAACAGCGGTAGTTAAAGTATTAGGGATATTGCAGTTTCTCTTTGGCGACGGGTGAAGGTAGGACTTTGAATCTAAAACCTTACCGATTCGATCAGATGCAGGGATTTTTATCCCAGCGGCTGTTTCCCTGGTTGTTCGCACGGGTGCAGATCTCTCCAGATCACCTCAAGAGATGGCGGGGGATGGTCTCAAAGGGCTTGGTTATTCCTCTGCTCGACTCACCGAGCCGGATCGATTTTCTGGCCCTTTATTATCTCTATCGCCACAAGGGGGGAAATTACCCTAAGTTTCCCATGGGTATTACTATGCTGCCTTTTATCTCTCTCTTTGGATGGCTTGCGTACATCAGGGCACAGTTCCTCTGGTATATGAAAAGAAAATGTGTCTTTGACCCCTTTACGCAAGAAGGGGATCTTTCGAGGCTGGGGCGTGTCCCGTTTACTGTTTATCTCAATCCATCGGGTTCATATGTGCAGCGCTGTTTGAACTTCCGAACCACGCCACTGGAAGAGATCATTAGATTTCAGAGAACTACTTCTACACCTATCTACCTGGTTCCGCACCTCGTAGTATATGACGTGCTCCCTCAAACAGAAAAAAAATCGTTCTACACCGCCCTCTGGGGAAAACTAGCAACACCCAAATGGACCCTTCGAGTCAGGAACGTGCTATTGAGGAAAGAGATCCAGGTAAGACCTGGAACGCCGATCGATCTGCATAGGTTCCTAAAACAGCATCCCGAACACTCAGATGGTGACCTGGCGAGGGAGATTCGTAATACGGCTATCGGAATCCTTGACAAGAAACTCCGTGGGATCACCGGTCCACCCTTGCCGTCCCGCCGCCGCATCGTCCCGCAGATTATGGAGGATCCGGATCTTTGGTCATTCATCGAAGGGATGGCTGAGGTAGAAAACAAGCCGGTGGAGGACCTGATGAGAAAAGCGAGGGATTACACCCTCGAAATCGCGGCTGATTTGAGAATCTCCTATATAAAGGTATGGGAAAAGATCCTGAGATGGGTTTGGCGAAATCTATACGACGGTGTGGATGTAAATGAGAATGCCCAACAGCGGCTAAGGAGAATTGCAAGAAACTATCCCATCGTGTATGTTCCTTCTCATAAAAGCCATGTCGATTATTTTCTGCTTTCCTATGTCTTGTATAAAATCAACCTCCCTTTGCCGCTTGTTGCCGCTGGCACCAATCTTTCTTTCTGGCCCGTTGGACCAGTCTTTCGCCGATCGAGCGCATTTTTTATACGTAGAACCTTCAAGGATAACCCGCTCTACGGAGAGGTGTTTTATTGCTACCTGAGAGAACTGATTCGGGAGGGAATCCCCATAGAGTTTTTCATCGAGGGGGGCAGAAGCCGAACCGGCAAACTGATTCTTCCAAAAAAGGGGATGATTGCTATGATCATCAGGGCACTTTTTGACCCCTCCGTTCAAGATATCTACGTGGTCCCCACCGCTATTTCATACGAGAGAATCGTGGAAGAAGAGGGATACATACGGGAGCTCAGAGGGGATGAGAAACGGAAAGAAAAGAAGAGAGACCTCTTTAAGCTTCGCAAGATCTTCAGAAAACGTTACGGGACGGTTTTTGTACGGTTTGGAACACCCATTTCCCTAAAAAGATACCTGGTTACAAATCATATAGAGACCTATCCCTCATCCGTGGAAAAGCGCCGGGAATTGTACCAGAAGACAGCGGATAATGTGATAAGGGCCATTCAGCATGTAATGGCCGTCACTCCCTCCGCACTAGTTGCCGCATCCCTTCTTTCCCAAGTCGATCGGAGCATCAACCGTTCGAAGATCATTAAAACGGCGAAACTCTACATGAAGATTCTGAAAGACCTGAAGGCAGACATCCCACTAAGGGGAGTGAGTGTCCAGAAAGCGTTGCTGAGATCCCTTGAGCTATTCACGCAAGACAACATTGTACGACAAGGGGTGGTAATCGATCCGACAGACCCCTCTTATTTTATACCTCCTGAAAAGAGGATTCACTTGGAGTTTTCCAAGAACATAATGGTAGCCCACTTAGCACCGATTTCTCTATATGCCTGGTCGATCCAGGTCTCAAAAAAAGACCGATCCATCAACTCCTACAATATGTTTGATTTTCTCTTTCATCTTCTCAGATATGAATTCCTCTTGCCCATCGAGCATCCCATGCACTGGTACAAAAAAGGGCAGATCATGCTAAACGGCCTGAAAGATGAGGAGATTCAGGACTTGTGCCATTTGACGCTTAGTACCCTTGAGGGCTTTCTGGTAGGCTCCCTTTATGTGTTGAAAGAGATTACGGGTAAAGAGACAAGGGAAAGAAAATTGATCCAGGACATGATTCGATGGGGAAAGGAGATGCTGAGCGCTGGTCAGATTAAATGTTCTGAGTCTTTCACCTACGCAACTCTGGAAGGATGGCTACACATCGCCATAGAAGAAGGAATCCTCACCCAAGGAAAGAAAAACATGGAGCATAAACACAGAGACAGAAGGATTGAAAGGGGACCAAATTTTCACAAGGCAGAGGAAATTCTGAAAAACTTGAAAGGGATCCTTGGATAAACAATTACGTAGAATGTTGAAGACCATGAAACATCAAAGGAATGAAGACATGAGGAACACTTCCTCTTCGCCCAGAGGAATGATATAAAGAACCGTTTTTATCACGGACAGGGTGATCAACCGGGATGAACAAGTGACACACATGACAGAAATTATAGCGGTGGCAAATCAGAAAGGCGGGGTAGGAAAAACGACCACGGCGGTCAACCTCTCAGCGGCATTGACGCTTTCCGGTAAACGCGTTCTACTCGTGGACTTGGATTCTCAGGGAAACGCCACAAGTGGTTGCGGTCTTGAAAAGGAAGAGCTGAAGGCAACCGTTTATGACGTTCTGTTAGGAAACTTGAAAACGCACGAAGCCATATTCCCTACATCTCTGAATGAAATGCACATTCTGCCTGCCAATGGAGATTTGATCGGCGCGGAGGTAGAGCTCATCGGCGAGGAAAAACGGGAGTATTTCCTGAAACAATCCCTTGCCCAGATTTCAGAGGAATACCATTACATAATCATCGATTGCCCCCCCTCTCTGGGCCTGTTGACCGTGAATGCCCTGACCGCTGCCAGAGGCGTAATTGTCCCACTTCAGTGTGAATTTTATGCCATGGAGGGATTGTCGCAATTATTGCGAACTATACGTTTGATTAAACAATCCATAAATCCAAGTCTTCAAATAACCGGGATACTACTGACTATGTTCGATGTACGAAACAGTATCTCTCACCAGGTTCGAGAAGAGGTCTGTCGGCATTTCCGCGATCGTGTTTTTCGGACCGTTATCAATCGGAATGTACGGCTGAGCGAAGCTCCCAGCTTTGGAAAGAATATCTTTGAGTACGACAGGCGATGCGTAGGGGCGCAGGGGTATCAAAAGCTGGCGGAGGAACTGATAAAAAAAGGAGGAAGTCGTGTCCAGAAAAAAGGTTCTCGGTAGAGGGATTCACGCCCTACTTCCGGAGGGGATGGAGAAAAAGGAAAAATTCTTCATCATAGGAATCGAGAAACTCCGGCCGAACAAATCCCAACCAAGAAAATCCATCAACCAGGAAAAACTGGATTCTCTTGCCAACTCTATTAGGGAAAAGGGGGTGTTACAGCCCCTTCTGGTTCGGCCTGCGGAAAATGGCTATGAGATTGTCGCAGGGGAACGAAGGTGGCTTGCTGCACAGAAAGCGGGGCTGAAGGAAATCCCTGTCATGGTACAGGAGTTCGGCCAGCAGGAAAGCTTAGAGGCCGCGCTGATTGAGAACCTGCAGAGGGAGGATCTGAATCCCATCGAAGAAGCCCTGGCTTATGTGGAATTGATGAAACAGTGGAGATTGACGCAGGAAACCCTGGCTACCCGACTCGGACGGAATCGCTCTACGATCGCCAATACCGTGCGTCTGCTTCAGCTTTCACCAAAGGTTCAGCAGCTTGTGAGCCGAGCCGAGCTTAGCGCAGGTCACGCGCGTGCCCTTCTTACCCTTACTAATTTTCAGCAACAGGAAGAACTGGCAGAGGAAATCGTTAAAAAGGGGCTTTCGGTCCGTGAAGTGGAACGTCGAGTCAAATCAGTCCCATCCAAGCCCAAGCAAAAAAGGTCAGAAGATGATCCCTATGTGCAGGACATCCAAAACCGCCTGGAAAGGGCATTAGGAACAAAGGTAAAGGTACTCCTAAAAGGGAAGAGAGGTGCCATTAAGATCTCCTTTTTCGACTTGGAGGAACTGGATGGAATTATCAGAAGGCTATGTGCCTGACTAGTTGAAACAATGGATTTATTATGTTAAACATTTAAATCAAGAAGATATGAAAGGATATAATCGATGGCTAAGGGATCATCAAGGGATATACGGGCCTTTCTCGGGGAACAGACAAGCTTCGAAGGGAAGCTGATTTTTGAAGGAACTGTTAGGATCGATGGGAAATTTCAAGGTGAAATACTCACAGAGGACGTGGTGATTATCGGTGAAACGGCTAAAGTGAACGCAGAGATCAAGGCGGGAGAGATTGTCATAAGTGGGCAGGTCGAGGGAAACGTGCATGCAAAAGATACCCTTGAGATCCTCGCACCAGCAAGGGTGCATGGGAACATCTTAACCCCTAAATTATCGATCCAGGAGGGGGCAATCTTCGACGGATCTTGCCAAATGGAAGAGCTTGAGGCCCCTCTCAATGCAAGGATATCGGTTTTGAACCCAGAAGCACCCAAGGTTCACCAGGGACAGGAAACAATCATTGAGTCTTAGCTCCCTAAACCGAACCCTTTCATATCCCTCGTCAAGATCACAAGTTAATTTTAAGGATCTATATAACTTGTATTCGCCAACTGCTCAAAATGCATCGCTGATAGGGAATACTTACCGCATAACTTCGTAAGTTATTTGAGACTCATCAAGGAACAACTCAACCTTCTCTGGGGAGAAAAGGAGATTTAAAGTGGGAAGAAAAAGAATCACAATGGTCCTGATAGGGATCCTCTTGATGGTAACTGCAGCAATGGCAGCGCCTAATATCCAACCCGGACAGTGGCAAATAACCACGACTATTGAGATGCCTGGAATGCATGTCAGAATGCCCACCATGACCACCACGCAGTGTCTTTCAATAGATGACTTAATCCCTCGACAGACCTCTCCAACAGAAAAGCAAAAGGGTTCTCCCTGCAAAATAGCAAATATGCAAACCAAAGGAAACAAGGTCATCTGGGATGTGGTCTGCAATGGGCAGGGACAAAATATGAAGGGGCACGGTGAGATCACCTACCATGGAGACACCATGGAAGGTAAGGTCACGATGAAAATGGTAACCCATGGTCAAGGCACGAAAACCATGATCATGCACATGAAAGGGAAGCGATTGGGGGAGTGTAAAAGGGAATAGACCCATCCTCCTCCATTAAAGATCTACGTCAATTCCCACCATCTCAAGAACAGAGCCATCTGCCAAGGTGTGTCTCATCTTGACCCGTTTAGGTCATGCCAGGGCCAAGGAAACGCTGAAAGAGGAAGAGAAGAGATTTCCTTTTGTTCTGGGAGGCCTTTTGTAGAGAAACCACGCAAACCGATTGTTGCCCTGCTCAAAGCCTTTCAACCCTTTTATCTTGTGAGTATCCGGAAGGATCCTGTGCCCTATCAGGGTCCAGGACCCATTGGGACGTACCAGAACCCGACAAATGATCCGTACGGCCCTTCCCTTTTCAACCTTCAGAATGCCAGAGATATAGGCGGCTCCGGTTGTATCCTCAATAACCCAGTCGGAGCGAGTTGCCATGGTTCCCCAGATCTTTTGAGCCTTGGCAGGCCTTCCCCAACCACGGCTTGTCCCTGCGATCAAGACAAACCCCCTTGCATATTTTCCGGGGTTTTGAGCTATCTCTTTTAAGGATAAAAGAGGAACGGCAGCAGGAGTGTAAACCCTTATCCCGAACTTTTTGAACTCTATGGCCTCACCTTTCTTTCCAAACTTTTTGATCTTTTCCATAACAATGGCCTTTCCTGATTTCACTGCTCTGAAGGTAAAGGTATAACCTGATGATGGAGCTCCTGCCCTTCCAACAGGGGAAATAACCTTTCCCCAAACCACACATCGAACACTCTTAATGTTTTTATTTAAGGGGCCGGTTCTAACCACCGCCTCATCTCCCACAAGCATCAGATTAACGTGGTTCAGTGTCAACACGATTGTCTTAGGAATAACCGGTCCCCCTATGGACTGCGAGACAGGAACCAGTAGAATCATTCCGAAAAACAATATCAAACATGAGATCCTTCGTTTCATTCCTCCTCCTTTATAATGATAAGAGGATAAGGTTAAGGTTCCGCCCGAACCTCTGGCTGTATTTCAGAGGAGCCATAGATGTTTTTCCATCTTGCTCCCCCCTGGGTAGTTCATGCACCCCCTCACCTCTATAGGGAACACACATTGATCCTTCCACCCTTGGCTTAAGCTAACTGTAGATTTATACAATTATTTGGGTCCAGTTGCAACACCAGGGGAAGGTCTCCTTGCATATCAGCGAATTCCTACGCTTCGCTATTTTAAGCTCCCCTGATAATCCTTTTTTCCATCCCTTTTGACAATCTCACCTAAAACCTGTAAAAAGAAAAGGAAACTACTTCCATGGTAGAGACGATTATGCAAAAGGTTACCACAAGTATTGAAGACTACATTGAGGCGATTTATGAGATCACTCAAAGAGAAAGGGCTGCACGCGTCAAGGATATCTCCAGGAAATTGAATGTAACCTATCCAAGCATTTCGGGAATCCTAAAAAAGCTTGTTGAGATGGGCCTCGTCCGACATGAGCGTTACGGGGATGTTATACTGACACCAAAGGGGGAAAGACTTGGAAAGGATATCTCCGAACGCCATAAGATCCTCTTTGACTTTATGCATCGTATCTTGAAAATTCCTCATGATATTGCACAAAAGGATGCCTGCGGAATGGAACATTCCATGAGCCCAGAGACACGGGAGGCCTTTTTAGGTTTTATAAAGTTCGTTCAAACATGCCCCAAAGGTGTCCCCTCGTGGCTTGAAAACTACTACTACTTCATGAATCATGGCAAGCACAAAAATGCATGCGAGGAACCCATAAATCCACCTGCGAAAAATCATGAGTAAATATCAATCCTTGAAA
>JALTIG010000087.1 GCA_027004185.1 bacterium | reverse complement strand
ATCGAGGAGAAAGGGGCCCCATGGATCGTTAACTTGATCAAAATAGGTTCTAAGTAATGTTTCCTTCATAGCTTCCTGTTCAAGAAATTCCAATTCCATCGTGAGAAACGCCAGGTCTGACATGGTGTCGATGAATCGGAAACGTTTATTGAACTCGATACAATCAAAGATATGAATCTTGCCGCCCTCGAAGATGATGTGTTCCGTATGAAGGTCTCCATGGCATTCCTTTACAAACCCCTTCCGACGACGGTATTCGAAAAGTGTCCGGTGCCGTACCAGGAACCCAAGTGTCTCCTTCTTCACCCTCCCATAAACAGATTCGGCGATAAAGTTTCCCACGTAAGGCGCCAACTGTTCAAAATTCTCCTCGCAATCGAAGGTTATGGAGGCATGGGACCCCCAGTTTGATCCTGGATCTACGGGAGGAACCTGACGGTGTAACTCTGTAAGGCGAATGGCCAGAGATTTAATATCCTCTTCCCGCAGTTCCCTGTGTTCTATCAGCCGTTTCATGGTCCTTTCCCCATCGAACTGCCGCATCTTCAGAACGTACTCCACGTGTTCCCCGGAACCATCCAGACTGTATTCCGAGCCATCAAAGGTAATGGGCAGAAGCTCCAGGTAAAGGTCAGGAGAGAATCGGCTGTTTAATGTAAGTTCCTGATGAGTAAAAAAACAGCGGCGGGCAAGGGTGCGAAAATCGAGAAAGCCAAAATCGACCGGTTTTTTTACCTTGTACACATAGGGCGGCGCAACAAAGACATGCGAGATATGGGTCTGAATCTCCTTCACGGTAGGGGGATGATGGGGATAGAACTCGGGACTCAACATCTGTTTTCTCAATGCCTCTTTCATGACAACACCACTCCTTTATATCCTGGCCAATCGGTCCATAGCCCAACGAACCGACTGGAGCCCCGTCAAAATTTCCCCCTCCAGCCCCAAATAGTCCAGCTGATCCCGACCAATATACCTGATATTTTTACCCATAAATCCCTCCTTCTGTTTTGCCACGCCAAGCTTTCGCTTTCGTGTTGTTTCATAAAAATAGGGGCCCAGGCTGAGAGGATGACCCCGGGAAATGAAGATTTTTTCCGGTGTGATGTGCGAAGTCATAAATGGAAATAATTTCTCGAGGCGCACGATCTGGCGATTGGCCCATGGTCTCAACCCTTCGTCAGACATATCCAACAATTCTTCGTTATAAAAAACGGTGTAATGTCCTACAAAGGTCCCTGCTTCAGAGGCTTCAAGCATCAGAAAGGCAAGTTCCTCAGGATCAAAGGGGTCTTTCACCTTCCCGGTATAGAGAATCAGGTTCTCCCCCATCCCCCCCGGGATACCCATTTCATCGATGGTAAAAGTAATATTTGCCAGTCTAACAGGCTCAGAAAGTTCACGCAACACGTGATGAAAATCCAGCCGTTCGAACATTTCTGGTGACTCGTCTGGAGACACGGCCACCAAACAGATTGTGCCATTCACGACCTCCTCGTCCCCCATCCACAGACTGACCCCTCGCTCCCGGTGGGCCTCAAGATATACCTCTTTTCCAGTGTAAAAGAGCTTACCACCCCCCATTTGAAACACCTCCCAGAAGATTTCCTCAGGAGAGACCAGACTTCCTTGGGCAAAGATGTTCACGTGACATGCATTGTAGAGGAAATGTCTCACCAACGATCTGGGAAATACCCACTGGAAAAGATAGCTCTGAGAAAAGGCTATCAGCTCGATCAGACGCCTCAAACCAGGCTCCAGATGAACCCCTTCAATACTCAGGTGATGCAGCCGTACCCCCTCACCGCAAGAAAACAGGGAGATGGAACGCCTTTTCCCCTTCGGTGTAACCTGGGGCAGTAACTTCCAGTATTTGCTTAGGAATTCTTGGGCGGAATCTTCTAACTCTTGCTTTATAATCCTATCCAGCTCCAGTTCTTTCAGCCCAAAAATGCGCTTCAATTCACTCCTAAATTCACTCACCCCATCAAGGATAGAAGTCCTAAATTCCGGGCTTACAATCTGAATCCCTACTCCTGTATTCTCCTCCTTTTCCAAATGCTTGAACGGAACTCCCAGGCGCTGAAGAATGCTGCGTACCAATGTTTGGGGCAGAAGATTCCAGGCAACATCCGGCGCCTTCGGATTCTTCTCTCCCTCAGACCGCAAGAAGTATCCGGGAGATATCACCCATGCAACTTTCAAACCCTTCCTGACAAGAAGCGCCGCTGCAAACATGGCGGAAGGGGTTTCTCCCACGACAAGGGCATCAAATATCACGACAGCTCTCCCCATTTTATGGTTTCTTCACTGTAAACCCTTACCCCTGACATCGTAAGCACGGCCGCGAATACCCCCATTCCTTGGACGCAGTTTTCTTCCAGATAGGTCGAGACCACACCACAGGAAGGGCTTCTCTCCTTCAGGACCGCATAACGGATCCCCCAGTATATTCCCACCCTTGTAAGTGCCCGCGAAGCCTCTAAGATCGACCCCGTTACATCACGACCATCCTGCTGAATGATCCTTGCTGCACCACCCAGGGCTTCTTGACCGGTTCCACCCACAAAGGCCATCGGCAGTCGGGGGGTTGGAAGCCCCGCGTACTGTTCCGGGCAAACAGGGATCCACCGAAACCCTTCAAGCATAGATAGTATCCCTGGCTGTTCCTTTAGAGAACCGTCATACCGACAACGAAACCCCACCAGGCAAGCACTGATAAAAAGGGGTGGTCTCATCTATACAACAGGCTCAATAAAGGCAATTTCTTCACCAAAGTTAGCCCCATGAACAAACACTCGGCGGCCCTCAACCCGAACCCTTCCTTCGGAAATCCACTGAATGACCTTTGGATATATCCGATGTTCCATCCTGAGAATTCTCTCTGCCAAGGTATCCCCCGTGTCTGTGGGGAATACCGGAACCACCGCCTGGGCAATAATGGGGCCAGCATCCACTCCTTCATCCACGAAATGGACGGTACAACCGGAAAATCTTACTCCATAGTTCACTGCCTTCTCCTGAACCCCAAGCCCAGGAAACGCGGGCAGAAGAGCGGGATGGATGTTTACCACCCGCATGGGGAAAGCCTTCAAAAAATGAGATGTTAATACCCGCATGAACCCAGCCAGAACCACCAATTCCACCCCATAATCCCTTAGGACCTCGATAAGACGCTCCTCAAAGGCCTCCCGGCTCTCATATTCCCTGTGATTCACCACAATTGAAGGGATTCCCCCGCCTTCCGCCCGCTTGAGTCCATAGGCCTCCGGTTCGTTACTGACAACCACCAAGATCCGAGCAGCCACTTCCCCCCTGTCGATTTCATCCATAATCGCCTGAAGATTTGACCCACGTCCGGAAATCAGAACACCAAGATTTAATAGATGGCTCATGGCATCACATCCTTTAACCCCAGAGAAATGAGGGCATCCCCTTCTGACGTGGAATGATCTCCCCAATTACAAGTGCTTCCTCCCCCAATCCCTTTAATCTCAGTAGAACTTCCTCGGCTATCTCGGAAGAAACAACGAGAACGAACCCGATCCCACAGTTGAAAGTCCTGAAGAGCTCCTCATCGGAAAGCTTCCCCCGTTCTTTCAGAAACGCAAATATGGGTGGGAGGTCCCATGCCCCACGATAGACACGCATGGACGCTGCCTCTGGGAGAATGCGGGTACAATTCCCTTCTATTCCACCCCCTGTGATATGCGCCATTCCTTTGATATCAAAATCGCGCATCAGTGTCATAATCGACTTCACATAGATCCGCGTAGGGAGAAGGAGAGTTTCCCCGAGGGTCGTTTGAAGCCCGTCTAACGGAGATTCTAAAGTCAGCCCCGGTGTCTTATCAATAATCCAACGCACAAGAGAAAATCCATTACTGTGTAATCCACTGGAGGCGATCCCAATGACCACGTCACCCTCAGAGATATCTGCACCATCCACGATCTTACTATCATCCACAAGCCCCACGGCAAATCCCGCCAAGTCATAGTCTCCCTTGGCATACATGCCAGGCATCTCCGCCGTTTCCCCTCCCACAAGGGAACACCCTGCTTCCTCGCATCCTCGAGCGATCCCTTCCAGAATTTCTTGGCCCGTCTCCGTATCCAACTCGCCACATGCAAGGTAATCCAAAAAGAAAAGGGGACGAGCCCCCTTGACAATAATGTCGTTTACACACATGGCTACGAGATCAATCCCTACCGTACGATGGACATTCATCGAGACGGCAATTTTGAGCTTTGTCCCTACCCCATCGGTTGATGACACCAAAATAGGGTGCTTCACCTCATATCCAAGAAGGGAATAAAGCGCTGCAAAGTCTCCAAGTTTCGATTTAACCTCAGGTGACCAAGTCCGTTTAACGATTTGGGAGATATTTTTAACGAATTCCTCCCCCTTTTCAATATCAACACCCGCTTCTTTGTACGTTGTCATTACAATCCCTCTTGTCCAGTCTTTCACTTAATCATAACGCAATGCCCGAACCAAATCAATAATTTTGACCTCCAGGCGTGTTTGACAAAACCTAAAAAGTGGTTAATAAAAGGTAAAAAGGAGTGGTAACCATGGAGGATAAATACAACAAGCGCAGAAAATTAGCAATCTTAACAATCATTTTCTCCCTTTTTATCGCTTCAGAATCAGTTTCAGCCACGACCCTTTCCGAAATCGAAGAACGAACCACTCCTGTTGTAAGGGTCGTAAGAAGGGTCGCTTCTTCCGTAGTCAACATCAGTACCCAGCAGATTGTTCAACGGAGGGTTTCCCCCTTCGGTGGGTTTTTTGATTCATTCTTCAAGGATTTTCCCGCACCTGAATTTATTCAGCGCTTCAAGTTAAAAACCCTTGGATCAGGGATCATCTTCGGAAACGGAAGAAGGGTTCTAACAAACCAGCACGTTATCAGTGGCGCCCAAGAGATCTCCGTCATCACCAATAAGGGGAAACGCCTGTCTGCCGAACTGGTCGGGGCTGATACGATCACAGACATTGCGGTCCTTCGCTTGAGGGGACATTCTTCACTCCCCCCCATCCCGCTTGGAACCTCCTCTGACCTGATGATAGGTGAGACTGTTATCGCCATCGGAAATCCCTTCGGCCTTTCCAACACAGTTACTGTCGGGGTTGTGAGCTCTCTCCATCGCTCACTGAACGGGGATGGACGGGTATACAAAAACCTTATCCAGACAGATGCCTCCATTAACCCTGGAAACAGCGGTGGTCCCCTTCTAACCATTGTAGGGAAGGTGGTCGGAATCAACACCGCCATCTACAGCAAGGCACAGGGGATCGGATTCGCCATTCCAATCGACAAGGTTAAAAAGATTGCTGGAATGCTTATAACTTATGGAAGCATCCCCCCTGTCTGGATAGGGATTGACTGCCAGATCCTGACACCTTCCATCGCACGTCATTTCAATGCCAGGGGGATCCAAGGGATTCTTGTGACTGCCATAGAATCAGGGAGCCCTGCAAACTTTGGTCATCTCAAGGTAGGAGACATCATTACAGGAATCAACCAAATGCCGGTTACCTCCCCCCTAACGTTCCAGCAGATTCTTAATCAATTCCTGCCAGGAGACACTCTCCATCTTTCCATTCTACGGAATGGCAAGAAATCCACATTGCTCCTAAAGCTTAAACGCCTGACCCCCCGTCACGCTATATTCCTTGTCCGGCGTCTCTTTGGATTCGGGCTCCGTGCTCCAAGGAGGCAGGAGCGGGCTCTTTTGGAAAAGGCGGGGATTTCATCTGGTGTGGTCATCTCTCAGGTTACACCTGGATCCATGGCCGCCGTCAACGGCCTAAGAAAAGGGGATATCCTCCTCCAAATGAACGGGGTGGACCTGAAGGATACCGAAACATTTCGAAAGGTCCTAATCAAAAGACTCCGAAAGGGTCATTTTGAACTTCTGCTTCTCAGAGGAGCATACACGTACAAACTGGTCTTTAACCTTTACAGTCAATCCTGAAGAAACACGCTACAAAGGAGGGATCCATGGCAGAAAATACGGAAGATAGAGGATTCAAGGTAAAGGATAAAAGAAAAATCCTGGAAGAGGCAAACGTTAAGGAGGCGACATCCGAACCTAAGCAGAAAAGCCACGTAGAGGAGCGGCAGACAGAAACTTCTAACCAGTCAAAAACTCAAGTCCCACCCCTTCCTGAGATAAACTTTTCAACCTTCATCCTTTCCCTGAGCACCTCAGCCCTTATGCACCTTGGAGAACTGGCCAACCCCGAAAACAACCGGTTGGAGCGAAACCTTCCCATGGCCAAGCAAACAATCGATCTCATCGATATGCTGAAGAAAAAAACAGAGGGGAACCTGGAAAAAGAGGAAGACCAGTTGATTACGAACCTGCTCTATGACCTGAAGCTGAAATATGTTGCGGAAATCAAAAAGGGATAAACGAAGGGGTGATTATGGGATCATCTTCGACTTTGATGGAACACTGGCTTTGATGTCCATCGAGTTTGGAAAGATGCGGCAGTCTATTGATTCTCTGTTTGCCCGGTACGGAATTTCAGAAACCTCTCTAAGAGGGCAATATGTCCTTGAGCGAATCGACGAAGCTGTTAAAAAAATGGAGGAAAAATCCCCTGCACTTGCAAGCCAATTAGACCTGGAAGCATACGAGACTCTTGAGGAGATTGAAATGGCAGCAGCACTAAAAAGTCACCTCCTTCCTGGTGTTTATCGCCGCCTTTATCACCTCAGGAAGAGTGGGATTCATCTTGCCATCGCCACGAGAAACTGTAGAAAGGCCTTGGAAAAGGTTTTGGGAAAGGCAAAAATCTTTTTTGAAGTCATCTTGACACGGGAGAACAGCCACGCGTTTAAACCGGAAGGGGCTGCCTTATACCCTATTCTTAATCGCTTTTGCCTACCAAATGCCCATGTCTTTATGATTGGGGATCACCCGTTAGATATCCTCACTGCCCATCATGCTGGGATCCGCTCTATTGCAGTCATGACAGGCACGGGAAAGAAGGGGGATCTTATCAAAGCCGGAGCAACTTACATTTTCAAACATGTGAATCAGGCCATCGATGCTCTTATCATCCATCAAATGGGGATCACACCTTTCATCTCTTGACAGGTCCAGAATTATCTATTAAGAGTAGGCTGTAAGAGCGGGAATAACTCAGAGGTAGAGTGCAACCTTGCCAAGGTTGAAGTCGCGGGTTCGAATCCCGTTTCCCGCTCCAGCGTCGGGCGGCATAGCCAAGTGGTAAGGCGACGGTCTGCAAAACCGTTATACACCGGTTCGAATCCGGTTGCCGCCTCCAACTTTTTTCAAGTGCTCCTTGACGCATCCGTTCCTGAAATTGTAAGATCCCTGTAAACACCAATAAAAGGAGGACGGAATGGCTCTATTCGATCATATCACTGTTCTAAGTCTGGAACAGGCTACCGTTTTACCGTTTCTAACCTATCGCCTCGCCCAGGAGGGGATGAACATCATCCGTCTGGAACACCCCAAGTTCGGAGATCCCAACCGCTTTATCGGGCAGAATGTTCTAAATGAAGAAGGGATGAATACCTACTTCCTCCCCAACAATTGCGGGAAAAAGGCGGTGACCCTAAATCTGAGAACCCAAGAAGGACAGAAGATCCTCCGGGAATTGATTGAGAAATTCGATGTGGACATCTTTGCCTGCAACCAACTCCCCAGAAACTACACAAAATTGGGCATTGAATACGACACCTTAAAAAAAATAAAACCTGACATTATCTGGGTTGGAATCACAGGGTTTGGTCCCGATTCCAACGAGGCCGCCTATGACCCTATACTCCAGGCTCGCTCCGGCATCATGGACCTTACGGGCGAGAAAAATGGTGATCCACAGGTCTTTGGCATTCCCATAGCTGATCTGGGCACAAGCGAACACGCCTTCGGCCAGATCATGAAGGCCCTCTACAAGCGCCAAGTAACAGGAGAAGGAAGCAGAATCGATATGATCATGTTTAAAAGCACTGTCTCTTGGTTGGTTAATCCTGTGATGTTGACAAAGGATTTCCATGAAAAGATCACCCGTCGCGGGAATACCCACCAATTCTTCGCTCCGGTTTCCGTGTATCCCACCCGCAATGGCTATGTCTACATCGCCGTTGGCAACGATCGCCAGTGGGATACCTTCACCAACTTTCCCGAATTCACCCACCTGAAAAGGCCGGAATATGAAAAGAATGCTGGGAGGATCAAAGATGTGGAAAACCTCAACAGGGAGATTGCCAAGGTCACTCAGACCTTATCCACTGAAGTGATGATCCAAAAATTTACCGAGGCAACCATCCCCATCTCAAAGGTCAATACCATGGAGGACGTGGTGAAAGACCCCATGATTAGGGACGCCATGATCACGGCCACGGACCCACGCTCCGGGATGACGGTGCATCTGCCGCCTCCCGTTGTGAAAACTGATTTCCTCGAGTCGGTTGACTACTCCCTCTCCTTCCCACCCCGGTTCGGGGAACACAACGAAGAGATTTATGGTCAACTGGGATACAGTTCAGAAAAACTCAGAGAATTCAAGTCAAGGGGGATCATCTGATGCACCCGGATATCCTGACGTCCCTCGCCACCAAGACCGACAGTAAAATTGTCCTTCTCGTCATGGATGGTGTGGGGGGGCTACCCATCAACGGGAAAACGGAGATTGAGGCGGCCAACACCCCGAATCTGGACCGTCTGGTCGAAGAAAACGTGTGCGGGCTCACCGATTCCATCGCGCGGGGCATCACGGCGGGCAGTGGCCCCGGTCATCTCGGGCTCTTCGGCTACGACCCCACGGAATACGAGATCGGGCGGGGCGTCCTGGAGGCCCTTGGGGTAGGCCTTGAAATGACGCCCCTCGACGTGGCCGCCCGGGGAAATTTTGCTACCAGAGACGCAACCTCCATCATAGATCGACGGGCGGGTCGCATCCCTACGGAGATCAACCGGGAACTCTGTGCAAAGATCACTGAAGCTATCCCGGAAATCGACGGGGTAAAGGTCATCGTCCACTCAGGGATGGAACACCGGTTTGTCGTCCTCTTCCGGGGAGAAGGGCTGGACGGACGGATTGCCGATGCCGACCCCCAGCAGGTGGGACTCCCCCCCAAACTGGCCGAGGCCTTAACCCCGGAGGCCGAGCACACCGTTGAAATTGTCAATACCTTCGTCCGAAAAGTGGAAGAGGTTCTGAAAGACGAGCATCCGGCGAATACGGTGCTCTTAAGGGGATTTGCCAAATACCCAGATATCCCCAGTATGGAAGAACGCTTTCTCTTGACCCCGGCCGCCATCGCCACCTATCCCATGTATCGCGGTCTCGCCAAGCTGGTGGGGATGACCCTGCTCGACACGGGAAAGACCGTGGCTGACGAGATGGAAACCTTGAAAAATCACTGGGACGCCTATGACTTCTTTTTCATCCACGTGAAAAAGACAGACAGTTATGGGGAAGACGGCGCCTTCGAGAAAAAGGTTGCCGTCATCGAAGAGGTGGACAAGGCCCTCCCTGACCTTCTCTCCCTGGCCCCGGACGTCCTGGTCATCACGGCGGATCATTCAACACCCTCCCTTCTTAAATCGCATAGCTGGCATCCCAATCCCTTTCTCCTCGTCAACAAATATATTCGACCCGATGAGGTAACCCGTTTCAGTGAACGTGCCTTTGTGCACGGGGGTCTTGGGCGTTTCCCAGCAAAGGACGGGATCGCCTTGATGCTGGCACATGCCCTGAAGCTGAAAAAATTCGGGGCATAGGTAAAAAGGCAGAAGATAAAAGTAGGTGAAAGGACTGAGGACTGAGTGAACAAAAGGTTGAAAGGCGAAAGGCAAAGGGCGAAAGGTTTACCCCACCTGTCCTGTTGAATTTTTACCCAGTTAAATCCCGAAGGGTTATTTAACTGGGGGCGGCGAAGCCGAGTTATTCAACTGGGATGGAATACTGCGAAGCGGTCAATCAAAGGGATGTTTCACTGGGAGGGAATTAAAAATTTAACTCTTTGAAATAGAAGGAGGGTTCCATGTTTAAAAAAATTCTTTTCTGTACGGATCTGTCGGAGAACAGCGATGACACATTCCCGTATGCCCTGGACCTGGCCAGAAAATACCAGGCTTTTTTGTTCATCGCCCATATTATTGAACAACCACCGCAAACTGGGTTCGTGGATCTCTATATCACGGAGGATATCCGGGATAAGATCGCAGTAGACCGAATGAATTATGTTAAAAACGAGATTCACTCTAGGTATGTTTCTCAAATGGGAAACATGACCGATTACGAGGTCGTTATCCGAGAATCTTCCGAGCCACCCCACTATTCTCTTTTAGATATTGCCAAGGAAAAAGAAGCAGAACTTATCGTGATCGGGACCCATGGGAGAACGGGGATTGAAAAGGCCATCTTTGGTAGCGTAGCAGAAAAGCTGTGTCGGCGGGCCATGTGTCCGGTTCTGACCATCCGCTCAACAAAATAGGTGATCCACACCTCGTGGATCTCTCGCTCTTCAATTGCCTTAAGGAATCGAAGAAACCTGGTTGGAAAGGTTGATGTCTCTTCCCGCCCTCTCTCTCCGAATCAAAGGAACTTTGATGGTTCTTGCGGGGGCGGTGATGATTAGTTTTTCTGCCGTTTTTGTGAAGGTCGCTCATGTGGGACCTTCTGTCTCCGCCTTTTATCGGATGGCATTTGGTGGGATCATCCTTTTCACCCTTGTGGTCCTCACCAGGAAGCTGGTACGCCTTCCACGCAGATCTCTCTACCTGATAGGGATCTGCGCCATTTGCTTTGCCTGCGATTTAAGCGTCTGGCACCGCAGTATCTTCTATGTAGGCCCCGGCCTTGCCACCATCCTTGCTAACTTTCAGGTCTTCTTTCTTGCTGGGGTCGGGATCATCTTTTATAAAGAAACATTGACACTCCGGTACCTCATCTCTGTTCCCCTCGCCGTACTGGGTCTTGCGTTACTCATTCTGCACGGGGGAGGCAAGCAATACCCTCATTTTTACTTAGGCGTCCTTCTGGGGTTGTCAACCGCGGTAGCCTATTCTACCTATCTTCTTACCCTTCGACATCTCCAGCAAGGATATGCTACCATTTCTGCATTCCTCATAATCTCAACGATCTCCCTTCTGTCAGCTTTTGCCCTGGGGGGTGAGATCTTGGTAACCGGGGAGTCTTTTGTCATTCCCGATGCCTCTACGTGGGCTGCTCTGCTGGCATACGGGATTGCAGGCCAGGTACTGGGATCGGTTTTTATTATCAAGGGAATCGGACTGATCGAGGCATCACGGGCAGGGTTGATTTTGCTTCTCCAACCCACGCTCTCCTTCATCTGGGACATCCTCTTTTTCAAGCGACCAACAACCTTGCTGGACCTGGCAGGTGCCGTCCTCGCAATTCTCTCCATCTATCTTGGGTCCACCTCCCGGATCACTCCATCCAACACGTAATGCAAAAAAACTCTTGACACGTCAAAAATCGTATGCTATACGTACCGCAAATATGATAAGGTGATGGAGTTCACCCCTAAACCGCACGTGTAGTGCTAATGACTCCTGCCAGGAAAAAACGCGGCAGGAGAATATCCCGCTGAGCAAAAAAGGCGCGCTCCTGTCGCAAAAACGACGGGAGTATTTTTATGCCCTACGCGCGGCGGATACCATTCTTAGCCAATCTCTCGCTCAAAATCCGCTTATCGCGCGCCCGGTGCCGGGTGGCCTTCGGTAAAGGCGCCCCACGCCCGGGTGAAATCTACGGCAAACCACTCGGGAGGAGGACCCTATGACGCAGAAAATCGCCTACAATCTGATGCAGGTGCTGGTCGTTATGCTCTTTTCCCCGCTTATCAAGGGTATTCTGAACCGGTGGAAGGAACAGGTTCAGTCCAAAAAGGGGCCCAGCATCTTTCAGACCTACCGGGATATCTGGAAGCTCTTTCACAAGGATGAGGTGGTTTCGGAGGAGAGCTCCTGGATCTTCCGGTTTACCCCCTATATCGTCTTTATCGCCCCCATTTTCGTGACGCTGCTCATCC
>JALTIG010000086.1 GCA_027004185.1 bacterium | reverse complement strand
TCCTTTACCTATCCAGAGGCCCGTGTAAGCCGCGGCTTGCATGGCTGAAGCGCCTGGAATCGTTTGGCAAAGGGCAACGCCTTCCCTGAAGGTATCACCCGTGACCCATCCGTTTTTCCTGACGGCGATGTCACGGATGTATGCTACCATTGCAGGACCACCGAAAGCTGTCAACCCAAGGCGTAGAAACGCTCCAAAAATTTTGAATGGTGAGATGAGCCTGGTTTTGCTATCTTTTTGTGACTGCATTAATATTTTTTTATTCCCATGGAACGGAAGTGTCAATCTGGTTTATAAAGAAAGGAACTTACAGAGGTGATTTCTTACGGAATCCTTTTCAGAGTTCTTGATCTGTAAAAGAGTGAGGGACCTTCTTGAGTTTGATATATTTGATCCTGAAGATTGATAGGAGTGTTTTTAAAGGTAGGCGCTTGACAAGAGGGTCTGGATTTACTATATACTGGCAAATTTTATGGGGGTATTTGGATGTACGCTGTGATAAAAACAGGTGGTAAACAATATCAGGTCGCCGAGGGTGACGTGATTCGAGTAGATAAGATCGATGGTGAACCGGGAGATGAGGTAGAAATAAGCGATGTCCTGATGCTTAGAACGGAATCTGGCATCGATGTGGGGAGACCCGTTATTGAGGGGGTTTCGGTTTTTGCAACTGTCATTGGGCAGGTTAAAGGTAAAAAAATCGTTGTATTTAAGTTCAAGCGTCGCAAAGATTATCGGAGAAAATTGGGACACCGTCAAAAATATACGACCTTGCGGATCGACTCGATAAAGGTTGGCTAAGGAGTAAGGAGCGTGGCACACAAAAAAGCGGGAGGAAGCTCCCGAAACGGAAGGGACAGTCAGGGCAGGCGTCTTGGTGTAAAGCGCTTTAGCGGGCAGGTTGTAAAGGCTGGGAATATTCTGGTCCGCCAACACGGAACGCGGATTCATCCAGGTATCAATGTAGGGATGGGAAGGGATTATACTCTTTTCGCAAAAATTGATGGGACGGTCCGTTTTGAACGTGTTGGAAGGGATAAGAAGCGCGTAAGCGTTTATTAGTGTTTTTGAGATCCCCGTTTTTCCCTTGAGCCTGGGGAAGGTATTCTAAACATGAAGGTTTCGTTCGTGGATGAGGCAGATATCGTAGTAGAATCTGGCTCAGGGGGGAAGGGTTCCGTCCATTTTCGCAGAGCGAGATTCCTTCCGAAAGGAGGCCCGGACGGTGGCGATGGAGGGCGCGGTGGGGACGTGATCCTTGTTGCCCAGGAAAACCTGTCAGATCTTTCCGACTATCTACACAAGAGATTTTTTAAGGCAGAATCCGGTGCCCCAGGAGGGAGAAATAAGCAACATGGAAGAGATGGTGCCGACCTGAGACTGACAGTTCCCGTTGGGACGCAACTTTTTGAAAGCGAAACAGAAGAGATGCTTTGCGACCTTGACACCCCGGATATGCAATATGTTGTAGTACGAGGGGGGAGGGGTGGCAAGGGAAACACCCATTACAAGAATCCGGTCCGACAGGCCCCGAGGATCGCTCAGAACGGCCTTCCGGGAAGGCGTGTCACATTACACCTTGTTTACAAAATAATGGCTGATGTAGGGATTGTTGGTTCTCCAAATGCAGGAAAATCCCTTTTCCTTTCTCGTATTTCTTCAGCAAGTGCGAAGGTGGCCTCTTATCCCTGCACCACTCAAATCCCTCAACTTGGGGTTTATTGTGCAGAGACATCAGATCGCTTTACCTTCGTGGAAGTTCCAGCACTGGCGGGGAAAAGAGATTTCTTGAAACACGTTGAACGCACTCATCTGCTCCTTATCATGATAGGGCTAACGGAACCATTTCGGGAGGAGGAGATTCTGAAAGAGGTTCAGACACATCTAACCTATATAATGTCCTACGGTCATGGTCTGATTGAAAAACCGATTGTTCTTGTCCTGAACAAACTCGATCTTTTAAAGGGGCGTGACCGGGTGGCATTGCTTATACCCTTCCTCGAGGGAAACACAGGACGTGAGGTTTTTCCCATTTCAGCCCTAACTGGTGAAGGTGTAGAGAACTTGTTGAAAGTCATTACCAGGTCCTGTAAAGTGGAACCGGAATGATACGAAAGCGAATCATAAGAGAGGCACAGAAGGTAGTTATTAAGGTGGGCAGTTCCGTGCTAACAACCCCTGAGAAGGGGATCGACCCCATGAAGATTCAACAGGTGGCGGAGGGAATCAGTGAAGTGATAGCTTCAGGTAGAAAAACGGTTTTGGTTTCCTCTGGGGCAATTGCGGTGGGTATGAGCCGCTTGAAGTTGAAGGGTCGGGTGCGTAGAATCTCTGACAAGCAGGCAATTGCTGCCATCGGTCAGCCCCATCTAATGGCGCTGTATGACGGGATCTTCAGTGAGAAAGGAATCCAAATTTCTCAAATCCTCTTGACTCGTGATGACCTGAATCACCGAAGAAGATACCTAAACGCAAGAGACACGATTGCCTCCCTGTTCAGGTTCAAGGCCCTTCCCATCATTAACGAGAACGATACGGTGGTGGTTGAAGAGATCAAGGTGGGGGATAACGATAACCTGTCCGTCTTGGTTGCAGGTTTGATTCAAGCGGATTTATTGATCATTCTCTCTGATACAGAGGGACTTTTCGATCGTGATCCCAAGGTTTATTCGGACGCACTCCTGATCTCTGAGGTGAAAGAGATCAACGAGGGGATTCTTCGCGCCGCGGGGGGGAGTTTCAGCCCGACCGGCACCGGGGGTATGACGGTTAAGCTTGAAGCCATTCAAAAGGCAGCCACCTTTGGTATCCCCACGATCCTTGCAAGTGGGAAACGTGACGGGGTCCTTGAGGAAATATTTTCCGGTAAAGAGGTAGGGACGCTTTTTCTCCCGCGGCGCGATCCCCTGAGCTGTAAAAAGCAGTGGATTGCCTATGGCGTTCGCTCTTCGGGAACGCTTTATCTCGACGAAGGGGCTGTGGGAGCCCTTCTGTATGGTGGGAAAAGCCTTCTCTCAACAGGGGTTGTCAAAGTAGATGGAGGCTTTGAGCGGGGAGAAGCGGTTGATATTCGGAGCCTTACAGGTGATCTTGTTGCGAAAGGCCTGATCAATTATAGCTCCCAAGAGGTTGAAAAAATCAAGGGTCAGCAATCATTCCGCATAGAGGAGATCCTGGGATATACCTATGGAGACGAGTTGGTCCACCGGGACCATCTCGTGGTTCTGGCTCATCCGGAAAAGGAGACATAATGGAAGAAATCCGTGCAATGGCGAAAAATGCAAAGGCTGCGGCTTCCAGACTAGCCACCCTTTCCTCATCTGTGAAAAAAGCCGCTCTTTTAAGAATGGCGGACAACCTGATTCGACGGGGTGAGGAGATTATTTCGGCAAATGAGAAGGATGTGAATAGGGGAAAGAAGCAGGGGCTGTCCGTAGCAATGATTGACCGTTTGATCCTCGATCCGGAGCGGATTGCTTCCATGGCAGAGGGAATCCGAGAAATTGCTACTCAGCCTGATCCGGTGGGCGAAATAGACGGCATGTGGACACGCCCTAACGGTTTGATGGTTGGAAAGATGCGTATCCCCCTCGGGGTCATAGGGATTATCTACGAGTCACGGCCCAACGTCACGGCTGATGCCGCGGCACTTTGTCTCAAGTCCGGCAATGCAGTCCTGTTGCGTGGGGGATCGGAGGCCCTAGAATCCAATCTAACGATTGGTCGGATCATTCAAGGATCCCTGCGGGAAGAAAAGGTGCCGGAAGAAGCGGTCCAAGTAATCCCAGTCCCCGATCGGGGGGCTATCCTTGAGATGATTCAACTCGAAGAATATCTCGATTTGATTATCCCACGTGGAGGTGAGGGGCTGATCCGCTTCGTGGTGGAAAACTCCCGAGTACCGGTCATCAAGCATTACAAGGGGGTCTGCCATGTTTTCGTGGATAAAACAGCCGACCTGGAGATGGCCCAGGCGATTTGTATCAACGCGAAAGTTCAGCGCCCCGGTGTCTGTAATGCCATGGAAACCCTATTGGTTCACGAAGCGGTGGCAGAGACGTTTCTACCTGGGATGGTGAAGGCGTTAAGAGAACGTGGTGTGGAAATTAGGGGATGTGCCAGGACACAGATCTTGTGTGGTAATGAGG
>JALTIG010000085.1 GCA_027004185.1 bacterium | reverse complement strand
CGCACTCGCTGTCAGAAAGAAACCAACCGCCGCTATAAAGCAAAACAAGATTAAGAACTTTTTCATATTTTGTTCCCTCCGTATATTAGCTGTGAGTATAAAAAACCCGAGGTTCCGTTGAAAGGTCTTCTTTTAGTACCCTTACTTGTCTGTTGATATCTGACAGAATTTTATAAACCTCGCTGTTCTTATCGTTGAGATCCCCAAAGATCCTCGCATGGGTTGGACATGCCTCAACACAAAGCGGTTTTAAACCCTTCTGCAATCTTGGGAGACAAAAATCACACTTATCGATGGCCCCTTTCTCTTCGTTAAAATACCTGGCATCGTAGGGACAGGCAAGCATGCAAACCTTGCAACCCATGCACTTATAGGGGGTTACGGTTATAATACCATCCTCTTTCCTCTTCACACTTGCCCCTGTTGGGCAGGCATGGACACACGGAGGCTCATCACACTGCATGCATGGAACAGGCAGAAAGGAGACGTGTCCATCCTTCTTGATTTCTAAAACCCTTGTTCTGTACCCATAGTCAGGGACATTCCATCCCTTACGGCATGCCTCCATACATCTTTCACAGTCTATACATCTATCTGCTACAATCACCATACAGTAGTTCTTCTTATATGTAGGTCTTTTCCATCTTTCTATGAGGTCAGATTTCTTCTCACCCGAAGCTTCTGCAATGGAGCTTAAAAGTGGGGTCATACCTGTTGCAAATATTGTAATGGACCCAAGGGTTATTTTAACAAAATCCCTTCTTGTAATCTCTTTCTCGCCCATATTAAATCTCCCCTCTACATTTAGCTTTATTTGAAGTTGTTAAAACACACACCCCATCATCTCACGAATCCAGACCAATAAATTTTTCTACAAAAAGATATAAAGCGAAACAAAAACCCATCCCACCAAAACTGATGATAAGCTCATAAAATGACGGGGTGTAGGAAAGGTAATGACTTGCCTGAGTTGCCCCGACATAATACCATAGAGGTAGAATCTGCCCTTCAAGAACAAGATCGTACCTCATAAAGAATACCCCGATTATGCAAGACAGGGATGCCAAAAACATCGCCTTTTTACTTTTAAACCATGTAAAAAGGAGGAGAAGAAGGGGAAAAACCAAACCAAGAAAGATCTCAAAAAACCAGTAATTAATGCTTAAGGGCCCTTTTAAAAGAGCCATCTCAGATTCATATTCCCCAGTTATCCTTCCATAAAGGCCAATGATAATTTTCCAAACATCGATGAAAATCAGGATAAAGATAAAGAGGGCAAAAAATTTCGCCATTGTTTTGACAGCCGATGAAACCTCTGGCTCCATCTCCTTCCCCCTCAGCCAATAGGCAATAAACGTAAAGAACAAGAGGGCTGCAGCACCTGAAAGAAAGGCAGAGGCTATGAAATAAACGGGCATTAGAGGCCCATGCCAAATAAGACGCCCCTGAAGCGTTCCAAAGATCGAGCCCATATTGCTATGGGCCGCAACACCAAATACCACCCCCAGGAAACCAAAAATCAAAGCAAAAAAGTGAATCCCAAAAACCAAGCTTCCGAATTCAAGGATCATTACAAGTACATAAATACCATACAGAATGCCCATCCAGAATATAGGGGATTTGAAATTTGGCGTTAAAAGCATCCAATACATCCTCCAAGGAGCCTCCAGTTCAAATAACAAAACCAGAAAACCACTTAGGATGGTAGCAATAGAGAGTAAAACCGCCCTTTTCGAGATATGTTCTAAATTCCCAACTTTAAAAACATGCCCCAAAGATGAAACCAGACAAAGTCCCGTCGATGTTACGACGAAAAAGATATACGTTGCCAGCTGCATTCCATTAGAGATCTCTTTGGAAAAATTATAGACATGAACATGCCCCTTTATAAAACTCAAAACACCAAAACAGATTCCAACAATAAAGAGAATCGTTGATACCGCAAAAAGGAAATTATATGATTTACCAAATCCATGTTCTCTGACTTCCATTTCCATCTCCTTTCTATTCACAAAGATTTATAGCTTCTTATATCTTTCATTTTTCTGTGTCAAGAACTTTTTATCAAAATACCACAAATAGAAGCGCTCTATTAAGTACTTTCTGATACAGTAGGAAGCAAAATTCACCAAACTCACCTTTCTCGATTTCCGCACTACATCTCCTTCTTCACCTCCCAAAAGTTTTCAATTTTTTACATCTTTCATTTTTCTGTGTCAAGAACTTTTTATCAAAATACCACAAATAGAATGCCCTATATTTAAGGTTAAAATCTATAACCTCGCGCACTGAAATCAGCGCTATGGTTCCCAGATCTTCCCCTTTCGGCCGCATGTTTCTTATAATCAAGTCTTCTTACCTTGTGTGGGGAAGCCACACCAACCAGATTCATAGAATTTCTGGCTTAATCACATCATTAAGCCGGTTATTTCAAATATGAAACACAATAAAAACGCATGTTTCACTTTTTAAAACTTGTTATATATCCCTTTTCTTCAGTTCAGGGTTTTGACACCCTGGTTAAAAGATAAATGATTCAACAATATTATGTCATATCGTTGCATAAAATTAGAACGGTTTTAATCACCGTGTCTCTGGCACTCATCTTGCACGTATAATTGTGGAGAGAAAAAGGATGCGTGTAGCGGTACCACTTTTTAAAGATAGGATATCGCCTCATTTTTGTACGTCGGCGGAGGTTCTTCTCGTGGATATCAAAGGCGAGAGAATCATTGATGAAAGAAAAACGTATTGGGAGGAACTAACTCCTTCTGAAAAGATAGAAAAATTAAAACTGTGGAAGGTAAATGTTTTCCTGTGTGGAGGAATTACCACTTTCAACAAGAGAAAAATCAAATCACTCGATATCGAAGTTATTTCAGAATTGAGAGGTAAAGCAAAGGAGGTACTTGAACAATGGCTGCGGCGGTTTCCAAAGGGGAGGAGTCTGCACCATGGAAACTATCCAAATACATTGTTTCAAGGTAATATACATTAAAACTGATTAACTAAGGAAAAGGGGGGGAAGTCATGAAAAGTTTAGATAGATTTAGAAGCACCGTATCAACAATGGCATCTCAGGCGGGTGTGACAGCCTTTATGCAGAGCCCAAGGGTCAGAAACCTCTTTAAAAGAAAGGCGGAACGAGTAGCCTATGAGTACATTATAGAGGAAAATGCAGATCAAAGACCCCTTAGGGTGCAGATGGAAAAGATGAGAATCATGCTGAATCTGGTTGAAACGGCGTTCAAAAGGGTAGAGGAGGGTCTCTATTCCAGGAGTGTCGTTAAACACGGTCTCGATATCTTTGTAAATGAAGTCTTGTTTACACCAAAAGGAAAAACGCAGGAGATTGTAGAAAACTTTGTGAAGAAATACAGGAGGAGACCGCCGGGATTTCTTGTTATTGGGCCAACAAAAAAGTGTAATCTCCACTGTAAAGGGTGTTATGCCTCTTCCCACTCTCAGAGAGCAGAAACGATTCCCTTTTCGATTCTCGACCGGATTATAACCGAAAAAACAGAATTGTGGGGATCCCACTTTGCTACCTGGGTTGGAGGGGAACCCACCGTTTACAAGAGTGAGGGCAAGGATATCCTCGATATTGCAGAACGTCATCAGGACAACATGTTCCTGATGTATACCAATGGAGTCCTTATAGACAAGAAAATGGCCAAGCGAATGGCAGAACTTGGAAACGTTATCCCTCAGGTGTCCGTGGAAGGGTATGAAAAGGAGACAGATGCAAGAAGAGGCAAAGGGGTTTTTAAAAAGGTTCTCAGAGCGTTTGAAAACATGCGGGATGAAGGGGTTCCTTTTGGAATCGCGATTACACCTATGAGACACAACGTTGAATTGCTCTCCAGTGATGAGTTTATAGATTTTTACTTCAATAAACAAAAGGTCACTTTAGCCTGGGTCTTCCAGTATATGCCCATTGGCAGGGGATACAGCCTTGACCTAATGATCACACCGGAGCAGCGCCTGAGACTTTTAGACAGGGAACGAGAAATCCTCTGGGAGAAAAGGCTTTTCTACGTGGATTTCTGGAACAGCGGCCCCATTGGATCCGGTTGCATCGCTGCAGGAAGGCCAGATGGGTATTTATACATCGACTGGAATGGTACGGTGATGCCATGTCCCTATTACCAGTTC
>JALTIG010000084.1 GCA_027004185.1 bacterium | reverse complement strand
TCACCACGCCCATTAAAACCACGCCCGGATAATCGTGTCCCTTGACAATCATCTGAGTCCCAATCAGGATATCGATCTCGCGACGCTCCAGGCGGGCAAGGAGGGCCTCATACCCCTTTCGCTGCTGCATGGCATCCCGATCAAGTCGGGCAATCTTGGCTTGAGGAAGCATCTGCCGGATCTCTTCCTCAAGTCGTTGGGTCCCCCCACCCATTTGAATCAAGGCGCCTCCGCAGGCCCCGCACCTCTCCGGCAGGGGTTGACTGTACCCACAATAGTGACATCGAAGGAGCTTGGCCGGCCGGTGAAGGACGAGACTGACACTGCAGTGGGGACACGTCAGGCTTTCCCCACATACCACACATGTCACAACCCGGGCATACCCCCTCCGATTCAAAAAGAGGAGAGACTGCTGACCTGCAGAATAGGTTTCTACCAAGGCTTCCCGTAGCGGTTGTGAAAGCATGAGCCCCTGCGTGGCCTGCTGCCTTACCCCCCCCTCCTGTCTCAGATCAATGATCTCTGCAACGGGCAGGGATTGTCCCGTTGGGCGCCGGGTAATCACCCCATACCGGAATTTCCCCTTTTGAACATTGTTATAAGACTCTATCGATGGGGTGGCAGATCCCAGAATAAGGGGGCAAGATTGATGACGGGCCCGGACCACAGCAACATCCCTTGCATGGTAGAGGAGACCCTCCTCCTGTTTAAAGGAAGGGTCATGCTCTTCGTCAATCACGATCAGACCCAAATCCTTAATGGGGGCAAAGACCGCGGAGCGTGCCCCGATAACGACCACAGGGGCAACTGTGTGTAACAATAACCATTGTCGCCACCGTTCCTGAGCCGACAAACGACTGTGCCAACTCACAGTAGGGGCGTGGACACGTCCCTGGATCCGAGAAATGAGTTGTGGGGTCAAAACGATCTCAGGAACGAGTATAAGGGAGGATTTCCCTTGACGAGCTGCGTCCTGAATGGCGCGAATATAAAGCTCTGTCTTCCCTCCCCCTGTCACCCCGTGAATTAAGATAGGACGAGGGAGGTCCGAAACCAGTTCCTGCCTGATGGATGAAAGAAGGACCTGCTGTTCGGGTGACAGTGCAACCAGCTCTCCTTCCTGTTCCTCTGCTTGGAAGGAAGGGGAGAAATCCCTCTCCTTTGTCACATGCAGCATATGCTTGGCAATGAGCCTTTGAATCGAACCCCGGGAATGTGGAAAGAAGCCCTTCATGACCGCCTCGCTTACCCGCCCCCTTTCTTCCACGAAATCAAGAATCTCTCGCTCCCGGGGGCCTAATCGGGTGGCGGAGGTTCCACCATTTATTCTTTCGTAACAAAGGATCCCCTTTCCAAAAGACCGCTCAAACCCAGGATACTCCCACCGAACCCATCCCCTCGCTGTCCATTCTAAAAGATGCTCCCATCCCTTTTGCTCTCCCAATAAACGAGACAGGTCCAAAGGTGATCCAGCTATGTTTCTCATCCCCCGAAGGGCTACAGCAATCTCATCTCTTTCTTCCTCCTGGGCGTTCACTACCTTTTCCCCCTCAGAGCTTAGAGAAATGGTTTCTCCCTTAAGGATGCCCTGCGGGAGAGGTAAAGCAGTCTTCAGGATCCCACCCAAGGGGATCGCATAGTACATGGCACACCAGTGATAAAACTGCAAAATTTCAGGTGTAAAGACCGGTTCATAAGGGGCAATATACAGGACGGGCTTAAGCTCCCTATGCCCCATGGTAAGGGGAACCTCATACAGAATCTTGGTGATAACACCTATGAGCCTCCGCCGTCGAAGGGGAGCCACAACCAGAATCCCTTCCTGCACCTTCTTCCCTTCACTCAAGGGGATCTTATAGGTATAAGGGGATGGTAAAGGGCCTGGAAATGTTATTTCAACCCACATGGTCCCTTTGTGATCGGCTCAGAAATGACAAGGGATGCCTCTTAACGTATCTTTGCCTTTCAGCCGTCCTCTCGCGATCCATTGCCTCATGATTGTGTATATCTTGATATTGTTTCAAGGATCGTCTTGATCGTAAGGGGCTTGCTTATCACCTCTGAAACACCTGCCCTGGCTATCTCTTCCTCAGAGATCTCCAGTCCCCATCCTGTCATTAGGACGATAGGAATATCTTTAGAAATCTCCCGAACACGGCTTACCAACTCCCATCCATTCATCTTAGGCATGCCCAGATCCGTGAAGATAAGGGAAAATCGCTCCGGATCTTTGATAAAAACCGAAAGGGCCTCTTCCCCTGAGTTGGCCGTAACCACATCGACCTTCTGCGATCTTAACAGGTCCTCAAAAATACCAGTCAGGGCGACCTCGTCATCTACAACCAAGATACTCCCCTTCTTCTTTGTCTCCTTCAACGTAGATGCCCCAGCCTTCGTCCTCTGTGCAGCTATGGCCTTCTCTCCCGCCTCCCAAGGGATCTCAAGGATGACACGCGTCCCCTCTCCAACCCGGCTTTCGATATTCACTGTCCCCCCAAGCCGTGAGATGGCTTCAGAAACAATTGACAGTCCCAATCCTGTTCCCTTCGAGCCCTTCGTGGTAAAAAAGGGCTCAAAGATATGTTTCAAAACTGCCGGTGGTATTCCTTCTCCCGTGTCTTCAAAGAGTATTTTTACACCCTCCTCGCCCTTCCTTAACGCGGCCGGCATCGTTCTAATGCGCAGAGTCCCACCCTTCGGCATAGCATCCACGGCGTTGATAATAAGGTTAATAAAAACCTCTCGCAGTTCGGAAGGCAGCAGAAGGTTTCTATCGTTTAAATCCCTTTTAATCAGGATATTCTTCCCCGCCTTCTGAGCCTGGTCCTTCCAGGAGTACCGTGTGATCTCTATCGCATCCTCAATGAGTTGGTGAAGCGGAAGGGGTTCCGGGTTCCATCTGGCCTTTCGTACCCGTGTGACTTCCTGAATCCTTTTGATAGCTGTACTCCCCTCTTCCACAGCCTTCTCCACAAGGTGGGCGCAGGAAAGAACCACATTCGGATCGTCAGGCGTTTGTTCAAGGAGCTGGACGCGTCCAAGGATGGCAGATAAAATATTATTAAAATCATGGGCCACCCCAGTGGCAAGCTGCCCCATTGACTTAAGTCGCTCTGCATTGACAATCTCGGCCTCGAGTTTCTTCTTTTCCGTGATGTCAAAGAGAATAGCCAAAATCGCCGGCTCACCCTGATAGGTAATCCGTTGAAAGTTACATTCCACCACACGTGTCTCCCCTTCTCTATTGATCACAAGGGACTCATACCGGTTTGGCACGCTCTCCCCTGCTATGCGCCTCTTGGCATTTTTCCGGCGTCGTTCGCGTTCCCCCTCCGGCACCGTATCCCATACATTTGTGCGCAGCATCTCCTGGCGGTTCTTGAACCCGAAAAACTCCATTCCCATACGGTTCATAATACGAAACTTGTTATCTTGATGGATATAGATAATGGCCAGGGACGTTTCAAAGATGCTCCGGTAGAGACCTTCGGACTCCCTCAAGGCCCGGGTCCTCTCTTGAACCACCTTCTCAAGATGCTGGGTATGCGCCTCAATCTCCCTTTCCATCTGCAACTGGCGGGTGATATCAACAAACATCACACGGACGCTCTGAACGGTACCTTTGGCATCCCTGACCGGGGAAGCAAAGATTTCCACATCGATAACCTTACCGGATCGATGCACCATGTGGGCCTGATAGGTTTCCGAGTTCTTCTCCCCTCTCATACGCTGAGAGCTGAGGGAAGCGATCCTATCCCGCTCCTGTTCCCAAGCAAAGAATAGCCGGTCCTTACCAATAAGCTCCTCCGGCTCATATCCGAGGATCTCACAGGCCCGCTTGTTTATATAATCGATCCTTCCGGTGGTGGCATTGAAGGTAAAGGCTCCTACCTGAAGATTATCCAGCAAATCCCTGTACTTTTGATTAAGGGCATTCAGCTTGGCCTGGGAACGTTGAATGGAAACTATAAGGTAAACGGCAGATAAGACCATAATGAGAATGACAAAAAAGGAGAGGCCCCGCATCAGCCACAGCCAATGGTGCGCCTCAGACATAATACTGCGAAGCGGGAAAACTCGAACAATCCGCCAGTTATCTTGACATCCAACCGGGATTTTCACCCAGTTTACTAAATAGGCTTCTCTTTTCCTCTGCCTAGTTTCTAAGATCC
>JALTIG010000083.1:4110-12293 GCA_027004185.1 bacterium | reverse complement strand
TGACCTTGTCTGCCCATTCCTCCTTGAGAACGTGCCTACCGTAACCCGTAGCAACTACAGGGCATTTAGGGTATTTTTTTAGCAGTGAAACCGCTGTGTCATAAGGGTCGCTTCCTCCCAAGGCAATCTGAGAATCCTCTATTTCCCCGTTCCTCAAAAGTACCGCTTTTACTGTCCGGCTGCCCAAGTCAATTCCTAAAACCATCTTCATCCCCTCATTGGCTGATTTGTTCCATGAATGCCTCGATACGGGTCTTGATCTGCCCGGTATCTTCATCTCCATAATCGGATTCTATCTTTAGAACAGGAATCCCCGCATCTTTCAGCGCCCGCTCCATCTTTACATACTCAACATTGCAGGCATGGCAGAATTGCAACACGTAATAGATGACCCCGTCCGCATGATACTCCCTCGCCCATTCAATGACCTGGTCAATACGTTCATCATTGGGAGTAAAGCAGGAACAATTGATGGAAAGATACCGATCTACGAGGGCGTCTATAAGCTCATCCATCGTCTCCCCGGATTCATCTACCGGATCAATGAAATACTTTATTCCTGTGCATGTCTCTTCCCCTACCACGACACCACCGCTCGTCTCTACGATGTGATGGATCTTCCAGTTGGGTATCACCTGCGGGGTGCCTGATACAAACAAACGGGGAGTTTTCCCTTCCACAACCCCTTCCTTTTTCTTAATACGGCCTTCCAGCTCCACGCAAAGATTATTGACCTTCTCCGTAAATCGATCGACCTGATCATAGAATGCAAGCTGTGAAATTAACAACGCATCCTTCCCGCTGATGGGGGAAGGAATACTTTTTCGCGTCTCATACAATCGATTTAAGGCCTTACGCTTGGCATTTATTCGTCGGATACCCTCCTTTAAAGCCTCGGCTGTTACCTTAATGCCCGAGGCATCCTCCATCTTTTTTATGAAATTAACGATTTCTTGCCGCCAGAGCTGCCTGTCAATTTCCCCCTTTCTCTGGGGCAGTTCCATCACGTAGGTCGGTTGTATCTCATTCATAATCTCCCATGTCTTCTTCTTGGCATCGCAGGTGGTCTCCCCCACCAGGAAATCGCAAGATTCAAAAAATGGACTGAGTTTTCCAACCTTGAACCCAACATATGATCGAATCAGGGGACAGATGTTGCGCGGAAGGACCTTGTCCGCATCAGGAAACGAGTATTGGGACCCTCCGCACAGCCCAACCGGAATCCCCCCCGCCGCTAAAATGACCTCATCCGGCACATAGATACAGAAGTATCCGACAATCTGTGCTCCGGTTGCCTTCTTTTCATCCAGCATCTCCTGAATCGGGGCGCCGTGAATGTCAAAGGTCACCCCATCAAAGTAAGCCATCCCCTTAGGGCGATTGGGTTGACTCAGATACATCTCTGGATATACATCCCCCAGCATCCCCAAAAACTCATCGTTCCTTTCGAGATCGATTCCCAATGATTCCCACATTGGATGTCTATCTACAGCCATGGCTTTCTCCTCCTACCAATAAAATTTTACTTGATTATAGGAGAAACAGACGATTAGTCAAATCATTAATTTTGATAATTTTCTATATTTAATATAGAAATATGCTATATATAACTTTTGGCCATAAAAAGGGCGGGTATTACCCGCCCTTCGAAACAGATTGAATACTTGCCAGTTTTTTACAAGGGGATCATTTATGGTAAAGAATTGTCTTGTTTTCCACCGCCGCTTTCCAAGTCATCGCATCCCACACGGCCCAGGCAACAAAACAGGTCGTTTGAGTATTCTTTTTATTCCGTTTCTTAAACTCCATAGGCACGCGACTCATGTATGCACCATCTGGAAGCTGAATTGCCTCCAGGTAATACAAGGCATCATCGATAACCTTTGGTTTCACATTCGCAGCGCAAAGGGCAAAAATGCTATAAGCGGTCAACTCAGCATCAGGGGGCATCAGCTTGAAGAAACAAAACCCACCGTTGTGCTGAAGCTGAACATTTAATAGCCATTTTACGCCTCTCTGAATGACCTCGTTATGTCTCGGAACCCCCGCATCGAGCATGGCATAGATTGCCCAGGCTGTTGAAAGGGATAGTGAACGACCTCCCTTTGGGACTCCCCAACCACCGTCCGGGTTTTGCACAGACTGAAGATACTCCACGCCCTTTTTAATCATCAAATCATCAGGTGGAAGTCCGGCAGCCAGAAGAGCACGGATAGCTACAGCCGTATAGATGGAAAGATCGGGCCCTTTTGGGCTTCGACCCCAGCCCCCGTCCTTTTTCTGCGTCTGCCACAGCCAGGTTACCCCTTTCGCAATGGCATCTTTACCCTCTTCCGCCTCCGCGAGGGTCCAAATGGCAAAGGCCGTATGGGCGATATTGTTATCCCAGGAACCGGAGGGATCCTGATGTTTCAGCAAAAAGGCAATCCCCTTCTGGGCTGCCTGCTCATCCACTTTTGCCAGAAGCAGTGCACGCGTTGCCCAGGCTGTTGTTTCAACTTCTGTTTTACCATTCCCAGCGATTAACTGCCACCCACCATCGGCTTGTTGAACCTTGATGATATAATGAATCGCTTTATTTAGTACATCTTTGGGGGAAGCCACTGCCCCTTGCGCCAGTCCAAACAGGAACAACCCAGCAATCATAAGAACTGCAATAGTCCTTTTTCGTTTCATACTACCCTCCCTTTATCATATTGACACGTTGAAATGACTTATTTATCCACCTCCTTTCTCTTTACTTTCTATCCATACATCTTTTCTTTCGCAATTTTATTAAAGTATCAACCTTTTTTCAAGTGAAATAGGCGACAAGGCTCTCGGCTTTCTATTCTTCACGAAAAAACGCTTGCGGATTTTCATGGGAATTCTCCCTGTCTCTCCCCAGCGACTCTCCTCCAACCACAAGGGTTATCTCTCCCTTAATTGTCCCACCCTCAAGATTTCTTAAGATCTCTAAAGGACGCCCACGGAGAATCTCTTCATACTTCTTTGTCAGTTCCCGGCACAGAACTACTTGCCTCTTTCCCATGATCTCATCTATGTCTCGCAGGGTCTTGAGGATCCGGCGAGGGGACTCATAAATAACAAGGGTATGGGACAGCTCTGCCAAATGCTGCAATTCCCTTCTCCTCTTGGTTTGCTTCCTCGGCAAAAAACCAACAAAGGTGAAATGGTCCGTTGGCAGGCCCGATACAGACAGGGCCGCCAGCAGGGCAGAAGGACCGGGGATGGGAACCACTCGGAAACCCTTGTCAACTACTTCTTTAACCAGCCGATAACCTGGGTCTGAAACAAGAGGGGTTCCTGCATCACTGACCAGCGCGACAGATTTTCCTTCTTCCAACCGCCTGGTGAGCTGCGAAACCCGTTTCCTTTCATTATGCTCGAAAAGGCTGATCAGGGGAGCTTTAATGCCAAACCTCGTGAGTAATTTCCGTGTCACCCGCGTATCTTCGGAGGCCACAAGATCGACCATCTGCAACGTTTTTACCGCCCGAGGCGAAAGGTCCTCCAAGTTTCCTATCGGTGTAGCAACAACATAAAGGATCCCTTTGCGGGCGATATCTCGTGTAACCATTATTTCTTAGGACACCATGAGGAGATTCATCCCTCCCCGCAACGTGAAAAATAAGGGGATCCTCTTGTGGATCCTTCCTCTTTCTGAATGCTTATGGTTTCTGCCCAACAGTCAGATTAAGATCTATGCCTGAGACTGCATCTGCGCCCGAAGGGTCTCGGTCGCATCCTTATCAACCTCTAAGGTCTCAGGATCGATGACTACGCCGTAATCCTCTTTCGCCTTTTCCACGGAAACCACGTCGTTACGCACATCCTTCAAGACCTTCTCCACGGGGCGAAGATAGGGAGGGCCATAACCGCCTCCCCCTCCAGCCTGCTGAAAGTAGATCGTGCCGACGGGCACATCCTCGATCAGGTCCTTCGACAGTGCCTTGTAAACCTCCCCATCCGGGTAGTGAAGCTCTATCTTGTTCAAGGTCCCTTCCTTGCCGCCATGTGCGCCAAAGGCTGGCTCAACATCTCCATCGCCAAAGGTCACCACCTTGGTATGGTCACTGCCAATCTTGAATTTCGTTTCGACCCCGAGACCTCCACGCCACTGCCCGGCACCGGCAGAATCCCGCCAATACTCATGGAGCAGAAGGATGTGAGGGGTCTGCTGCTCAAACATCTCGTAATCCTGGTCCAAGACACCGCCGGAGGCATCGATCATCCCGATATGATCATATCCGTCACAGCCCTTGATAGCTCCAGAGCCACCCTTCAACCCCATAAAACCGATATCAACATAAGGTTCCCCCCTTCGCGGGTCAATCGCTGTCGTCAGGGAGCAAAGGAGCTCATTCCATTCTGCCGTTACCCGGTCCGGTATTGCGGGCCCCAGTGCCCGCATGATGGCATCGGCGTTGTTTGGACAGAGGTGATTTCCGTAGGTTGTTGCCTTTGGGTAGGCGGCATTGAGGATAGTCCCTACAGGGATGATAATCTTCATGGGTCGCACCATTCCATCGTTATGCGGGATGTTCGGGTTGATCATCTGAAGAAAGGTCAGGGTAGTCGCCGAGGCGCTCGAGGTATAGGTACCGTTCACAAACCCGTCCGTCTGGGGAGAGGTTCCCGTATAGTCAAAGGTAATAGCGTCATCCTCCACAGTAATGGTGACATGGATTTCATAAACAGACCCCGGATTCCGGCCATCATAAAAGACCCGGGATTCACCCTTGTACACGCCATTGGGGATGGTAGCGATCTCGGAACGCATCATCTTTTCTGTCGAGTCAAAGAGATAATTCTTGTGTGCCTCGAAGGATTCCAGACCATATCGGTCAATCAGCTTCAACAGCTCCCGCTCTCCAACCACGCAACTGCCAATCTCCGCCTTCATGTCTTCCGCCACGATATCCAGGCGGATGTTGGCAAAAATCAGGTCCCAAACATCCTTCCGTAACTTCCCCTTTTCATAGACCTTTACGGGTGGAATCCGCAGGGCCTCCTGCCATACCTCTGTGGCATTGGGGTTGTATCCTCCCTGCACACACCCGCCAATATCTGCCTGGTGCCCTTTGCAGGCGGACCAGGCAACCAGCTCGTCCTTGTAGAAGATGGGTTTGTAAACGGCCACATCATTATTTTGGTTTCCCATGGAGAAGACATCGTTGTGGAAGATCACGTCTCCGGGATAGATCTCCTCCCCGAAGTAGTTGATAATATATTCGCACACGGGCCCAAGCGAAAAGGAGAGAATGGGCAGGTTTTCGGTCTGCTCCAGCATCTTCCCGTTCCGATCATACAGCCCGGTCACAAAATCCTTCGCCTCACACAAGATAGGGGAACGCGTGGTCATCATCAAGGCTATACTCATCTCTTCCGTAATCGATTTCAGCCTGCGCTGTAGAATGGATACCAGTATCTTGTCAATTTTTACCTCATTCATTTTAAGATCCTCCCTTTCACCTCTTCTTCCCGCGATTTAAGATAGAGGGTGTAACTTCCAAAGCGATCTACCAGGACGGAAAACTCCGGTGTCACAAAGGTTGTGGTATTCACCTGTTCCAGAATGGCTGGCCCTTCAATCTTGTTCCCATACCGCAGCTTGAAGCTGTCGAACACATCCACCTCTTCAAACCGTTTCCAGGTTGGGACAAAGGCCCTCCTCCTTTTCTTGAAGGCCTTGGAGGGATCCTCCCCATCATACTCCTGGGGTGAAAACCTGGGCTTGTCCGTCTTCCCAATGCAGGTCAGGCGCATGTTAATCAGCTCTACAGGAGTTCCCTCCTCCTTCAGATCATAGCCATAAAGCTTGTTGTGTTGGGGGTGAAACCTTTCTATCATAGCATCTACATCCACCTTCGTTGCCAATTCCTCAGAAATCGGGACGTTGACCTCGTGGTACTGTTTGACATATCGGAGGTCTAAGGAATAGACAAATTCAATCCGCTCTTGGGGGATTCCCTCTTCCCGCAGACGCTTGATTCCCTCCTGCTTCATGGCCTCGAAATACTTTGTGAAACGTTTTGCATCAATATCTTCCATTCTGACGGCATATGTTTGGACAAAGTCATGTTTGAGATCCGACATTAGCATCCCTGCGGCACAAAAGATGGAGGACTCACGTGGAACCAGGATGACCGGAATCTCAAGCTCCAGGGCGATCATACAGGCATGATTCGGTCCCGCACCACCTGCTGTCACCAGAGGGAAATCCCTGGGATCCTGGCCCTGTTTGACCGATGCCTCTCTTACTGCTGCCGCCATGTTCACGTTGATCACGTTATACATCCCATGGGCGGCCTCGTAGAGGTCCATTCCAAGTTTCTTGGCAATCTTTTCCTCGATGGCCCTTTCTGCCTTGCCCTGGTCAAGGGGAATCTTCCCACCAGCGAAATAATCCTTATCCAGGTATCCCAATACAAGGTCCGCATCGGTACAGGTGGGTTCCTCTCCACCAAGATTATAACAGGCAGGTCCTGGTTTGGCTCCAGCACTCTGTGGACCCATGCGCAGCAGACCCCCTTCGTCGATCCAGCCGATGCTCCCACCCCCAGCCCCTATAGTCACCACATTTAGCATAGGAAGGGCAATCCGAAGCTTGTTGATCTCTCCCATCGTTGTCACCATGGGGGTCTTTTCCTTTATAAGGGCAACATCAAAACTCGTTCCTCCCATATCCATTGTGATACAATCATCATACCCCTGCGCGTCGGTATACATAATCCCCGCGACAGGGCCCCCGGCCGGCCCGGACAGGAGTGTCACGGCGGCCCTTTCCATGGCAATCTCCGGCGATACAACCCCTCCATTAGACTGCATGATCAACAGTACCCCCTGGTAGTTAACACCCTTCAATTTTTTAAGTAGGGCATTCAAGTATCGCCCAAGAATGGGTCCCACATAGGCATTCAGAACGGTTGTGCTAACACGGTCATAAAACCGGATAGAGGGAAGAATATCCTCCGAGAGACTCAGATACACGTTCGGCATTTCATCTCGGATAATCTCACCCGCCTTCACTTCATGTTCCAGATTTGCAAAGGAATTCATGAAGCAGACTGCAACAGCCTCTACCCCTTCCCTCTTAAAGAAGGCCACCTGGTTAAGGACATCTTCCTCTTTCATCGGCTTAACTACGTCTCCCTTATAATCAATCCGTTCATCCACTGGGAGCCGGAGGTAGCGTTGTACCAGAGGTTCTACATTCTTATACCGGTTGTTGTACTGCTCTTCCCGGATACCACGACGCATCTCAAGGGCATCTCGCACCCCCTTTGTTGTCAGAAGTCCTGTCTTGGCCCCGGAATATGTCAAAACGGCATTGGTCGTCACGGTGGTTCCATGCACGATAACTGTCACGTCCTTTAAGAACTCTTCCAGGCTGATGCTTCGGTCCTCTGCCATCTCCCGGAGCCCCTGCATGGTTGAACGGGAAGGATCATCCGCTGCATTCAAGACCTTGTAGATCTGGGAACTCCCATCCTCCATGGTCAGCAGGAAATCGGTAAAGGTCCCTCCCACATCGATGCCTATCTTATATTTCATAGTTTCCTCCCGGTTAACTCGTTAAGATTAAAAACCAATGCTGATGCCTCCATCAACAAACAGAACCTGACCTGTCATGTACCGAGCCTCTTTGCTTGCCAGAAAGAGGTGTGCCACCGCAATTTCCTCTGGCTCAGCTATTCGTTTCATGGGAATCTTCCTGATAAACCTTTCAATGGCATCGGACGGCAGAGAACGGGTCATTTCCGTTTTTGTCGCGCCTGGAGCGATACAATTCACCGTCACCCCATAGGGCGCGTACTCAAGCGCCAACGTTCGCGTCAAACCAATCACTCCAGTCTTAGCCGCCGCGTAGTTCGCCTGCCCAGGATTGCCAAGGGAACTGATAGAGGAGGTGTTAATCACCCTTCCAAATCCCCTTTCAGCCATTCCATCGATAACTGCCCGGCTACAGTTAAAGGTGCCTGTAAGGTTGACTTCCAACACCTCCCGCCAATCTTCTATGGAAAGGTTGTGAAACATCCGGTCACGGATAATGCCCGCATTGTTGACCAGGATATCCACCGGTCCCTGGCGGGACTCTATCGCCTCAACAACCCGATGAACGGAGACAGTATCCGTCACATCCCCCTGATAGGTTTCTGCCGATGACGCCAGGTCTGGGA
>JALTIG010000083.1:0-4100 GCA_027004185.1 bacterium | reverse complement strand
GGTCTGGGAACCTCTTCTCAAAATCCGCGAGGGAGCTGACATCCACATCCATCACGGCCACTTGGGCCCCCGCACTCGCGAAGACCTTACACACAGTAGCTCCAATCCCACGCGCGCCTCCGGTCACCCAGGCAACCCGCCCCGTCAGGTCAAAGGCCATTACACGATCCTCGGCTCGTTGAATTCTCCAAAGACCTCTCGGAAGACGTTGGTCATCTCTCCCACCGTTGCATACGCCTTGACGGCATCTACCAAATAGGGCATTACATTCTTCCCCTCTTCCGCCGCCTTCTTCAGTTCCTTGAGAGTTCTCGCGACTTCCCTGTCATCCCGTTCCCGTTTCACCTCTTTAAGCCGTTCGATCTGCTGGTCCACCACGCTTGGGTTGTATTCATGAAGTTCCACATCCTCTTCCTTCTTCGATTCATCCGCGTAAAGGTTCACCCCGACCTTTTTGAGCCTTCCCGTTTGAAGGTCTTTTTCAAACTGATAGGCCTGTTGTGCCACCAATTTCTGAACAAAACCCTGTTCAACCGCCTCAGCCATTCCACCCATCTTGTCGATCCGTTCCATCTCTTCGACGATCTTTTCCTCCATCTGTTTGGTCAGAGTCTCGATAAAGTAGGAACCAGCCAACGGATCCACCGTATCTCTTAACCCTACCTCTTCCATAACGATCTGTAACGTTCTCAGGGAAAGCAGGGCCGAATGCGGGGTCGGAATTGTATAGGCCTCGTCATAAGAGCAGAGGGCGATGGTCTGTGCCCCACTCAGGGCTGCAGCCAGGGCGTAAAAAGCCCCTCGGACGATATTGTTTTCTGGCTCTTTCTTCGTAAGTCCATACCCTCCTCCTCCGAACAGCCCCCGCAGAAACATACTCTTGGGATTTTTCGCGCCATATTTCTCCTTCAAGTTTTTCGCCCACAGCTTTCGGCCTGCCCTGAACTTGGCTACCTGTTCCCAAAGATTCCCAAACACGTTAAAATTGAAGGAGAAACGGCGGACGAAATCATCGATATGGTATCCACGTTCCAGGACATTGTCGATGTAAGTATTGGCAATCTGAATGGCAAACCCGATTTCCTGTGCCGGTGTCGCACCGGACTCTCGGATATGATACCCGCAGACACTGACCGGATTACACCGGGGAAGTTCATTCATGGAATACTCTATGGTGTCTCCGATCAATCGGATCGATGGCCTGACTGGGAAAATCCACGTCCCACGCCCAATAATCTCCTTCAGGATATCGTTCTGCGGCGTGGCACTGATCTGGTCTTTTTTGTAACCATACCTTTCCGCCACTGCCTGGAACATGGCCAGCATGATAGAAGCCACGGCATTGATGGTTAGTCCCACCCCAATCCGGTCGAGAGGGATATCCTTAAAGGCGATCTCGAAATCCCGCAGGGTATCCACAGCCATCCCAACACGACCCACTTCCCCAGTAACCCGAGGATCGTCTGAGTCGTATCCCATCTGTGTGGGCAAATCGAAGGCGACATTGAGCCCTGTCTGCCCGTGCGAAATCATCAATTTGAAGCGTTCGTTTGTTTCGACGGGGGTTCCAAACCCTGTGTACTGTCGGGTGGTCCAGGCACGGCTCCGGTACCCTTGCGGGTGAATCCCTCTCGTGTAGGGATACTGGCCGGGATCTCCCAGATCCTTTTCATACTCAAACCCAATTTTTTTCAAGTCCTCCGGCGTGTAAACTGGCTTAACCTTCAAGCCGGACTGCAGGGTAACATCCATCACCCTGTCCTTCTCATCCTTGGTATAATATGCAACACCCATAGTTCCCTCCAGAATGTACCTAATTGATCATCAAGGCAGACTCGGCATCGTTGAGAGGAATTTGACCGCTGCGGCCTTTACTTTTCAGCGATTTCCCGGATCTCTTTCACAATCTTGTCAAAGGGAGTTCCACCAGGGAAAATGGCATCTACCCCAATAGTTTTCAATTTCTCCACATCCCGTCTCGGGATCACCCCACCGACAGCCACCTTTACATCACGCATTCCCTTCTCCCTGATCTTGTCCAGCAGGGTTTCACAGATCGGAAGATGGGCCCCCGAAAGGATACTTAATCCAATGACATCCACATCTTCCTGAAGGGCGGTCTGGACAATCTGGTCGATTGTCTGGTGCAAACCCGTGTAAATCACTTCCATCCCAGCTTCCTTCAGTGCCTGGGCAACGACCTTGGCTCCCCTGTCGTGCCCATCCAGGCCCGGTTTTGCCACAATTATCCTAATCTTTCTTTTCTTATTCTCTTCCATCTTTCATCCTCACGTTACGTTGATGTTCGACGAAAAACCTCCAAATCCCAAATGCTCTTTACCAAAGTATCCCTGGATCTCAAGCTTTCCTGCCCTTGAACTGAATGATGCTCATGTTCTATTGTGACGATGATTTTACATTTTATAACCTTCCTGTCAGCTCCCGGGCAATCACTGTTTTGAGGATTTCATGGGTCCCACCACCATACAGAAGAAAACGGGCATCCCTAAAATAACGCTGCGCCGGATATTCCATGGCAAATCCATAGGCGCCATAAATTCGGGTCACCTCATCCACTACCTTACACGCCATTTCGACAGCGAACATCTTAGCACTGGCCGCCTCCTTGGTATGAGGGAGGTTGTTATCCTTCAACCAAGCTGCCTTGTAGACCATTAACCGAGCCGCCTCATAGTTCATATACATATCGGTCAGTTTCGCCGCGATCAACTGAAATTTCGCGATGGGACGACCAAAAGCGGTACGATCCTTAGAATATTGCAAGCCGTCCTCAAAGGCTGTTTTGGCGAGGCCCAGTGCCAGAGCACCCGTCATGATCCTTATATCCGCAAGGATCTGTCCAAGGTAAATCACGCCTTTTCCTTCCTCACCCAATAAGTTCTCCGCGGGGATCCGACAATCATCGAAGGTTAACTCCGTGTTCTCAGAGCCACGGGTTCCGAGTTTATGGATCTTTTTGCCTACATTGTAGCCGGGGGTACTACGCTCTACAAGAAAAAACCCAAGCCCCTTAAGCCCTTTTGAACGGTCTGTCGAGGCCACAACAGTAGCAAAATCTGCCACGGTCGCATTCGTAATCCAGGTCTTTTGTCCATTAACAATATAATAATCCCCTTCCTTTCTGGCAGTGGTATGTATATTGGCCAGGTCTGAACCAGCATTGGGCTCCGTAAAGGCGATGGTGCCTAGTTTCTCTCCCCTCAGGGCAGGGAAGAAACATCGTTCCTTGACCTCATCCGAACCAAACCGAAAGATAAAATCTGTCCCCATGAGGGTTTGCATGGCAATATTCGCGCCTACGCTCAAAGAACCCCGGGCAATCTCTTCAATGAAGAGAGCATACGTCACCATATCGGCCGCCATCCCGCCGACGGACTCAGGATAGCGAATTCCCAGGTACCCCAAGCGCCCCATCTCTCGAATAATATCCGTCGTGATCTCATCCTTTACATCTATCTCTTCGGCCTTTGGCTTGATCATCCTGTCTACAAGCTTTGCCACATTATCCTTGAAAAACTGCTGATCTTTCGTCAGGCGAAAATCCATCCGGTTCCTCCTTTACGGTTGATAGAGCAAATCCATCTAAGCGTATTTCACACCCCCTAAAAAGTCAAGAATCTCTGACTCCATAAGATTGTGTGATACCTCAGGATATGAGGAACAATCCTAAGCTCTAAAGAAGACCTATCTGACTTACATCATGTGTTCATAGACTCGCTCAATTCTTGTGAGACATATTCTATAAAGGCGTTCACTATTTCAGGATCAAACTGCACACCAGCAAGTGGCAAGATTTCACGGCATGCTTCCTCAAAGCTCAATCTTTTCCTGTAGGGACGGTCTGTCGTCATGGCATCGAACGCATCCACGACACCCATAATTCTGCTTTCAAGGGGAATATCTTGAGCTGAAAGCCCATCAGGATAACCTCTACCGTCATATCTTTCATGGTGATGCCTCACGATACGTGCAATCTCTTCCATTCCCTCTATCCGGGAAAGAATTTCGTAACCGATGGATGGGTGATCATGCATCACCTCAATTTCACGCGTGTTAAAGAAGTCAGGCTTATTCAATAC
>JALTIG010000082.1 GCA_027004185.1 bacterium | reverse complement strand
ATGGCTCTATTTTTTCCCTTCCTTTTTGCGCTTTTCGTCCAGTGCCTTAAGTATTTTTTCCGGAGTGATGGGCATGTCGGTGATCCTGACCCCAACAGCATCATAAATCGCGTTGGCGATACACCCGGCGTTGGGGTTGGTAAGGCCTTCCCCCGCCTCTTTGGCGCCGAAGGGGCCTTCAGGCTCGTAGGTTTCCACCATTAGGGAAGTAAAGTTTTCTGGCACATCTGGTGCACGCATAAGTTTGTAATCCACAAAAGAGGGGTTGAGAATTTTTCCCTGGTCCGTGACTAAATTTTCTGATAGAGTGTATCCCTGTCCCATTACGAAAGCACCTTCCAACTGGCCTTCTACGCCCAATTCGTTGATGACCTGACCACAGTCGTGCGCCGTGGTTACCTGAATCAAGGTGACCTTACCTGTTTCTTCGTCAACCTCGACTTCCGCAACTTGGGCTCCGAAGCTATAAGCAGGGGAAACCATCCCCTTATCATGCGGCGTGTAATATCCGCGGCCAATGAGTTGATTTCCTTCTTCAGCGCGAATTGCTGCCTTTACCACTTCCTCGAATTCTATTCCGCGTTCCGGGCGTTCCTTGATGAAGATCCGGCCATCCTTTGCGGCATAGTCATAAACCACGTTGGGACCCATTAGGGTGGCTGCCGCCTTGTAAAGTTTTTCCAAGATCTGGTCACACGCCATGATGAGTGCGTTGCCTACCATCAGGGTCTGCCGGCTTCCCCAGGCACCCAGGTCGGGGGGACAGGTATGGGTGTCTCCTCGGATGACATTGATGTCACTCATGGGGATCCCAAGTTTTTCTGCGACGATCTGGGCGGCGACGGTATCGGATCCCTGCCCAATCTCTGCTGATCCGATATAGATGTTTGCTGTACCATCCACGTTAACGCGTACCATAGCGCCTGAATAGGCATAGGGAGAATTGATCCAATTAAAAACACCTCCGGACATGAATCCGTAACATCCCATGCCAATGCCCCGTCCTCGCGGAAGTTTCCCTTTCTTTTCCTTCCAGCCAGTACTTTCCATGGCCTTTTCGATGCATTCTTTGATGCCGCAACTTTCTACTTTTGCGAGACCGGGGATAACATGCCCCGGTTTCATCCTATTTTTCAGACGGATTTCCGCGGGATCTATACCAAGATGCTCCGCGATCATGTCGATTTGGGAATCACATGTAAACTCGGCCTGGGGTCCACCGAATCCGCGCATGGCCGTGGCGGGCGTTTTGTTGGTATAGACGTGAAACCCATCATACCTATAATTTGGAATGGCATAGGGGAACATCTGGAAAAACCCGGAGAGATAAAGAGATGTGGGGCCCATTGCGTTATATGCACCCCCATCCGTGTAGAGTTTGGCCTCTTTAGCTATGAGAGTTCCATCCTTCATATATCCTGTTTTCAGAGTGTAATACATGGGATGGCGACGCCTTCCACCCTCAAAGCACTCTTCTCTGGTTAGTTCAACCTTAACAGGTTTTCCGGTTTTCATGGAAAGTCGAGCTGCCACATACTGATCCGAGAAGAGCTCCATCTTTCCACCGAACCCTCCTCCCACGTGGGGTTTGATAACGCGGATGTTGCCTTCCTTGAGTCCAAGGGTCATGGCGAGAAGCGTCTGAACATAATAGGGGGTCTGGGTGGTTGTCCACAGTGTAAGGTGCCCATCCCTTTCGTACAGTGCAACTGAATTGTAGGGCTCGATAAAGGCATGGATCACAGGATGGAGATAAAAGGTATCTTCACGCACATAATCGCAGGTTTTGAAGGCCTCATCCACATTGCCAAACTCAAAGTGACGGGCTTCGCTTACATTGTTACGGACCGTTGGACCTTCATGAATCTGGGGTGCACCATCCTTCATAGCCTCCAGCGGGTCAAACACGGCTGGCAAGATTTCATAATCGACCTGAATGAGGCTTAAGGCCTCTTCAGCCGTGTCCATATCAATGGCGGCTACTGCAGCAACAGGTTCCCCAATATAACGCACGCGGTCCATTGCGAGGGCTGTTTCATCCATAAGGTGGGGGTACCGCCGCCAGTTGCTATACTTGACGCCGAGGGTATCCCTTGGTCCAGTGATGACAGCTTTAACGCCCAAAAGCCTCTCAGCTGCACTGGTGTCGATATTGAGGATCTTGGCATGCGGATGAGGACTTCGCAACATTTTTCCGATTAGCATTCCTGGGAGTTTAATGTCAGTCGTGTACTGGGCTGCTCCCGTAACCTTTTCGTAGCCGTCGATTCTCCTCACGGATTTTCCAATGACAGAATATTTGCTCATGATTCCACCCCCCCTTCTTTTCTCATTCTTCGTGCAGCATCCTCGACAGAGTCGACAATGCGAACGTATCCCGTGCAGCGGCAAAGATTTCCTGACAACCCGTGACGGATCTCATCTTTTGTGGGGTTGGGGTTTTCATTAAGTAGTGACTTGGCGGCCATGAGCATACCAGGGGTACAGAATCCGCATTGATATCCACCGTTGTCCAGAAAGGCTTCCTGGAGAGGATGGAGCTTTTCACCATCCGCCAAGCCTTCAACCGTTTCTACATGTTTCCCCTCCACTTGCAGGGCAAGAACTGAACAGCTATAGACGGCCTTTCCATCAACAAGGACGGTGCATGCACCGCAAGCCCCTTCGTTACAACCTATTTTAGGTCCAGTAAGACCAATCTCTTCCCGGATTAATTCTATGAGCGTAGTCTTCGGTTTGACTGCAACCTCATAGGGCTGACCATTCAAGACGAAGTTAAGAATCTTTTTCACGGCTTGTTTCTCCTCCTTTTTATTGAATCTGCGACAGGGCCTTTCTGGCCATCCGTTTCACATAAGCCTTGGCGACTCTTTTCTTGTATTCATCAGAGGCCACGATGTCCGGAATACATTCCATAGCCTCTCCAGCAATCTCTACTGCCTCTATGATAAGATCGTCTGTAATCTTTTTGCCTTTAAAAACCGCTTCGGCATCCGGTATTCGCAGGGGGATCGGGGCAGTACCGTTGGTGGCAACGCGCGCATCTGCACAGGTTTCATCTTCATTCAGAGTAAAGGATACGGCAGCCCCCACAATAGGTGCGTCTCCCTCTACAATCCTGAATTTAGAATAAGCGACGCCTGTCCTGGGTGCTATGGGAGGAATCTGTATTTCTGCAAGAATTTCTCCATCTTCCAGGACGGTTTCATAATAATCGACGGAAAAATCTTCCATGGGTAAAATCCGTTCTCCATCGGGCCCCAGAATTTTGACAGTTGCCTTGAGGGCGATAAGAACGGGGGCCACGTCACCCGTAGGGTCTTGGATACATAGGTTGCCACCGATAGTTCCCCAGTTTCGTGTTTGGGGAAAGGCAAGTGTGTGCTCCATCTCGGAAAGAATGGGGTAATGCTTGATGACAAGAGGGGATACCTCAACCGAGTGATGTGTGGTTGTAGCCCCGATTTTCATCCCCTCTTTTTCATCGTATGTGATATAATCAAGTTCCGAGAGATTTTTAATGTCCACTAAGATTTCAGGGGCCATAAGATTCTGTTTTAGGATGTTAAGTAAAGATTGTCCTCCCGCGATAATTTTGGCGTCATCCCCATATTCGGAAAGGACTTTGAGCGTTTCCTCCACCGATTTCGGTGCAATATAATCGAAATCTCTCATTCTCTTATTTCCCTCCTGCCCTTGTTTTATTCTTCCAATTTTGACCTGAGATTTTTGATGAACTGATCTGAAAGTTTTTTGGTCGTTGAACGCATAATTTTCTCTCCAAAGGTTGCCAGCTTTCCAGTAACGCGAACATTGGCACTGTAGGAGATCTCGCAGGTGCTGTCCGATAGCTCTTTGATATTCACAGTCATTTCCTGGTGAACTTCCCCAGCCTTGAGAGTATCCCTCCCATCGGACACGGTTTTCATATGGTATGGAGGATTCTTTTCTATAATGATGGTTTTGGTATTCATTTTAACCTTGATAAAGCCAACCTTGACTTTGACGACCGTTTCGTATGTGTTTTCATCGAGGATATCGATTTTTTCGAGCCCTGGGATACAAGGCCCAATCAATTCAGGGTTGATGACAAAATCCCATACCTTTTGAGCAGGTGCCTTGACAGTAAATTTCTCTTCAATCTGCATAAACCTTTAGACCTCCTTTTTTGTTTTTTAATGCCTTTTCAAACACATAATAATCTATATTGTTTAACACACTCAACTCTTTTTTGCAAGAAATGGGAAGATTTTGGAGTTCCCCCATTTTTTAGATGTTCCCGAGATGCCATAATTTAAGAGGCACAATTTT
>JALTIG010000081.1 GCA_027004185.1 bacterium | reverse complement strand
TAAACACCCTATCGTATTTATTCTTAATGGATACCAGAGTGGAATCCACTGCTCTGGGGCTATCCATTGGGTAGCCGACGAGATTCCATCCCTGTTTAAGTTGAATAACAGTACTCGAGGGCACGGCCCCGTTACATGTTAAAGTATCTTCATCAGTCATATGAACCCACAGCCCCATACGTTGATCAATGGCTGTCAGATCACTTGAGGAAGGATCAGAAGGGTCATACTCTTTCCAGGGATCAGATGCATCAACGGGATCGTAGGCTAATACTCGATCATAGTTTCCCTCTATGGACTTCAGAACCACAGCAGGGTCAGTATTCGTGACCACTTCAGGAATTGAAATTAAATTCCACCCTTTTTTCAATACCCTGTCAAAAGCATAAACAGGCATGGAATTGATAAAAAATGCAAGGATCAGTATAACAGAAGTTATTTTTACTCTGCGGTCCTGAAAGAAATGCTGAACGGACATGAATTCCCTCCGAGATATTTCAAGGATTACAATAAATAAATCAACCAACTAATATTATCCGAGTAAGCTCATAAATTCTTTCGTTTTAATTGTATGTTCCTGTAGCCAGGGTGAGACTCTATGGCATCGCCTACAGACTTACCCCTTCTGAATTTAATTGGAATTGCCTCCTTCTGAGTATAGTTGAAGGATTTTCTCTCTCGTAATCAGGTTATCTTATCTCCGGTTTAGTTGCAACAACGATTATTTTTTATTCCCCATTATTCTCCTCCACAACCTCTTCCGGACAATTGGCAAGTCCCCAGAATATTGCAGAAATTCTATTGGCGCCGGGAAGATGATAGTCTACAATCTGAATATAAGCGTAGCCTGCAACTCTATACTTTAGGTTCTTCCCATTACCCTGAGCTTCATCCCACAATGGAACAGTTATAATCATATCCTTTAAATTATCAAGGGCGTCACGAACTTTTTTACTGTTGCTGACCCCTGGTTTTCCAGACACCCAGTCGCCTATTGAAATGGTTGTATCCTGGGGGTCATCAGGATTGACGTATGTATTACTATTTCCTGGAGGGATTAAACTCTGAACCAGTGTGTTGACATCTGGCCGACCTGTCCAGCTTAGCCAGCCAAAATTACCCGACCCACTGCCTTGATAAACATCAGTAAGAAGTTCACCTGGCGATATATTTGCAATGGTACTCACATACATGGCAATAGGATACAAACTGCAGCGTACCTTCACAATCACCTCTGCAACACCTTTCCCACCGTCCTTGTCAACCACTTTGAGTGTATCGTGGAAAATACCGCCCAGTGAATATGTATGAGAGACATTTAATGAACCTTCTGCCGATGTGCTGTCACTGAAATACCAGGTTATTGTATGGGTATCGAGTTCACCCGGATCTGTAAAAGATCCGGAATAATGCACTGGTTGCATTGGGTCTACATAGATGGGATCGATTGATGCGTTCACTGAAGGCGGCACATTTTTAACCTGAACTGTCACTGTATCCGCATTGCTGCCACCCAATCTATCTTCCACAAACGCAACAGCCTTATAATCGCCATTGTCCAGATACTTATGATTCAGGGTGATTGAATCGCCTGGAATTAACACAGTTGTCTCCGCTGCTGATCCATCACCGTATTGAATAGTAAGTGTCAATGTGTCTCCATCTGGATCATAAGCGGTACCGGTTATATTTAACGTATCGCCTTCATCTAACAGAGCTGTTGACGGAATGCTGATACTGGGAGGACGGTTCACATCGATGACAGTCAAATCAAAGGTGATTGTGTCTGTTAATGCGTAATCGGACGCCGTCACAGTGATACCATGATATTCACCGGCATCTTCAAAACCCGGCTTAAGAACAATATTGCCAGCACCATTACCACTATCTGTAAAAGTGCCAAATTCAGGAAGATTAGTAACTGTCAGGGTGAGTGCATCGCTGTCAGGATCCGCAGCAGTAATCGAGACGTTCAGTGTGTCTCCCTCGTCCATGGTCTGATCTGTAATTGAAGCAAGTTCTGGCCTCCGGTTAACTGGCATCATATTGACTCGTATGTGTGTTTCCACATTCAATGAAACGGTTTCTGAAACCGGGTGATAATCCTCGGCATTAGCAGTAATTTCATAATCGCCAACAAGCATTTCAGGGAATTCCACAGTCCCTGTGCTGTCAGTTATCCCTGTACGCATTTCAGGACCAATCACTTCTACACTGGCTCTACCAATTGGTTTGCCTGATAACGAATCTGTAAATTGTATAGTTAAATCATATTTCAGTATTGGAGGTGCCTCTCTCTGTAAAATCAGAAGCGCCCATTCCGGCTCCAGCACTTCATCACTGAATTCGATGCCTTTATAAGACCAGGAACCATCTTTGTTTTGCGAGTTAAGAATTGCCGTAGCAATATCAACATACCAGTCGTCATCATGTCCGTTAATGTCAACATAGTTAATTCCAATAGCTTCCAGTCCTTTCATTAAGGTATATGCGGCTTGCATGTTTGGAGCAAGCCAGTTCATTTGCTTCCATCCCGGATCCATATTAGGCTCATTCCAATACCTTTCGATATAAGAAATAGCCTTTTGAATACTCTCTGCATTCAGTGTGTCACCTACAAAGGCAAGTTCTTGTAACAAATTACCTGTTTTGAGAATGTTTACCGCATAATCGGGTACATTATAACCTGAACCGCCGTATCTCTGGTCTGAAGGATTATTATACTGGATATAGCTTAGCCAGAGTTTAAACTCATCTTTTATAAACTGGGGAATATGAAGTCCAAAACCAATAGGTGGAGGACTCTCAGCATAGGCAAGAGCCAGAGTCATGTAACCGGAAACAGAATTATCGCTGTTGAAATAATTTGCCCCATATCGCCAACCTCCGCGGGAATTCCCCGTAGCAGGATCATTTTGCGCATATCCGATATAGTCCACTATATCACTCACCACGTCTCTGTATGTCCAACCGTTTACCTGGCTCTGGGGAACATTGACAATCATTTCAGGATGAGTGCTTGCAGAAATAGCCATTGTAGCAATGCTTAGCTCATACATTTCATGGCTTGAACCATATACAGTAACACCGATACCATCACCGTCTGTATCTGGATTTCCAGCAGGTTGCTGGGTAATAGCCTTAACGTATGCTCTGGAAAAAAGATAGTCTAATCCTTTTCTGACCTGATTATAATACTGGTAGCTCGGCTCGAGCGGATCTACATGCTGCTGTACTGCGTGTGTTTCAAAAATCAAAACTGCAAAACCGGTCCTTCCTACAGAAGCATTCCACCTCCTGCCACTCCCCCAGGAACCATCTGCCTCCTGTCTCTCTGCCAGCCATTGAAGGCCTGAATCGACAGCCGCTTGAACTATAGTAGGAAAGAAACGGGAGGTAGCAAATGGCTCAGCATCTAAACTTTTCAGATATGTAGAATCTCCGCTGAATGTCGCAGTTACAGTATAGATGCCAGGCTCATTTTCAAAAGTCGGATTAACTTCAGCTATGCCGTTTTCGTCCGTAATGGCACTAAGATTGAGATTACCCAGAGTAAACAGAACAGTTTTACCTGCAACAGTCTTTTTCGTAATATCATCCCACAATTGAGCCCGCAGCACAACAGACTGTCCCTTCTCTTTAGTGCGTTCTCCAATGTAAGTGAGAGTTGTGGGACGTTTTTTCACAGTAAGCACTGCAGTATCTGAGCCAACACCCCCGTCTTTATCACTAACCGTAAGTGTAACATGGTACATACCTGTATCGGGAAAAGTGTAGTTCAGGTTACTATAACTGGAAGTGTTGCCATCTCCAAGATCCCAGAGATAGGTTAACGTAGGTCGATCGGCAGAACCAGGATCGTTAACAGAGGGATAAATAATAACAGGACCTCCCAGGTAGACCGTTTGATCAGAAAGCTCAACCGACGGCGCCACATTCAGCACAGTTATTGTATCCGTTACAGTAGCAGTCACGAGCTGACTGTCTGTGACCTTAAGAGTAACAGAATAATTCCCATTATCAGGAAAACTGTAGTACGGGGTCTGACTTGTATTAGATACAGTACTAAACTGCCATTCCCAGGCAACGATTACGCCATCTGTATCGGTTGAGGTATCGGTGAAATAGGTATACTGTCCTTCATTGGGTACGGACGGGGTCCATGTGAAGCTGGCAACTGGTGGATGAAATACTGTATAATCCATCGATGTTGTATCTGTAAGACCTTCTTTGTTAGTCACAACAAGCTTCACAGAATATGTGCCAGGAGCAGAATACGTATGAACAGGATGTTGTTCTGTAGATGTAGTGC
>JALTIG010000080.1 GCA_027004185.1 bacterium | reverse complement strand
ACCCAAATCCTTCTGGATCTGCAGGAGCTCAGTATAAAAGTCTGCGATTAACGTCTTGATCTCCTTCCATTCCCCCTCCTCGTCGAAGCTAAAGGTGGGACCTCTTGTCAGGCAGTCGGGATGCTTCTCTTGGTATCTCAATTTGGAAAGGGTTTGGCGGATCATTCTCTCCGGATCAAAGCCATTCCGACGTTCCACGGTCAGAAGATACTCCAGGAATGAATGAAAACTGGATGCAACCTTATCCCTCCCCTCCATTAGGCGGTCCAGAGTCAAGGTGTAGAGTTGTTTCGGGTTGAAACTGAGTTCATAATCTGGGAACCGGTTCGCTTCAACGGCAAAGGCTTTGAGAAGGGTATTCATGAAGGCATCGATGGTCATCACGTTGAAATCGGAAAAATGTTCGATCAGGTGAAAGAGGGCCTGCCTTGCTATATTGCGAGGGATGGAAATCCCTTCGGGCATCTTTCCCTTTAGGGCGATCTCTTTGAGGGTGAGAAGGATTCGCTCCTTCATCTCGGCAGCGGCCTTGTTGGTAAAGGTAATGGCTAGGATCGAGGAGATGCTGTTGGGTTGGATCTTCGGTCCCTGTTTTTGTCGACATGCTTCGGCGGGCAAGAAAGCTGCGCCACCCACAGGTGTGGAAAGGATATCGTTAACGAGCTGGAGGTATCGGCTGGAAAGGTGAAATGTTTTTCCTGAGCCAGCAGAGGCCTCGATCCGGATGATTTCAGGATTACCCATGGGGAATTTTTAACGCGTTCTCTCCACGAGGTCAACGAAGGGTTCTTTGGGTTTGTGACACGGTGGCGGAGGCAATGAATTGACTTTGAAGAATGAGGTTGATAAACAGGTGGGGAGGACTTTTGTTTTATCCCCGGAAAGGGCAGGGATGCGGAAGAAAGAGATACTTCTAAGTATTGAGAACTTATCGGTCTCTTTTGAAACCTCTGAAGGTGACATCCATGCCATCAATGATGTGGGCTTGCAGATTGGTAAGGGAGAAACGGTAGGTCTCGTAGGGGAATCCGGGTGCGGGAAGAGTGCAACAGCCCTATCTATTCTTCGGCTTCTTCCGATCCCACCCGCACGGATAAAGAAAGGGATTATCCGGTTTAAGGATAGAAACCTTCTCTCGCTTTCAGAGGAGGCTATGAGGCGCGTGCGTGGGCGGCACATTTCGATGGTGTTTCAGGATCCCATGACTTCCCTCAACCCCGTTTTTAGGGTAGGTTTCCAGATCCGGGAGATGCTTGAAACCCATTTTCCAGAGATGTCGGGACCGGAGGTTGAGAAGAGAGCGGTTGAACTGCTGGAAATGGTCGGAATTCCATCTCCTGTAAATCGCCTGAGGGCTTATCCTCATGAACTATCCGGGGGTCTTCGGCAACGGGTCATGATAGCTATGGCCCTGGCATGCAATCCTGAATTGATGATAGCCGATGAACCCACCACAGCACTAGATGTCACAATCCAGGCGCAGATCCTCGATCTAATCAGGGAGCTCCAACAGAAGATGGGGTTGTCCGTTCTTTTGATCACTCACGATCTGGGGATCGTGGCACAGAATTCCCAATGGGTGGTGGTGATGTATGGAGGAAGCATTGTGGAAGAGGCCCCCACATCTGAACTTTTTCGATCACCCCTCCATCCCTATACGCAGGGGTTGCTTAATTCCCTTCCCGGGCGTTATGTACAAGTCAAAGGGAAGCGTTTTCTCCCTGCTATCCCAGGAATGGTACCAGATTTAACGGTTCTTCCGACAGGGTGTATGTTCCGAGACAGATGCAACCGGGCATTTGAAATATGCGAAAGGTCTACCCCTCCCATGATAAAGGTAGATTCTTTTTCCCGGCACTCCGTGAGGTGTTGGCTATATTCGGAAAGAAAGAGACGGGAGGTTCTCAATCATTCAGGGTGATACGCTTTTTGAAGCCAAAGGGGTTTATAAGCTCTACCCGGTAAGATCCGCCTTTTCCCGTTCCGAGGCGGTGGGGGTCCATGCCTTAAACGGGATAGATCTTTCGGTTATACGAGGGGAAACTCTTGGGCTGGTAGGGGAATCAGGGTGTGGAAAATCTACGTTCGGGCGTATCCTCATGAGGCTGGAGGAAGGATATGTTGGAAAGGTCCTTTTTGAAGGCAAGGATCTGGCAATGCTTGGGAAGGAGGACCTCAGGGATTTTCGTCGCAAGGTCCAGATTGTGTTTCAGGATCCCTTTTCATCACTTAATCCTCGGATGCAGGTTGGGAGCATTATCAAGGAGCCCTTGGTGGTGCACAAGGTCGGAACAGCCAAAGAAAGGGGGAAAAGGTTAAAGGAACTCTTAAGCCTGGTGGGGCTTAGGCCTGATCACGCGAGACGGTATCCTCATGAATTCAGTGGGGGGCAACGTCAGCGTATTGGATTGGCGCGAGCCCTGGCCCTGAATCCGGATATGATTGTCTGTGATGAACCGGTTTCAGCCTTAGATGTCTCTATCCAGGCCCAGGTTTTAAATCTCTTTCTTGAACTCCAAGAGAAGCTGAGCCTAACCTATCTGTTTATCTCACACGACTTGCATGTGGTTCAATTTATCAGTGACCGGGTTGCTGTAATGTATCTGGGAAAGATTTTTGAACTTGCCCCCAAAGATGTTCTTTATGAAGATCCCCGTTCCCCCTATACACAGGCCCTGCTTGCTGCGTCCCCTGTTCCGGACCCTGAAAAACAGCGTCCCGTCATCCGCCTGAAAGGGGAAATGCCGGATCCCATCAATCTGCCGACCGGTTGTCTGTTTCACCCACGCTGTCCCATGAGAAGAGAGATATGTATGAAATCGGCTCCTGCCCTGGTAGAAGTGGAACGGGGCCATTTCGTCCGGTGTTTTCTCTATCATGGGGTAGAGGAAAGGGCTGAGAATGAGGTGGGATAGCTCGGAGTTTCTCTCCAATGATGTCTGGAAATTCCTTGCATCCTGCTCAAAAAAAGTCTAAAATAAATCAAAAGGAAATTTAGTAGACAATGATGAATAATTCATTGCTCGGGTTCGTCAAATGTATGGGAAAATTAAAAAGGCAAGCATTCCTTCTCCATCGAGCGTAGGTCAGAGAACGGGGTTAAGGAAGATCGTTGATGAATATCGTCCCAGGGTCTATCATACGGCGTATGGGATCGTCCAGAATGCAGAGGATGCTAGGGACATTACCCAAGAGGTGTTTTTGAAGCTTTATGAAAAGATGGATACCTTCAAAGGAGAGGCAAACTTTTCAACTTGGGTATATCGTGTGACTGTTAACACCTGCATTGATATGCTAAGGAAAAGGAAATCAGAACCTCGCGTGAGTTTAAAAGAAGGGAAGCTCTATGAGAAGGGGGGGCATATATCCCCAATTTTATCCCATGTCCCAGAGTCCCCTTTTCAGGCGGCCTATCGCAAAGAATTGCAGGCAAATATTAGAGAGGCGTTTTTGAAATTATCCCCTGAGCACCGTGCAACCCTAGTGTTAAGGGAGATTGAAGGGCTTTCATACCAGGAGATCGCTGAATTGCTGTCATGCTCGGTGGGGACTATTATGTCCCGCCTGCATTATGGGAGGAAAAAGATGCAGAAATTACTTGCTCCGGTATGGGGGGGACCGGCATGAGACGGTGTCGGAAGATCCAGAAGGATATGGATCGGTACTTGGATGGGGAGTTGCCACCTGAGAGGATTCATGCCTTCGAGGACCATCTGCGGACATGTGCACGTTGTCGCCGTTTATTGGAGCTGAAACGGGAACAACGCCGCATGAGGGTTGCAAGCCTGATACCCGCTGAAATCCCCCTTTCAACCGAAGAGATCCTTCACAGGATCCAAGAAAAGTGGCCTCTTGAGCAACCCGCTGAAATCCTTCCCTTTCCCGTATCCGCTCCTTGGTGGAAAAAGCTCAAGGTTTTGACACTTCACCCTATCCCTGTAGCTGCTCTGGCCCTCTGCCTTATCGCCCTGGGTTTGACCCTGTTTCTCCCCTTTGGAAGTCACAAGATGCCAACATCCGGTGTTGTTGTTGAAAAGATCGAAACAACACAGTCTGTGATGATCTACCAACCGGAGCGGGTAGGCCCCACGGTTATCTGGATTGTTCCTGGGATTAAGGAAAGCCCACGTCCGTCCGCTCAAACGCATACCGGACTTCTCCATGTTCCGGGGATAAAGATTTCTTCCCGGGAGGAGGCGCATGGGCACTGGTTGCATGCATAAAAAATTGGAGGCAGAATGAAAGGTATTTACCGCACTTATATTGGACGCCTTTTTCTGGTGGTTTTCCTTATAATTTCCTTTAGCCCGCTCTCTTT
>JALTIG010000079.1 GCA_027004185.1 bacterium | reverse complement strand
TGTGGCAAGTGTTTCTTGCATCTATGGCTTGGGATCACCAGAGGCTTACTACGGGTTACTCTTGTGCCTGGATCGAGGCCAGAACATGACAAGGGAAGAGATTTTGAGGAAACTGGTAGAGATTCATTACCAGCGAAACGATTATGATCTCACCCGTGGAACCTTTCGAGTTCGGGGAGATACCATCGAGGTTGTTCCGGCCCATGAATACGAACGAGCTATTCGAATCGAGTTGTTTGGGGACGAAGTGGATGGCTTGTACGAGATTGATCCATTGACAGGGAGGCGTTTGAGATCGCTTCACCGGATCACGATTTTTCCTGCGAGCCATTATGTAACAACCCGCGTCACGCGCCAGCAGGCCATCAAGGCTATTCGGGAAGAACTGGCCCAGCGGATTTTGTTCTTCAAATCCCAGAACAAGCTGATCGAGGCGCAGAGAATTGAGGAACGTACGTTATATGACCTGGAGATGATGGAGGAGATCGGGTATTGTCAGGGTATCGAAAACTATTCCCGCCATCTGACAGGCCGGTTGCCAGGAGAGCCACCCCCCACACTGCTCAGTTATCTCCCACCCGAAGCGCTCATCATGATTGACGAAAGTCACGTGACCATTCCACAGATCCGAGGCATGTATCATGGCGATCGGAGCCGTAAGGAAACCCTTGTGGAGTATGGATTTCGGCTTCCCTCTGCCCTGGACAACCGTCCGCTGAACTTTGGTGAGTTTGAAGCGGCGGTGAAACAGGTTATCTATGTCTCCGCAACGCCAGCGGACTATGAGTTGAAAAAGGCGGGGAGGCATGTAGCGGAACAGATTATTCGCCCAACAGGTCTGGTTGATCCCGATGTTATTGTTAAGCCTGCGAAACACCAGGTGGATCACCTTACGGGGGAGATTAGAAAGCGTGCCGAAATGGGGGAGAGGGTTCTGGTAACCACCCTGACCAAGCGGATGGCAGAGGATTTGACTGAGTACCTTAAAGATTTGGGTATCAAGGTTGCCTATCTTCATTCCGACATCGATACACTGGAGAGGATTGAAATTATCCGTCACCTCAGAATGGGTACCTATGATGTGGTTGTGGGGATCAATCTTCTGAGGGAAGGCATGGATATCCCGGAGGTTTCTCTTGTGGCGATCCTTGATGCGGACAAAGAAGGGTTTCTGCGTTCTAAGACCTCACTCATTCAGACGTTCGGTCGGGCTGCTCGAAATGTCCATGGCACCGTCATTCTCTATGCAGACCAGGAAACGGAGGCTATGCGGGGAGCAATCACGGAAACCAATCGCCGCAGGAAGATTCAGCTTGCCTATAACGAGAAAATGGGAATTACCCCAGAAACCATCAAAAAGTCTATACGGGATATCCTCTCTTCCATCTATGAGAAGGATTACGTGACGGTTCCTGTGGAGGTTCAGGAAAGTGAGATGGAATATGTGGTTCCCGATGGGGATGTGGATGCATGGATTGAGACTTTAACCCAGCAGATGCTGAACGAAGCGGAGCAGCTCAATTTTGAGAAGGCGGCAGAGATTCGAGACAAAATCAGGCAACTCAGAGGTGAACCTCCCATAGGGCATAAAAAGCCTAAAAAAAGACGCATAAGCTTTCGGCGATGATGGGGTACCCTTCCCAGTTTCCAGTACCTTCCATGGTTACCCTTACTCCCGGGACTATCGATCGGCTTCCCAGGAGGCCCGGGGTATACCTATTCAGGGATTCATCGGGACAATTGATTTACGTGGGCAAGGCAAAGTCTCTTCGTGATCGCGTAAAGAGCTATTTTAATCGAGCAGGAGACAAAGACGCCAAGACACTTACACTCGTTTCTCATATTGCAACTCTCGACTTCATAGTGACACATTCGGAGAAAGAGGCTCTGATCCTTGAGGATACGCTTATAAAGCGGTATCGCCCCAGGTATAATGTGGATCTTAAGGATGATAAGCGATACCTCTGTATCCGCATCGATATGCATCATCCCTTTCCAGCAATCCAGTTTGTCCGACGGTTTCGACCTGATGGCGCCTTCTACGCTGGGCCGTTCACCTCTGCCGAGTCGGTACGACGGACTATTCGGTTGCTACACCGGTATTTCCCGCTCAGGAGTTGCCCCGATACGAAATTCGCCCACCGTTCACGCCCCTGTCTCAACTATGAAATCCACAGATGCCTTGCCCCCTGCGTGGGCAATATTTCGAAAGAGGAGTATGGTAAGCTTGTCCGGGAAGCATGGCTTTTTCTTACTGGGAATAAGGAAGGACTGTTGCGAAGCCTGAAAAAACAGATGGATGAGGCCTCTAAGGCGCTTGATTTCGAACGAGCGGCGGAGATCCGGGACGAACTTAAGGCCATAGACCGAACCTTGGAAAGCCAAACTATTTCTAGCCCGAATCGCCAGGACATGGATGTCTTTGGCCTCGTGCGTCAAGAAGGATGGTGGGGCGTTTTTGTGGCCTTCTTTCGAAAAGGCACCCTCATGGGGAGTCATTATGCTGAGGTAGAGGATGCCGGTTTTTCCGATCCGATCTTTCTTTCCGACTTTCTTGTCCAGTTTTATGGGAGAGACAGCTTTATTCCCTCCTGGATTCTTGTGCCTTTCAGCCTTCCAGATGCAGGACTTCTTGAAGAGTGGCTGATGGAAAAGCGAGGTGGAAAGGTGGTGATCCATACACCCAAGCGAGGAGAAAAAAGGAAACTTCTGAATCTCGCCATGGAAAATGCTCGGATCAAATTCGATACCTTCAGCCGATCCAGAAAGGATCCGGTTAAGGAAGTTCAAAGATCTCTGATTCTTCCAAAACTTCCCCGCCGGATCATCTGTTATGATATTTCTACCCTTCAGGGACACCAAACTGTAGGGGCGAAGGTTTCATTCCTGAATGGGGCACCTGAAAAGGCCCGTTACCGGAGATTTCATGTAAAGGAAGCTGCTCCGGACGATGACGTTGGATGTATGATTGAGGTTCTTATGCGAAGTCTCAAACGGGAGCAGGAGGAAGAGAGCCTTCCCGACATGATACTGCTGGACGGGGGAAAGGGGCAATTGAGAGCTGGGGAAATGGTGCTCAGGGAGTTGAACCTCGATGCGATTTCTCTCGTGGCCATCGCCAAAGGGCGATCGAAAGGAGAGCGTTTTTCCGACTACTTTTATGTTTCAGGACGGGCAGAACCAATTTACCTCGATCACCGAAGCGCCGCTTTCCATCTCCTGGCGCGCATAAGGGATGAAGCCCATCGTTTTGCTATTACCTTCCACAGGAAACGGCGGGGGAAAGCAGTTCTTGATTCAAGGCTTTTATCCATTCCTGGCATCGGTGAAAAGCGCCTGAGAGTTCTCTATCAGGCATATCCGAGTCTCGATGCCATTCGTCAGGCACCCGTTCATGACCTGTCTGCACTACCTACCTTCAACCGGAGTATCGCTGAAAGGTTAAAAAAGGCACTTGGTGTTTTGAGGAAAGAATAACAGTTTCTTTGCTGCAGCAGGTCGGATTACAAGATTGAGCGATGGGAGACGCAGTGCAAAAGAAGCATTCGTGGAGAACCTTGGGATTAAAAAGTGGTAATAAAGCGTTATGAGTTGTCTTTCTTTTTGTGTGGTGTCCTAAGGGTGGTTGATCTTTCGCGTTTAATACGTTTCATGGCCTCTGCCTCCCGAGCAAGTTCCCCTATCAATTTTCGCACCGTCCAGGTCTCTGAGGTAGGGGTTAGGGTGGCCATTAAGGGTTTGGGAATCCTTGCGTCGCGGTAAGCCTCTAATACCCGGCGTAGCTCATTTTCTGTGAATCCCGACAGGATGATTGTTCTTGTTCCTCCTGTATTTGATCGATAACCATCGAGATGAGGGCGTGAAATTATCTCTCCAAGTTTCTTTTCTTCGTCTTGTCTTGAAATAAACACGGTGGGAAAATCTCCAAATCCGTATTGTTTGAAAAAGGTCAAGAGGGTGGCATGTTCAGCTGGAGGTACCCCACAAATCAGAATCTTTCTTTCACCATACATGCGCTTGTTAGAGGCCCCAACCTTTTTAAAGGTATTTTCCTTCATAAAATCCCCTTTTTGGTTGTTGTATAATGTTACAAAGTGGAATGGACCTTAGTTTTAAGGTTAGATTTCAGGATTAGTTTTTCAGTCTGCAACGCGATTTCAAGTTCCTCGTCTGTAGGGATTACGAGAATCTCCACCCTGCTTTTCCTTGAGTGTATCTCCGTAATTCCCTTCATGTTCTGGTTATTCTTCGTATGGTCGATTTCAATGCCAAGGTGTTCGAGACCCTCGCAGGCCATTTGTCGAATGAGGGGACTATTTTCTCCCACCCCAGCGGTAAAGACCAGGGCATCTACCCGGTTCAGCACAGCCATATAC
>JALTIG010000078.1 GCA_027004185.1 bacterium | reverse complement strand
CTTGAAATCACTTCCCCCCCCTGCCAGGCAGCCTGCCCCATCCACCAGGATGTTCGGGGCTATCTCAAGGCCGTGGCCGAGAGGAGATTTAGAGACGCCGTGGCCCTGATTCGGGAGACGAACCCCCTTCCTCTCGTATGTGGGACTATTTGCCCTCACCCCTGTGAGCGGGAATGTCTCCGGGGGACCTTCGACGATCCGGTGGGCATTCGAGCCGTCAAGCGCTTTGCCGCTCTCTATGAAAAGCGTAATGGGTTGAAACCGAGTGTCCCTGGGATCACCTCTGAAAAAAAGGTGGCCATCGTTGGATCCGGTCCCGCAGGGCTTGCCGCGGCCTATACGCTCATTCGACGGGGGATCGCGACCGTCATCTTCGAGAAGACCTCTCGGATCGGAGGCATGCTGGCCTGGGCCATCCCCGAATTCAGGCTTTCCCGTGAGATCCTTGTGTACGAAATTGGGGTCCTTGCCGCCCTTGGCATCTCCTTCCGTACGAACCAGGCCCTGGGAACGGAGCTCACCCTTGGTGCCCTGGGGGAGGGCGGATTTGATGCTATTCTTCTGACGATTGGCACCCAGATGGGCAAAAAAGTCGAGTTGGAGGAAGACGAGGCCTTTCCTGCCCATCTCGACTGTCTGGGCTACCTCTTTGCCGTTCATCGGGGGGAGATTCCCCCCATGGGAGACACCGTGGCCGTTATTGGCGGAGGGAATGCCGCCATAGACACGGCGCGAGTCCTCAGGCATTCAGGGGTTCCGCAGGTCACCGTAGTTTACCGTCGCTCTGAAGATCAGATGCCGGCGGACGTGGAAGAGGTCCAAGCGGCAAAACAAGAGGGAGTACGGTTTCTCTTCTCTGCCCTTCCGAGCCGTCTTTCCCGGGGAGATGGTTCCTGGTATCTGATAGGTTTTGAAACCCGGTCCGTGGGGAGGGAGAGCCCGGTGGAAATTCTCAATGATCGGCCGTTTACGATCCCGGTCACGGGGATTATCTCTGCCATCAGCCAGGTCCCGGAGGCCCCCTGGGCGGGGAAAGAAGGTATCGTTATCGATCCGGATGGCACCCTTCAAGTGGATGAGAGAATGCAAACCTCCCGGGAAGGGGTCTATGCGGCAGGAGACGCCGTTATGGGTCCAACCACTGTGGTAGAGGCTATGGCCAGCGGGGCAGTTGCGGCCCAGAACATCCTGAAATCCCTCACAGGAGGTAGTCTTTCATGAAAGGTTATCCCGTCTGTAAAGCAGAAAAAACACCTCCAAGTCTGATGACGTCCTCCTTCGAAGAAGCCCAGTGGACAGAATTGGAAGCCGCTGCCGTCCGAGAGGCACGACGTTGCCTGGGGTCTTTCTTCTGCGATGCATGCGACCTATGTCTCCTTCTCTGTCCTGATCTCTGCATCACAAGGGATACGTCGGGGCATATCGCGATCGACCTGGACTACTGTAAGGGATGTGGGGTCTGTGCCGCCATCTGTCCCAAAGACGCTATCGAAATGATCCCCGAAAAGTGATTTTCCCATGAGACCGAAGGTCCTCCTAACACGTGCGCTGATGCCTGAGGCCACGGCTCTCTTTCAGAAAGACTTCGATCTTGAGATCGGCCACCATGAACGTATGCTAACCCGGGAAGAACTCCTCGAAGGGATAAAGGGGAAAGATGCCATCATTTCCATGCTCTCCGATCGGTTGGATGAGGAAGCCCTCAACGCCGCGCCCAGGTTGAAAATTATTGCCAACTACGCGGTGGGGTACAACAACATCGATATTCACGCGACCCTTAAGAAGGGGATTCCTGTCCTTCACACACCCAATGTGTTGACAAACGCAACAGCTGATATGGCCTTTGCCTTGATGATCGGGGTTGCCAGGCGGGTTGTGGAAGCCCATTCCTATGTCGTGGAGGGAAAATTCACCGAGTGGAAACCGGATCTCCTTCTGGGTCAGGAGCTTTCAGGAAAAACCGTAGGGATCATCGGTATGGGGCGCATTGGACAGGCATTTGCCCGGCGGTGCCTTGGGTTCGACCTAAAAGTTCTCTATACCTCACGAACGCGGCTGTCGGAGTCAAAGGAAAGGGATCTCAAGGCCACCTATGTTGCACTCGAAGATCTCCTGCGCCGGTCCGACTTTATCTCCCTCCATGTACCCCTCACGGAACAGACCCGTCACCTGATCGATAGGGAGAGGCTCCGACTCCTCAAGCCCGATGCCATCCTGATTAATACCTCTCGAGGGCCCGTTGTGGATGAAACGGCCCTCATTGCATGCCTAAAAGAGAGACGGATTTGGGGCGCCGGTCTGGATGTTTATGAACACGAGCCTCAGGTTCCGGAGGAATTAAAAAGGCTTGACAATTGTCTTCTCCTTCCCCACATCGGTTCTGCCACTCGAGAGGCTCGTTTTAGTATGGCAAATCTTCTCTATGATGGGATGAAGGGATTCTTTTTGGGAAAACAGCCCGAGAACTTTGTACCGGAATGGAAGGAACACATGAGACAGAGAGCAGATAAATAGGAAACCCTTTTCCTAGAAGAAAGAGGATAGATGCCTAAGTACCGGATACTTTCAATCGATGGTGGGGGGCTTCGTGAACTTATTGCTGCAAGAATACTGCAAAGGTTAAACCAAACGCCTGGGATCAGCGGATGGCTGGATTTAGCCGATCTGATCGCGGGGACTTCGACGGGAGGGATTCTTGCATTGGGGATCGCATCCGAGAAATCCCTCGAGGATATCTGTAATCTTTATATCCAGAAGGGCCCTGAAATTTTTGATGGCAGTATCTGGGATGATGTACTTCTCCTGTCTGTGGGAACGGGGGTTGATCTGACGTATATCAAAGGGGAAAATGTTGACTGGGGGTATGCCCAATGGGCGAGACCCTTGATCAGTATTATACTCAAGGGGGTCATGGGGATTTCCGACTACCAGGCGAAGGAGTTGCTTGGCATGCATTACCACAGGCTCCAGGTGGTCTTTGAACATGGGGAAAAGATGCCGATGGACGCGGTGAAGAAGATCCCCCGTATGGATGAAGTCGAAGGACTTATGACATTACTCCAACCCGGGAATGGATCGAGCGGCATTGGGTTGCATAGCTTAGAAAAACGGTTTATCGATCTATCCAGTCCCTGTTTTTGCTAATGGGTGAGGAATCCGCTGGTGGAAAGGGCATTGATCACCATAAAAACGGCTGCCAGCCAGTTTGTGTAGGCGAATAGGCGCTTCAGGTTTTTGGGTTTCGTTTTAAGAGAGAACTTTCCCCCAATGATGCCACCAGCCACCGTGATGGCGGCCAGAGGGACGGCCACGTGGGGGTAAAAATCTCCCCGGAGTGCATGGCCTGAGAAACCCATAAAAGCTGTTGCTGCAATCAATGTGGAAGCTGTTCCAACCGCTATCTGCATGGATACCCCACACGCCAGGACCATAAGAGGAACCAGAAAGGACCCGCCTGATACCCCTACCATACCGGAACCAAATCCGGTCAGAATCGTCACCGGCAATGCGATCAAAAGATTCACGGCATGCATTTCTTTGCCTATCTTGAACCGCCAATAACCCACACGCCTTTCTTCCACGATTTCCCTTTTTTCCGGGACAGGGATAAGCATGATGGCACCGGCCAGGATCAGCATGGAGGCGAAGATAAGTTTTATAGTAAATTCACTGAACAGATGAGAGAAGTATCCGCCCGCCAATGCAGACAGTGAGGTTGTTCCCCCTATCAGGATGGCGAGCTGCCATGCTACCACCTTGTTTTTCTGAAACACAATCATAGCTGCCAATGAAGCTGTGAAGAGTATAAACTGGCCTGTTGTGGCTGCCTGGTACATAGGGACGCCGGCCAGTGCCAGGATTACGACATAAAAGTTGCCTCCCCCTTTGCCGACCATGGTCATGGCCACTGCAACAATAAATATTAATCCACCAATAACAAACAGGTTTGCCATTTACCTTCTCTCCAACTGGTATTAGCAAAATCACGCTGAAAACACCCGTGGTTTCGCAAGACATTGAAAGGTTTCACTGGCGCATCGATCCTACTCCTTATTGGTATTTCTATCATCGCCGTGTGTTGAAAACAATATAGGAACGATTTATGTTGTCACACAAGGATCGGCTGTATTCGCATTGTCGAGGGGGTCTTTGGGTGCCTTTTTAAGTAAGCAAAGGCTCTTTATATGGCAGGCAGCTTGACAAGATAGAGATAAATCATTAGAGTTTTCAAAATGAAGGAAACAAAACCCCCTGACTACCCGGAAACGGGTGATCGTGATATGTTTTCTGGTGCCATTACTGATGTTCCTGGGATCCTTGTTGGACACGCCACGAATCGGCAGGCCCGGACGGGTTGTACGGTGGTTTTGTGTGAACAGGATGCGGTAGGGGGGATTGATATTCGTGGTACTGCAGCCGGTACGCGACAAATCGATGCCTTGCGTTCCCTTCACCTTGTGGACCGGATTCAAGCTATCCTTCTTTCGGGTGGAAGTGCCTTTGGCTTGGATGCGGCAGGGGGGGTGATGCGGTATCTTGAGGAACACAACAGGGGATTTGATGTAAAGGTAACGCGAGTGCCAATTGTCCCTACGGCTGTGATTTTTGACCTTGCCTTTGCGGCGGGGAGTGTCCGTCCGAATGGTCAAATGGGGTATCAGGCCTGCCTCAACGTTTCCAAGGTGGTTCCGGAGGGGAGCGTCGGTGTAGGTACGGGGGCTACCGTGGGCAAATTGTATGGTCTTTCTCATGCCACAAAGGGAGGGCTGGGCACGGCAAGCCGAAAGCTGGGATCCATCAAAGTTGGTGCCCTGGTGGTGGTTAATGCCTTTGGAGATGTCATTGATGGAGAAAGGGGAGAGATTCTCGCGGGGACTCTGGACCCTGCTCATGCAACACGGTTCGCTAATACCCTTGATTGCCTGCGTTCAGGGAAGATCCCAGGAGATGCATCCCTTTTCAACACGACCCTTGGTGTGGTTGCTACGAATGTTAAGTTGACACGTCCCCAGGCAGGGAAGCTTGCCCAGATGGCTCAGAATGGCCTTGTAAAAACGATACAGCCCTTTCACACCACCTATGACGGAGATGTAGTGTTTGCCTTGTCGACCGGTCAGGAGGAGGCGGATTTAAACATTATCGGGGCCATGGTGGATGAGGCGATTCGAGAGTCCGTCAAACGAGCCGTCATGTTGGCGGATGGCATGGGAATCCTTCCAACGAGTAAGGAGGTAAGGGGAGGTACATGGAGCGGCAGGAAGCCATAGAGAGACTTGCAAGGGACATTCTGCAGTCTCAGAAAACCATTGCCTTAACAGGAGCAGGGATCTCAGTGGAAAGTGGAATCCCTGATTTCAGGAGCGCAGGGGGATTGTGGTCCCGGTATGACCCCAATGAATATGCCCATATTGATGGCTTTCGCAGGGATCCTGTCAAGATTTGGAATATGCTTCGAGAGATTATACAGGTTATTAAGTCGGCAAGCCCGAATAAGGCGCATCTTGCCCTCGCACAGCTGGAAAGAATGGGATACCTATCGAGTGTCATTACACAAAACGTGGATGGTCTTCACCAGGCAGCGGGGAATCACAGGGTCATCGAATTCCATGGAACGAACCGATACCTTGTCTGCCTCCACTGTGGATTCAGAGACGATACAGAGAATTATGACACGGAGACGACTGTTCCAAGATGTCCTCGATGTAACGCTGTCCTAAAACCAGATGTGGTCTTTTTTGGGGAACCCATCCCAGAGAATGCGATGCGCGAAGCCTTTGAGGAGGCGAGGAGAGCTGAGCTGGTTATGGTTATCGGGACTTCCGCTGTGGTATTTCCCGCTTCAAGCATCCCATCTACGGCCAGGGAACATGGTGCAAAGATTGTGGAGATCAATCTCGAGGAAACGCCCCTGACCGGGGGGATCTCGGATTATATCATTAAAGGTCGGGCGGGAGAGATTCTTTCCGATGTTGTGGCAGAGGTACGGTCCCTCGTAGGGGGCGAAAAGGATGTTCATTAAAAGGAAAGAGCTGGTTCTAAATGGGTCAGCGGAGACCGATGTTTTCGACATCACACCCCAGGTCAGGGATTTTGTGAGAGGATCAGGGATACGGGATGGCCTTTTGACCGTTTTTGTGCCAGGATCTACAGCAGCCGTCACTACAATTGAATACGAAGCGGGGGTAGTGGAAGATCTTAAGGAGGCCATCGAACGCCTGATACCGTCAGGGATCCCTTACCGACATAACCTCCGCTGGGGTGATGGGAATGGATATGCCCACGTACGTTCCGCATTTTTAAAACCCTCTCTTTCAATTCCTGTAACTGGTGGGGAAATGATTCTGGGCACCTGGCAGCAGATCGTGCTTCTCGATTTTGATAACCGTCCACGAAAGCGCCGGGTGGTGTTTCATCTAATAGGACAGCTATGACACAAATGGAAGAACAGAAGGTCATATTTCGTGACCCGTCTGTCCTGAAGCAAGTTGTTGGGATTAATCATGAGCACCTGAAGATCATCTCGAATACAGTAGGGATCCACTTAAGCCAGAGGGGGAATGAGGTTAAGATCCAGGGAGAAAAACTGGAGGTCGATCTGACTGTCCGGTTGCTTGAACAGTTGGAGGCCCTTGTGGAAAAGGGATACCCACTCTACCCGGCGGATATAGATTACGCTATTCGGCTCCTTTCTGAAAACCACAAGGTTTCTCTCGAAGAAGTTTTTCTTGATACGGTTTATATATCAGGAAACCGCAAGGTAATTTCCCCCAAAAGTGTCCGGCAGAAAGAGTATATTGATGCGATTCGGACCAATGATATTGTCATAGCCATTGGCCCTGCCGGTACCGGGAAGACCTACCTCGCCATGGCCATGGCGGTGTCTGAACTGATGAAACATCAGGTTGAGCGGATTATTCTTGCACGTCCTGCTGTGGAGGCGGGGGAAAAGTTGGGATTTCTCCCCGGGGATCTTGTGGAAAAGGTTAATCCATACCTGCGGCCTTTATATGACGCCCTTCATGATATGATGCATTTTGAAAAGGCAGCCCGGCTGGTGGACCGGGGGATTATTGAGATTGCACCTCTTGCCTTTATGCGTGGAAGAACCTTGAACAATGCCTTTGTTATCCTGGATGAGGCTCAAAATACCGTGCCCGAACAGATGAAGATGTTTCTTACGAGGCTGGGGTTTGGGTCAAAGGCTGTTATTACTGGAGATATTACACAGATAGATCTTGAAAACGGGAAAAAGAGTGGGCTTGTCCAGGTGCAGGACATTCTAAAAGGGATACCCGGAATTGCCTTTGTCTATTTCACAGAGAAGGATGTGGTACGCCATCACCTCGTTCAACAGATTATCAAGGCCTACGAACGGATGGAAGCCAAGATGGCCCGTTCAGTAAAGGACTATAAGAACATGGAGAAGGTATGATGACGAACCATGGTGTTGGAAAGGTGAAAGGGGCGAAGGAATATGCCAAAAGTGACCTTCGTACCATCGGTGCGGTTCTGAGTTATGTGGTTACAAACCGAAAGTTTCTTATCACATCCCTCTATATCGTCTGTGTGGTTTTGATTTCTGCGATCCTTTTTGTTTCCCCGTTCCCCTCTTCCGAAAAGATCAAAGTGGGGACGCTTGCGAATCAGGATATCCTTGCACCAAGCAGCCTCAAAGTTGAGAACAAAGGTGCCACGGCTTTTGAAAAGGCGGAGGCCTTAAAAAGAGTTTTGCCTGTTTTCAATTATAACCCCTCACAATTTGAAGTATCGGAAAAGAATATCCATATGGCTTTCGAGTACATGCGGGAATATTTTGAGGATGTCCTTGCCTTAAGCAGTGAGATAGCTTCTAAACAGATGCCTCATGGAACACCATCCCCTCAAGAGGAGCGTTTAAGATTGCTTCTGCAGAGTGAGCCCAAGCGGCGGCAGGTATTTGAAAAGATGCTGGGGATTCATTTAACTGACAGTGAGTACCAGATGTTGAAAAGGGATCGCTTTAGTCCCCTTATCGAGAGAAAACTTGCAGCGCTTATCTGTCTCTGTGCTAATCACTGGATTATACGTGACCGAGGGAGATTCTCGAAAGAGAATCTACGAGGGTTGATTGTGCGGAATATCAAGACCCATAAGGAAACAGTTGTCAGCAATCTCCCGTTAATCCTTGACTTGGAGGATATGCAGGGCCTGATTATTAGCCACTCCAGGGATATCCTCCGGGGATTACCACCCCAAGAACGGATCCTGATCCAGACTATGGCGCAGCGGCTGATCCGGCCCAACGTTTTTTATGATAAAGCAGCTACGGAAGAATTAAGACAAAAGGTTATGAAAACGATCCATCCCGTTATGATGCGGATCCATAAGGGGGATGTGATCATACATAAAGGTGAACGTGTTACAACAGAAGATATTGAAAACCTCCGTGCAATGGAACAAAAGGCAACGGCAAGCCAGAAAGTATTGAAATTCATGGGGATTCTAATGATAACCCTTTTTCTCCTCTTTTTGCTGTACGATTTTTCGGTCAAGGGTATCCGAAAGGTAAAATTCGCGCACAGAGATCTCGTGTTCCTGAGTCTTCTACTGGTTATCTTCCCCTTGCTGCTGAAGTTCTCGTATTATATATCCTTTGCGGTTAAGGCTGTTTTCCCCTTTTTGAATGTCAGGAACCTGATGTTTCTTTTTCCGCTTGCTGCTGGTGGCATGTTTGTCCGGATCGCCATGAATTCTGAGATTGTTTTACTTTTTTCCATCGTCCTAAGTATCTTCCTCGGAATCATTGTAAATTCCTCGATTTTTTTCGGGATAAATGTCTTTTTGATGAATCTTCTCGGAGCAGAGCTGGTATCTCGATGTGAGAAACGTTCAAGGGTTCTCTGGGCCGGGTTGGCGTCGGGGATTCTTGGTGGGGTATTGATTGCCGCTAGTCGAATGATTCAAGGCACCTTTTTGTCTTACACCACAGGATGGGGAGTTTTGTTTTCTCTTCTGGGTGGATTTATATCTGGCGTTGTTGTCCTTGGTCTCACACCTCCCTTTGAAGCCCTCTTTGGATATACTACAGATGTCAAACTTCTGGAGCTTGCCAATCTGGACCATCCGCTTTTAAAAGAGATGGTGTTGAAGGCACCGGGAACCTATCATCACAGTATTATCGTGGCCAGCCTGGCAGAAGCAGCCGCGCGCGATATTGGGGCGCACCCCATTCTGGTACGGGTGGGTGCGTACTATCACGATATTGGGAAGATAAAGAAACCTTTTTATTTTATTGAAAATCAGCAGCAGGGGGTTAACAAGCATGACAAGCTGAGCCCGAGCATGAGTAGCTTGATCCTGATCTCTCATGTAAAGGAAGGGGTTGAATTGGCCAAGTCTTACCATCTGGGAAATGAAATTATTGATATTATCCAGCAACACCATGGCACGAGTTTGATCCGTTATTTTTACAACAAAGCGCTGGAGGCAGCCGAAGACGGGGCGGACAAAATCGACCAGAAGGTCTTTCACTACCCCGGACCAAAACCTCAGACCCGTGAGGCAGGCCTGATTATGCTGGCTGATGCCGTTGAGGCAACGGCTCGTTCCCTTGAATCTCCCACCCCTGCCCGGATCAATACCATTGTACAAGAGACGATCAACCGGATTTTTATCGATGGCCAATTAGACGAGTGTGAATTGACCTTGAAAAACCTCCATCAGATTGCAGATCGGTTTAGGACAGTGTTGTTAGCAATCTTTCATCACAGGATCGATTATCCAGCGGAATCAAAGGAGACAAGAAGGAATAAAGGTGAAAAATGGCCGATGTATGGGCAGAAAACCGGCAAAGCGGCATAAGACTTCATATCCCGAACCTCGTATGGCTTGTCAAACAGATCCTTACCATTCTTTCCCTTGAAGACATGTCGCTCTCCGTGGTGGTAACTGATGCAGAGGAGATCCAGGCACTAAATCGACGGTATCTGGACCGGGACAAACCTACGAATGTCATCTCTTTTCCCATGAAGGAAGGAGAGCCTGTGTCGGGAGATGATTCCTATCTTGGAGATGTCGCGATATCAGTGGACGCTGCTTTGGAAGAGGGACAAATGTATGGATACAGTTTTGATGAAATGCTGCTTCTCTATTTGATTCACGGTATCCTGCATCTCGCTGGATATAATCATGAGGATGTCAGTAAGGATGAGACGCAGCGGATGGAAACGCGGCAGTCAGAAATATTTGATACATTATTACCTCACCTCTCTAAACGTCCGATAGAGGTAACAATGAGGGGAAGTGTCTCTCTGGATAGATAGTGGGATTTACCTGTAAAAGAAGTTGGGAAGAAAGAGGGAGATTTGCGGGATAAAGGTAACGAGGGCAACGCACAGGAGAAGAAGTAGAATAAAAGGGGTAACGGCGCGTGCAACCCTCATGAGAGGCCACTCTGTGATTCCCATCGAAACGAAGAGATTCAGCCCGAAGGGGGGAGTGAGAAACCCAAATTCGATTACCAGTACCATCACGACCCCATAATGAATCAAGTTGATGTGAAATCGATTCAGGGTTTCCATGAATATAGGGGATAAGATGAGCATGGCAGAGACATCGTCCATAAAGGTGCCCATGATCAGGAAGAGGATATCGACGGCGATGAGGAACGTCCACCAGTGGTGAACATAGCGAATGACCGAATTAGCGACCTGTTGTGGGATCTGTTCCGATGTCAACAGCCATACGAAGGTCATGGCGCAGGAGAGGATGAAGAGCAAAGCGCCGGAAAGAACGGCGGAATCTATCAAGACCTTCTTTAATTTTTTGTATGTTAATTCCCTGTAGATAAAGAATTCCACAAACAGTGCATAAACCACAGAGATTGCTGCGGCCTCAGTGGGGGTAAAGATACCGGTGTAAATCCCTCCGAGAACAATAATAGGGAGCAGCAATCCCCATAATCCCTTTCTTACAATCGTAATAGATTCCTTTAGGGAGTATTTCCGGTGGCTGCTCCATCCATACTTTTTGGCCTTGTAGATGGTGTAGCCCATAAGAACGCCACCGATCAGGAGTCCAGGGCCGATCCCGGCCATAAAGAGCTTCGCAACAGAGACGTTCATAACTAGGCAATAAAGGATCATGGGGATGCTGGGGGGGATTACAATACCGAGGGATCCTGCAGAGGTCACAAGACCTGTGGCGAAGTCTTCATTGTAGCCATACTTTTTTAAAGCAGGGATCATGATAGTTCCAATAGCCACTACTGTGGCCGGGCTGCTGCCAGACAGGGCGGCAAAAAACATGCAGGCTACCACAGTAGCGAGTGCCAGGCCCCCGCTGAATCGCCCCACAAATACGTTCATAACATCGATCAGGCGGTGAGCAATTTCTCCCTCTGTCATGATCTCACCCGCCAGGATAAAAAAGGGGATAGCGAGGAGAATGAAATTATCGAGGGCGTTAAAGAGTTGCTGAGGGATGATGGTTAGGGGTGTGACCGTATGAAAATGAATGGCAAGGGTAGTGACAATACCGAGGAGGATTGAAATGGGAAAACTCAATAGAAGCGTTAGGGCAAAGGAGACAATAATTGTAGTGACCAAGGTTTTCCCTTTACGATTGAAGAGGCTCGTTTTTTATAAATGCCTTTATATGAACCACCATCTTCCCAAGGAAGCGAATCCCCATCGTGGCTGAAAAAACGGGAATAGGGAGATAGGGAACATACATAGGGATCCGCATGGCTGAGCTTTTAACCCCGAATCGATGTAGTTTAAGACAGTGAATAGTGCCATAGTAGACCACGACGGCACAAAATAGGGCACATCCCAGGTTAACAATAATCTTCATTAAATGGGCGGTTCTTTCGGGGACTGCCTGTACAATAGCATCCATGGAAAAATGGGCTCCCGTCTTTACTGCGATGCTGGCTCCCAAAAAGGTCATAAAGATACAGGTGTACCTGGCAAACTCGTTGAACCAGACAAAATCATAATGGAACCCATACCTGAGGACCACCTGAACAAAAGAGAGGAGCACAATCATTAGAAGGGTGTATGCCAGTACCCATTCTTCCAAATGCTCGGCCCAGTTAAGGATTTTTTTCATAAATAATCGATTGCCAAAAAAGATCGGCGGGGGTAAAGGGAAAACCCCCGCCTAGAACATCGTTTTAGTGGGTTGAATAGTATTTGATCTTTTCTACAAAGAAGTTAAAAAGATCCGGACCAATGATATTTTTATACTTGGCATAGACCGGTGTCATCGCCCTTTTGAAGGCTTCACGTTCCGCGGGAGTTAACCTTATGACCTTGATATGTTCTTTCTTGACGATTTTCCAAATCTTGTTTTTGTACAGGGCCGCATTGACCTCCCGATTCACCTTGATACAGATTTTGGCTGCCTGCCTGAATATCTTATGCTCATTTGGTGTAAGGGTTTTCCAGAAATCAGGATTGACGATGATGACACACTCCGTCAGCATATGATGGGTAATTGTCGCGTATTTGTTGACTTCTGTGAATTTCATTAGAACGGAGGTCAGAAGGGGGTTGTCCTGTCCGTCGATCACCCCCTGCTGGAGGGCATTATATACCTCAGGAAAAGGCATAGGGACGGCTTGGGCCCCAAGCTGACGGAATGTATCAAGAAAGATGGGGCTTTCCATGACTCGAATCTTCAACCCTTTGAGATCGGAAGGCTTGCGGATGGGGTGTTTTGAATTTGTCATGTCACGGAACTCGTTCTCTGTCCAGCCGATGGCAATAAACCCTTTGGGAGGAAAATAGGAAAAGAACTTTTTCTGGA
>JALTIG010000077.1:3125-4499 GCA_027004185.1 bacterium | reverse complement strand
GAAAAGGATCTTATCTCCTACCTAAATCCCATGAGAAGCCCCATCCGATAAAACACAAAACTGACAATCCATGCCAGTAAGATTGTGTAGCTGGCACTAAACAGGGCCCATTTCCAGCTATTGAGTTCCCGGCGGATGACACTAAGTGTAGCAATACACGGCACGTAGATAAGCGAAAAGATCATAAAGATATAAGCGGTGAGAGGAGTCATATGTTTTCTTAAACTTATCATCAGCTTTCGTCCCTCATTTTTTGCTCCCCCGACCTTATAAATGACTCCCATGGTTCCTACAACGATTTCCTTCGCTACCAGCCCAGAGATAAGCGCCACGGTATTTCTCCAGTCAAACCCCAGGGGGTGCAGAAGAGGTGAAATAAATTTACCAATTCGGCCTGCATAACTCTTTGAGGCCTTTTCCGCCGCACGCCTGGCATTAATCTCTTCTACAATCTTTCCATGTCGTTCCATCTCTCGTCGGTAAGCCTTGTAGGCTTTGAGGGTTCCGGGATAGTGCCCCTCGATTCCTTCCAGGGCACGTTTAAAAACAGTTATCGCAGATGTGAGTCGGCACTGATTTTTAAGCAAATTCACACCCTTCAGGTGGAAGGAATCATAGACCTTCCGGTACTGCTCGAAAGGGGAAAAGGTTTGGAGTTTGTTAGGCGACACATGAACTTTCCGCGCAATCTTTTTTATAATACTCTGATGGCGTATCGTCTCCTTCTTAAGCAGACTTGCATAATTTACTGAAAATACCGGATGGGCAGGATAGCTACTCAAAAACCACATGAGAATGGATCCCGCGAGGATAACGGTCCCTGCCTTTTGGACATACATAGCCCCGCGATCCCACATATGAATGATCAAACCTTTGAAGGTTGGGAAACGGTAGGGTGGAAGCTCCATTACAAAAGGAGCCGATTCCCCTGGAAATAGGACAACTCGGAAGATCCTGGCCATAAGAATGGCCAATACAATTCCGAGCAGGTAGATGGAAAAGATGACATTCCCGGCGTGTTTCGGAAAGAAGGCACCAGCAAATAGAACATAAATGGGCAAGCGGGCGCTACAAGACATAAGGGTAAGCACCAAGATAGTGATGACTCGATCTTTGTTATTTTCAAGGACCCTCGTTGCCATAACAGCGGGAACATTACACCCAAACCCGATGACCATCGGGATAAAGGATTTTCCGTGAAGCCCGAAAAAATGCATCACACGATCCGAAATAAAGGCGGCCCGAGCCATGTAACCCGTATCCTCAAGAAGGGCTATTATGAGAAAGAGGATCATGATATTGGGGAGAAAAACCAAAACGCTTCCCACCCCACCAATAATTCCATCGACCACAAGGGATTCCAGCCAAGGGACG
>JALTIG010000077.1:0-3115 GCA_027004185.1 bacterium | reverse complement strand
GGGAAAACAGGATCCCAAGAGCGTTAAACCCATCCGATATCCAGTTCATTGGGATCTCACCCAGCGTAAAGGTGAGTTGAAAGGTCCCCCAGATGATGAGAAGAAAAAAGGGGATCCCCACGATACGACTGGTCAGGACCCGATCGATCTGGTCCGTAACATTGATCCGATCCTTTAAAGTTATCTTTACGGTTTCCCGGAACGCCCCGCTGGCGAAACCATATCTCTGATCGGCAATCAGGGTTTCAGGATCATCTCCAAGGATCAAACCGACTTTCTGGATTTCCTCTTCAACCTTGCTGAGAATCTGTTGACTATCAGTAGCGTTCCTCTTGATCTTCCCAATAATTTCTTCATCCCGCTCCAGTAGTTTCAGTGCGAGCCAACGAGAAGGATATTTCTTAAGAAACTCATAAGGCAAATGATCCTTAAGGTATTCCGATATCCTTTTAACCGCTGCCTCTATCTCTTTTTTATAAATCGGTACGCGAGGGGAAATCCGGATTTCACCTTTGAGAAACTGCTGGACCTTCATGAGAAGTTCCTTTGCCCCCACCCCCTTTGAAGCCACCATAGGGACAATAGGTACTCCCAACAACATTTCGAGTTGCGGAACCTTTATCTTAAAACCTTTCTGCTGCGCCTCGTCCATCATATTCAGGGCAAGGATCATGGGAACTCCCAACTCAAGCAGCTGCGTTGTTAGGTAAAGATTTCTCTCTAAGTTGGTAGCATCAACAATGTTAACAACAAGATCTGGACGTTCCCGAAGAATGAAGTCCCTGGAAACCACCTCTTCAAGGGAGTAAGCAGTGAGACTGTAAATGCCAGGTAAATCGATTATCTTGAAAAAAAGCCCCTCGTATTCTACAGAACCTTCCTTTTTCTCAACCGTAACGCCCGGCCAGTTCCCCACATGTTGTTTGGCACCCGTTAACGCGTTGAAAAGTGTAGTTTTCCCAGAGTTTGGATTCCCCGCGATACAAAGGGTGTAGGATTTTCTACTCACCCTGAGCCTTTCACGCTATTTAGCAAGCTCAACCCATACATTCTGGGCCTCTTCCTTTCGGATACTAACATGGCAACCCTTGACCAGAATATCAACAGGATCTCCCAGGGGAGCCGTTTTTTCAACCTCCACGGAGGTTCCAGTAACAAATCCCATATCCATGAGCCTCCGCCGTATGGCACCCTTTGTTTTTAGCTTCTGAATTACACCCTTCTCTCCAGGGAGGAGCTCACTTAAAGGCCTCAGGTTATCCCTTCCCATCTTCACATACCATAACCCGATAAGCGATCCCGCGACCAAGGGCGAATCGGGATTCTCCTACCTGAAGCACGACCCTTCCACGACCGAAAGATGAAAGTAGTTTGACTGTAACACCAGGATAAATTGCCATATCCTTGAGACGCCGCCTCATACCTTCGCCTCCCACCAAGCGGGAAACCCTGACTTTCTTCCCAAAAGGGGCAAAGGGAAGAGGTATTTCACTTTTATTTTTGCATTCCAGCATTTTGTTAGGTACCTTTAACTTTATAATGCTCTTAGTATAATTTTTAGACACGATTTGTCAAGAGAAATCTCGGGATTTGAGCAATAGAACAAGTAAAAGGATTAGGGCATAATTTCTGGCACACTGAAGCCACTACTACAGCCATATCCAGAGGCACCTTTTTGTTTGATTACATCTTTATTAAGATGTTTTTTTAGGGAGGTTGAGGTCCTTCGACTGGTGGAGTTACCGCCGGATCAATCTGTCATACTTTGATATCTATCAATAAGAGTGATGGAACCACATTGAGCTACCTATTTGACAAACCATATTATCTGCGCTAAAGCAAAAAAAGCTAATTCACTTAGAGAGGGGAATTGATTAGGTTTTCTTACAACATGATCCATAATAAAAATAAATGGGAGGACATCTAATTTAGCAAGGCTTTTCATGGGGGTATAAGGTGAAACCAAAGATGTTTGTCGGTTACGTGGTACAACCTGGAATCGTTGATATCCAGTATATGGCTCAGAATCTAAACCGAAAAAATGCAAGCGGAATCATTGTTTATCGGACCCCTCCAACGGATAACGTTATGGATATGGCCAAAGAGCAAGGAGTCCCTCTATTGCAAGCAGTCGAGCTTAAAGCCAAGGTCAAGGAGCTGGAATCCCTTTACAAAACCGAAGGATATAATGTTATAATAAAAGATCTTACTGAGGTAAGAAATCTCATGAAGGATGTCTGTTAGAGAAACTTATTAAGGTGAAAGAAAAGGGGAAGAGATGGGCATGGGGCTTTTAATTATAGGCTACATCACCCGGCCAGGGATTCTTGAGGCAAAAACTTAGCTTTGAATCTCATGCGAAAGAGTGCAAAGGGGGATCATCGGAACAAATAGAGGATTCCCTACCTACATTGTAAAGATTCGTCCCTCATGGCAATGGCGAAAACCATAGAGAAACAGAAGGAAAGCTAAAAAAAGCGAGAGAACTTGAAGCTCATTTTAAGGTGCAGGGTTGCAGTAAGAAATCCAATAAATCTCACACACGGGATGCATAATCCATGGAATACGGCAAGGAAGGGGGGTGATAAGGTATCACTTAAACAGTTTAAATTGCAATTTTTAAGTGGAAGAAAGGAGGTGAAGAAGGGGGATTAACCGGAACAACCTATCTTTAAAGGAGGAAAACTGATGAATACCTTGCTGATGTGTTTGATCGTGTTTGCGTTATACATAATTGCCTATCACACGTATGGCAAGTTTCTTGCGAAAAAAATCTTTAACATCGACCCCAACCGCACGGTTCCAGCGGTGGAATTCAATGATGGTGTCGATTATGTTCCTACTAAGAAGGAGGTCCTATTCGGGCACCATTATACTTCCATTGCAGGGCTAGGGCCCATTGTGGGGCCTGCCATCGCAGTTATCTGGGGGTGGGTACCTGCCATTTTATGGGTTTGCTTTGGTTCCATCTTTGCTGGTGCTGTACACGATTTCGGTTCCCTTGTTGTATCGGTCAGGAATAAGGGCCAATCGATTGGGGAATTGGCGACAGGGCTTATTAGCCCACGGGTCCGCACCCTTTTTCTACTAATAATTTTCTTTGAGCTGTGGATCG
>JALTIG010000076.1 GCA_027004185.1 bacterium | reverse complement strand
AGAGGAATCTGGTAAAAAGACACTATAAAGAAAGGATGGGTACATAACAAGTCAGAATGAGATAGCAGTGGCAAAGGCAATGCGCTTTTGTTCCCTGTTTTCTTTGTATTCTCCTGAGATTAATGGGACCATCTAAAGCGAGATTGCCGGGAGATTGGTGGCGGCCCCGGAGGGAGCAAAAAATTTAAGGAGGGTTTTATGGTTTCTCGTAATCAATGGGTTAAAAAGGGTAGTTTTACGGCAGTTTTTTTGACGGGGTTGCTTCTTGTGTGGGGGGCTGTATCCCTTGCGGGTGTTCCAAAAGGGTCGGTGGCGATCGTCAATGGAGTGACCATCACACAGAAAAGTTTTAACCGGGCCTTAGCTCAGGCGGAGAGACGATTTAGTCAGGCAGGGAGAAAACTGGAGGGGAATCAGCTTGAAAATGTTAAAAAGAACATCCTTGAGACCCTGATTGATCGAGAGCTACTCTACCAGGAAAGCCAGAAAGAGGGGGTCAAGGTAAGGGAAGGGGAGATAGAGAAGAAAATTGGTGAATTAAAAAAACAATTTCCTGAAAAGGGTTCCTTTGAAAAGGCGCTGAAGGCCATAAATCTGACAGAGAACGAGTTGAAGGAGCAGGTGAAGCAGCAGATGTTTATCCGGAAGATGATAGATGAGAAGATCACTCCTAAGGTCAAAATCAATGATAATGATGCCCAGACTTTTTATGATTCGCACCTCAATATCTTTAAGCGGCCTGAGGAAGTACGGGCAAGCCATATCCTTATTAAGGTTGCACCGGATGCTGATAAGAGGAAGGTTGCCGAGGCGAAGAGGAAGATAGAGGTCGCCTTGAAACGCGTGAAGAGTGGGGAGGATTTTGCGAAGGTGGCTAAGGAAGTATCGGAGGGACCCAGTGCCAAACGGGGTGGAGACCTTGGATATTTCAGACGCGGACAGATGGTGAAACCGTTCGAAGACGCGGCATTCGGCATGAAAAAGGGGCAGATTAGTGGGATTGTGAGGACACGGTTTGGGTTTCATATCATTAAGGTAACAGATGTGAAGCCCGCTTCCATGGTTCCTTTCACGAATATAAAGGACAAGATAAAAAACTATCTGAAACAGAAAAGGATTCAGGAAGAGATTCAGTCCATGTTAAAAAAACTCAGGCAACACGCCAAGATAGAGCGATCCCTTGCTCAAGCTGGAAAGAAATAAGGGGAAAATAAAAAGAGATTGCATTATTTGCTTGACATCACAGAAAACATTGTGATAGAAAAAGGTTGTGTGGCCCGGCTACAAAAGCGGGTCGGTACATAGGCGTAGGAAATATTTCCGGTTGCCAGCGTTTCGACCTTTGGCAGGGACCATGGAAAAAACTAAGAAAGGAGGTTGAGAGTGTTGGCAGTCGGAAAGGTAAAGTGGTTTAGTGAAAAAAAAGGCTACGGTTTTATCGAGCAGGAAAATGGCCAAGATCTGTTTGTTCATTTTTCCTCGATCAACATGCCCGGGTTTAAGACGCTGTCTGAAGGCGAAAAAGTGACCTTTGATATTGAAGACAGCGATCGCGGCCCTGTGGCAAAGAACGTCCAGAAGGCAATGTAGGCAGAATTTTTTAATCTCGAATCGAGAGAGGGGAGACATGGTGATGTCTCCCCTCTTTTGTTTATCGGCGCGATAGGCGATGTGGTCTTATAAGTCTGGTTTCGGTTTAGGGTTAAAGGTGAGATAAATGCCCCCCGCCACGATCATAGAAGGCAAGGTGGCACCTATGGACCAGCCGACACGGAAACTGACCTGATAAAGGACGGCACCGATGATCCATGCCAGGATAGCCGTTATGTGAAATCCTCTCTGATACCAATACTTTCCCTCACGGTGATCCAATTCGTCGATCCGAAATTTTCTTTTACGATGATAAAAGAAATCCACAAGGGCGACCCCGAACATTGGGCAGAAGAAGGATCCTATCAGGAGAAGAAAGTTTTCATATTGGGTGGCACTGAACATGAGGGAAATCAGAATGCCCAAGATACCCGCTGTGACGATTCCCCGTTTTTCGCCCAGGGATGGGAAAAGATTCTGAGCCGAGACAGCGGTGGAATAGATGTCCAGGAAAGTGGTGGTGAATGTGGAGAAAAGAACGATCAACAATGCGGGGATCATCCAGCCTGAAGAGGCCATCAAATGGATAACCATGGCGTCCGGGGTGTTGCTTTTCGTGGCAATGGCTGCAGCGAGGCCTACCAGGAACATCCAACTGCTGATGATGAAGTATCCCCACCAGGTTCCCCAAAAGGCCGATGGGTTCCTACGGCTGAATCGCGAATAGTCAGCGACAAGAGGTAGCCATGAGATGGGCATGGCAATGACCAGATCGACCCCTAAAGGGATTGGCATGCCGGATTTATGGGCTGTCGAAATGAGATGATGCCATCCATAGGACCGAAAGACTACGATCGTCATGGCTAGGGAGAGAATCAGGAGGCCAGTGACTGAAATTCGCTGAAGCCATTTCCAGAAGGTCTCTCCTACGAAGGACCAGGCAATCGTGACGATCCCGATCCCGATCATCCATACCCGTGGGTAGGTGCCTAAAGTGGGTTTTAGCAGGGCGTCGGCCGCGTTTCCTCCGATCCAGATCATTACGGCGGTCCAGCCGATCAGCTGGATAATGTTGAGTATAGACGCAAGGTAAGAGCCCCGGATCCCGAATGAGGGCCTAAGGGCAACCATAGTGGGAATACCATTCTCGGAACCAAACATGCCTCCCAAAGCCAGGGCGGTGTTTCCGATAAGGTGTCCCAAAAGGATGGCAGCGAGCCCGATAATGAATCCCATGGGGCGCAACATTCCCCCGGCCCAGATCTCTGCCAACGAAATGCCGGCACCGGCCCAGAGTATAAAAAAGTCAAAGCCACCCCACGTTCTTTCGCGGGGGTCTACAGGTGTCAAGGCATTCATCTTTTTCCTCCCTTCCTCATCGGGGTTGAATCCCCCCTGTTTTTAATGCCTTCACGACCACTTCCATAGGTGTTTTTCCCAGGACACGGATCATAGGTTCTTTTCCAACACCTCCCTTATCAAAGATGATGTCAGGGATTATTTTGTACCGGGTAAGGACCTCCCGGGTCCCCCATTCGAGGGTAGAACCTTCTTTGCTTTTGATCTCTTTAGGTTCATTCTCCCGGCTGAACGAGCGAATTTCAAACCCAAGATTCCGGGCGTTTTTCAGAAAAGTGGGATCGTATCTGATATTCATTACACTCCTATGCTCGGGTGAAAATTGTAGTACGGTTAAAACGATTGTAGCAATGTGCCGGGAGGCACCAAACATTGGGCACCCGGATGCATGGGGCATTCCTTTCAGGGAAACGATGCGTCCAGGGATAGCCGCGACCTCGCCGTGGGTAAGGGCAAAAGGAAGCCCATATGCAAGGTTGGTTTGAACCTCCGGGATTAGGTCTCCCGCTGGGTGGGAGCAAAAATACTCTACCGCTTCCGTGAGGGCCTGCAGTACACTGTATCGCGAGGATTCTCGCTGGATGGCTGCAAAATGATCTGTTGGTCCATGTCCATGCCCGATGGAGAGCGCGAAGTGGATGGCTGTATCCATGTAGGTCTTGGTATCGGAGATCGCTGTAAGTATCTCCTTTCCAAGGGCAAGATTGGCCGCGATGGCCGCTGATGTGGTACACCCCGTTCCGTGCGTGTTTTGGGTAGGGTATCTCTGAGTCGTAAAGCGGTGAAAACTCTCTCCGTCAAAGAACAGGTCTGTACAGAGGTCTCCCCCCTCGTGCCCACCCTTGAGAAGAACGGTTTTGGCCCCCATATTGTGAATGGCCTCACAGGCCCTTTCCTTATCTGGTTCCGAATGTATCGAGTGCCCCCAGAGAACCTCTGCTTCGGGGATATTTGGGGTGACCACCGTGGTGAGGGGAAGCAATTCGGTTTTTAGGGATTGGATGGCGTCATCCTCCAAGAGTCTATCTCCGCTTTTGGCCACCATAACCGGGTCACAGACAAGTTTCAGATCAGGGTAAGGCCTTAGGGTGTCAGCAACGACACGAACGATCTCAGGGGAATGGAGCATCCCTGTTTTTGCGGATGCAATGGCAAAATCGTCAAAGAGGGATGTTAGTTGCCGCCGGATAAAATCCGTTGGGACAGGGAAAATGTCCTGGACGCCGACTGTGTTCTGTGCTGTGAGAGCGGTTATGGCACTAATTCCGAAGCACCCATGTATCGTAATAGTCTTCAAGTCTGCCTGGATCCCTGCGCCGCCACCGGAGTCGGAACCGGCAATGGTCAAAACAACAGGTCTTGTGTATTTCATTGGGTGTGCCTCCGTGTGAGAGGATATGAGGGTTAGGTTGTTAGTGCATGGTTTTTTACACTCGAATTGGCTTCAAGATCCAACTCTTCCGCTTTAATTACCTGATCACAGATTTCCATAAGGCGTTTCATGTTTCCCCTTTCCTGCTCTGTCAGAGGACCTTTCGGAAAAGTGGTCCCAAAGTATCCGTT
>JALTIG010000075.1 GCA_027004185.1 bacterium | reverse complement strand
GGTCATAGGCGTAGGTCTTCTTCCTTCCGGCATCCGGATCGGTCTCAGGGGTAACCAGGCCCACCGGCGGATTATTCACGCGTCGCTTGTCTCGATGCTCGTAACTCTCGATCGGGCGGCCGGATTTCGGCCTTTTCTTTTGCGCCATGCCATTATCTCCTTCGTTCAGACTTTGTCATAAACGTATATTCAACATTTATTGTTTCCATCTCACAAAGTCAAACTTCCATCTATTTTCTTCACCCCGTCCATTATCATTACATACTCATTGTGGGCCGGTAAGAATTTGAGGGGTATCGCATTTTTCGCGATTGGATTGTGAACCACAACCAGCGGTTCCAAATTCCCGACCACCGAAGTACCATTCAAGTCAACCGCCCAGATCGCGCTTATCGCGCTAAATTTCGGATCAAGAAAGATATTGGTACGCACAGGCGCGTCTTTCCTTTTTTGGATATCTGGTCGATATTGATATCCGGCATTCGTCAGTTCCCGTGTACGAGGATTCATCTCGAACTGATAAGAATCAACACCAAAAACCGCCTCAACGGCAAAAGGCAACTGGCTAATACCATTCAGTTCAGAGAATGCCCGTTCCGGAGCCGGCAACTGTTAATAGCGATAACATACGCATCTTCCGGTGCCACAATCCCTTTTTCTATGTAACCCTTCTCACTTCCATCTGACTTTCCAAGCAACTTTTCCGCTTTATCCTTAATGGCGCTTGTCCATCGTAAAAGTATCTGCTTGTGTGGGAACTCAGAACCTCCTTCAGCCTTCAGCCAATCTTCCGGTATATCAGTAGGTGATGGACAGGTAACCTCTATCCAGATCCTTTTCCCATTCTTGACAAGGAGAAAATCAGGGCCAGCAGCTTGTGGGCGTTCCTCAAGGGCAAGCCCCATATCTCGCAGGTGTCTAAAAAGTAACGCCTCTGAAACGCGAGGCCAGAAATTCTCTTCGCTGTCAGAGCAGAGCTCTTTTGTGAAATTTGAATCGGCCAACCCTGACCGAACAAAATCAATACATGCGGCTGCAATTCTCTCACGGACTGCCCGCCGTTTGCCCTCACCAGGGTATCGTTTCAAAAGATAGTCTTCGATTTTCTTATTGTCCATCACAGGCTCAATCATTTTAACTGCATGGTTATGATCATTCTTTAGATTTTCACGTGATTTTCATGTACCAGGATTTTTGCTGCCCTCTAAAACAATCGCTTAACCTTTCAAATCCTTCTTCACGACCCTTGCATCTCTGCACTGAGTTCAAACACCGATTCATTATAAGCCTTCAAATATCCCCTGTCAAAAAATTCTCCCCGCGATGTTTCCAGGGAATTCTTCCCTAAAGTTTTGTCATTACGAATGTTTTGAGGCTGGGTCGCGTGGTCACGTTTTGTGCATTAGGTCGAGCAACCTTTCACTTTTCACATTTTACTTTTCCCATTCATACCCCCTAAAAAGGACTAAGTGTTGGGTAATGAGGACTGAAAGGAAAGTCCAAGGTTCCATGTTTACTCAGTCAAACTCCTAAAGGCAGCGGAGTGGATGCAGTAGGGTCCAAGATCGATGTTGGCGTAAGATTATCTTTGTTGTACATCTGACTTGTCAGCGAAAGTCTGTAGCAAAAAGAATTCACCCCCTTTACTTTCTCTTGGGAGATAATATAAGTAAATAAGATATTTTATCTTGTTATATAAAGTGAGGTGAGATTAGAAATGGAAGAAAAAAGAGATGGTAGAAATGAGGCTTTTGGTGTTTGACACATGTATAATTTATGTTATAATAAATAAAAAAATTGTAAAAAAACGTGAAATTTTGTGATTTTGTGCTTGACAAACATATAATTTATATTAATATTAGGGCTAATTAAAAGATATTTTGTGTGGGGACGGACTAAACCAAAGGCGTAAAAGGAGATGAAGGTCTAACACAGAAAAGAGAATTGAGAACCGTAAAAAGGGAATTTGATTGAAACCGCGAATGGCAAAAACCGGGAAATGGCGGCCTAATAGAGGTGTGTTGTTTCCTTTTTTGCCATTTTACGGATCATTGAAACTCTTGTGTAAAAAGGGCAAAGTGTGATCCGAGTCTAAAAACAACTTATACTGGGCATGCGATAGATCTATAAAAAGGGTTAACATGTATCAAGCCTTTTACAACATGAAAATGGGTCCTTTCCCAACCCAACCCATGCCGGAGGTTTTTTTTAAATCCAAAACGCATGCCGAGGCCCTTTCCTTTATTCAGCATGGCATTATGGAACATGAATCTTTCTTGCTAGTGACCGGTGAGTACGGCCTTGGGAAAACATTGCTTTGCTTGCGACTATTGAAATCCCTACATAAAATGCAGGATCGTTACTACTTTCTTTATGTCCCCACAGCCAGCTACACCTATGAAATGATCCTACGAGAAATGAACCGGATTATCGGATTCGATACTGTGGGTGAAAGTGTAAGAATAGCCGTATTACAGTCTAACCTATTTGATTTTTATAAAAAAAGGGAGGCAAGCGCCAAGAGGTTTCTTGTTATCATCGACGATTTTCAGGAAATTGAAAGCTCTACCCTTCATTATTTGAAACTACTTGCGAATTTTAACACTGAAGATGGGTTTTTCCCCTTCTCTCTCATCCTTTTTGCCCACCCCCTCATCCTTGACCGACTAAAGCCTCCACTTTTTGCTTCATTACAGCAAAAGATCAAACGGCATTTTCGCCTTTCGACTCTGAATCTCGATGAAACCAAGGAATATATCTATTTTCGGCTCCTCTATTCCGGTGCTAGAGGAAACCCCTATTTCACAGATGAAGCGATAAAATATATTTTTCAGCTCAGTCACGGCAACCCAAGATTTATCAACAACATATGTGATGCCTCTCTGCTGATCGGCAGTAGAAAGGGGAAAAAAAAGATTGAGAAGAGCATTGTAGCGGAGGCCGTAGAGATTATTGCTAGAAATCAAAAGAATGAAAAGTTCCTCTCTTCCATAAGGAGATCCTCCAGCAAACCCACACCTCCACGTAAGGAACCAGAAAAACAAAGCACGGAATTCTTCCCATCCAGAACCATGCCTGCTGAGGAGGAAACCATTCCACAAGCAAGAGCTACAGAAAAAGTCGAAACCCGCTTTATTTACGAGAATCTCCCAAAATCCTCTGTGGACTTTACGAATATACCAACCGATTTTCAGAAAATCGAAGAAGACAGATCGGTTCTCGGTGCCCGCGCCCCCAACATATGGTCTTTTGGGGAGAGTATCTTCGGGAAAAAAGGCTTAAAACTTATCATATGGATCCTTGTTTTTATTGCATTGCTCCTTTTTGTATACAGGTATCATACTCTATTGTTTGGGAAAATTTCCAATCAACCGATCCGTTACAAGATCGACAGAAACTATTTTAAAACCCCTTCCTACTCTGGAAAGAATTCCATTCTCTATCCTTCACCGACATCGGCTGCTCAGGCAAAAGTGGCGTTTTATCCCTCCCAAACACCCACGGTCGGTAGTAAACCCATGAAAACATCAAGTGTACGTGAAGTCTCTGCACCTTCCCAGGAAGGTCTGAAAAATGCTCCCTTATCAATTCCCTCTGCTCTCCCTGCCACTTCACATAAATCAGCAATCCAAGATATGCCGGTGCAGAGGAATTCGATGTGCTCCCCCGCCGCTCTCACAGAGAAACGAAATCACTCAATAAAGTCGGAAAGCAATACTCCCACTTATTTCTATTCCCTCATCCTCTCCTCCCATTTAAATCGGGACAATGCCATGGAGGAGATCCACCGCTTGGCAGTAAATGGCATGGAGCCCGTGTTCATCAGGAAAGTTTTTTCCAGAGGAAAGACATGGTGGGTAATCTATCAAGGTTTATATACAAGCCGGAAGGATGCGGAAAAGGCAAAAACCATTTTACACCTTTCCAATGCCCTAATTCGGAGATGCAGGCTGAACAATCTGCCAAACCTTTTTACTATGAAAGAGGAGTCATACCCTCAACTTTCAAGGATATCTTCTTTTACTCAGTTATCCTCATCACCAAAAAGCAGCCAATCGGAAAGAATACCTACGGCGAATACATCAGATTCAATACATGTTAAGCACCTTGATAGAAAGCCTTTGAGATTCGTCTCAAACCAAGATGGGCTTGACTTTAAGCGTTTTTCCCATCAGGAGGATATTGGAGATAAATGATGCCTGAAGGTGAACTTTGGGAAAATGATCTTCTCCAAAATATGAACCATACTAGACTATATTCAGAGCAATATCTAGGTGAAACTCTCGAAGAAGAGGAAGAAGAAGGCACCGTTTCACCAGAGGTCACCTCTTATTCAGAATTATTCCTGCGGGAAAGCGAAGAAGATTGGGAGAGTCCTCCCAGTGAAACTCCCAGTGAAACAATACCGGCTTATGACCAGAGTGAAGAAGAAGTATATGGCGGGCAAGAGGAGAGCAAATCGGCTAAGGTGCGTACCGAAGAGGCAATTGAGCCTCCCCTTAGAAAAGGGAAAG
>JALTIG010000074.1:6460-13188 GCA_027004185.1 bacterium | reverse complement strand
ATCGTTGGCAGTTGCACAAGCGGTTTGCTCTGACGGGGGATTTTCAGTGGATCAAGAATGCAGGAGGCGATTCTGAAGCCAGCGACATCTATATCTTTGGACTGAGATCACAAGTAGATTTCTGATGTTGTGTAAAGATACAAGGCAAGAGATATAATGAGATGAAAGGGGCATTCCATATGATGGGATGCCCCAAAGATTACCGAGAATAACCCGCAGTATCCCTTTAAGCTTGGGTAATCTTGGTGTATACAAGGTGGCAAGAAGTATATGGAGTTATTAGATAAAAAGGTGCATAATAATTTTAAATTTTGTGTTTTGGGGAAGAGGGCGTGCGAGAGGGAGCGTTTAGAAAAGGTGAAAAGTCTTTAAACTTAGAAGGGATTTTTGCCGAGATGCCAGAGGATTTGATAGGGGAGTTAAACAAGATCGCCGTCAAACAGGTGTACGAAAAGGGTGAGATGATTTTCTGGGAAGGGGATCAGAGCCAGGGGTTTTACCTGGTGTTGGAAGGACTCATTAAAATTTATAAACTGTCTGGAGAGGGGAAGGAGCAGATTCTGCAGTTCATCAAACCTGGTCAGACCTTTGGGGAAGTAGTGGTTTTTTTCGGGAGGGCCTTTCCTGCACACGCAGAGGCGGTTCAAAAAAGCATAGTTCTGTTTTTCCCGAGGCAGGATTTCCGGGAACTGATCAGAGAGAACCCGGAGCTTGCATTAATGATGCTTGCTATCCTTTCAGAACGTCTGCGCCGGTTTACGATCCAAGTCGAAAATCTCTCCCTTAAGGAGGTTCCAAGCCGTTTGGCCGGTTATTTCCTCTATCTTTCCCAGAAAGAGGCAAAGGATGATACGATTGAACTGGATATTTCAAAGGGGCAGCTTGCCAGTCTGCTTGGGACTGTCCCAGAAACCCTTTCTCGCATTCTCAGACGTATGGCCGAACATGGGATAATCGAGGTCAAAGGACGGCAAATCCGTCTTTTAGATATACCAAATCTGGTGGCACTTTCGGAAGGGGGGAAGAGGATTTTTTGAGTTTGTCTTTCAGTGGGTATCTTCTTTAGCGAAGAGGATTTTTTCAAGGGTCTTGACTTTAAATAAAAGGTGATTTAGATTTTTGATTAGGCAATGAAGTCTGCCTGAATGCCCAATGGGCTGATGACTTCTACCCGTGAAGGGGTAGAGGTCTTAATTCTACCCCATCCATATCTCGGGTGGGGTTTTTTATAAGACCTCGAGAAAAAACATTCATGGGGAGTGGAAAATGTTAGATGCCTATACTGCCTACCATCATAAGACAAATGAGGTCCTGGAACGTATTTTGGATTATGCAGCCGACGCTCAAAGTCCTACGTTGTCATCCTCTCTCGAGCAGATTCATCAGAAGCTCAGGGATAATCGGTTTTACTTGGTGGTCCTAGGTCAATTTAAACGGGGCAAAAGCACCTTTATCAACAGCCTCATCGGGGATAACCTGCTTCCAACGGCTGTCGTTCCTTTGACTTCAATTGTTACGGTTCTTCGCTATGGCGTTCGGCAGACGATTGTGGTTATCTTTAAGGATGGTACCCGGAAGGATGTCAGCCGGGAGGAACTGGCGGATTACGTAACGGAAAAGGGGAACCCGAAGAATGCCAAGGGAGTGGATCACGTAGAAATATCCTATCCCTCTGACTACCTGAAACAAGGGGTTCATATCATCGATACCCCTGGGGTTGGGTCCATCTTCTCCAATAACACGGAAATGACCTACGATTTTCTTCCCCATGTAGATGCTGCTCTTTTTTTGTTGGCTGGGGATCCACCGATCAGTGAGGCCGAACTTTCTTTTCTGAGGGATATCCGGAAATTCGTGGAGAAAATCTTTTTCATCCAGAACAAGGTGGATTACCTGGACGAGGCGGAGCGCGAGGAGTCCATGAACTTTTCGAAACAGGTTATCGAGGAGGTGCTGGGTAGGGATTCTATCATGATTTATCCCCTTTCCGCTAAGAAGGCCCTTCTTGGCAAAATCCGGGGGGACAAACGGATGCTTGAAGAGAGTTTTCTCCCTGAATTTGAAAGGGATCTCAATAATTTTCTCATGAAAGAGAAGGGGAAGGTGTTCCTGACCTCTATCCTTAGGGGGACGCAAAAACTACTCGGAGATGAAATCGTTTCCCAGAAGATAGAGCTGAAGGCTATCGCCACCCCTCTCAAGGACCTGGAAGAGAAGATCGTCCTGTTCAAGAAGCAACTGGAGAATATTCAGGCGGAGAAACGGGACAATGGATATTTCTTCGAGGCGGAGGCCAAGCGGCTGATCGACCGTGTCGATTATGAGGTGCGCGAGTTGAAGGAAAGACAACTTCCCACCCTTTTGGAAGAGTTGAGGAAGACGGCGGAAGAGAAGAAAAACCTGGATCTCAAGCAATACGTAGAAACACTGGAGGAAACCCTGAATGGAGGGATTGTTCGGGCCTTCGATGACTGGATTACACGTCAGGAAGAGGCACTGAATCAGGAGTATGCAAAAATTTCGAAGAAATTTTCCGACAGGGCGAACGAGATTATTGACAGTCTCCTGGAGGCCTCAGCCCGTCTGTTTGGGATACGCCTCGAACGGGTGAGCGGGGAAGAGGCGATTAAAGAGGACAGTCGTTTTTACTACCTTATGGGGGATCGACCAAAGTTCTTTGATCTGGAGGGTGCAATAGATTTCTTCTCCCGTTCCGTCCTGCCGAGGGGGTTCTCGCGCAATTACGCCCTGAAAAAGATTCTTAAGAAGCTTCCCGAGAGGATTGACGCCAATTGTGGTCGCGTCAAGGCCGATTTTACTATGAGAATCCGTGAAAGCTTCATGCAGTTTCGGTACGAACTGAATCAGAAGATTGACACAACGGCGACTTCCATAGAGAAGGCATTAAAAAGGGCAATGGACATGAAGAAGGTGAGCACCGAAGAGGTCAAGCACCGGGAGGTGGAACTTAATGCCCGCCTTGAGAAGGTGAATGCCCTGAACAGCGCGGTGAATACCCTTCATGAGGAAATTAACAGAGGACTGTGACGGTTCTTTGCCTGAAAGTCATTCTTTTATCATTACATCTCATCTGCAACCGTAGAGATTTTTAAGTGATTTCATATGCTTCAAGGATAATATACGGTTGACAAGATCCCGGATACCTTGTAAGAAGGAAGGGTGAACATATTATTTGTCTGTTTCGGAAATATTTGCCGAAGCCCCATGGCAGAGGGAATAGCGAAGGAGCTTTTCCACGGGGATCCTTCCGTTGGAATTGCGTCGGCTGGGCTTTATGCGGTTCCCGGCAACCCCCCTTATCGTCATGCGATCCGTGTCTGTTCAAACCATGGGATTTACATTGCATCTCATCGCGCTCAACCCCTGACACATAAGCTGGTAAGATGGGCTGACATCATCTATTGTATGGAAAGAGAACAATGTATTGAGATCACAAGGCGGATGTCAGCTGGGAGTTCCACTATCCGGTTGATAGGGGAAGGGGTGCCGGATATTCCCGATGAGATCGTGGATCCCTTTGGAGGGGATATACAGGAGTTTGAACAGACCTTTTCCTATCTAACCAGGGCCATTGCGTTCCACTTTGACTACTATAAAGAAGGGAGGAGATATGACCGAAAAACAAAAGCCTTTGGATAAGATGACGGTAAAAGAACTCCGGGAGATTGCTATGGGTATCCCTGGCCTTACAGGGGTTCACGCCATGAAGAAGGCAGAACTTCTTGAAATCATTAAAAAGGAAAAGGGGATCGAGGAGGAGGAAAAAGCAAAAAAGAAGGTGCACAAGGGGAAGCAACAGGAGTTTGTTACCGTCGCCGATATCAAAAAGAAGATCGAAGAGATAAGGACCAAGCTCCAAGGGGCCAGGGAAAGTAAGGATAAAAAACTCATTAAGATCTATCGGAGGCGGATCAACAGGCTTAAAAAGCGAAGCCGTAGATTGGCAGGGTCAGCCTAAAGGACTTCTTTTTACCATGAACCCCTTGGTTAGTGTGATTATTCCTACATGGAATAGGTATCCCTTTTTGATGGAGGCGATCGCTTCTGTACAGGCGCAGACCTATCCCCACCTGGACTTAATCGTGGTCGATGATGGATCTACTGATGAAACGGTTCGTGAGATCCCACGTAGGTTCCCCACTGTGCATTTTATTCAACAGCCGCACCGAGGGGTCAGTGCGGCAAGGAATCTTGGTATTCGCCACGCCATGGGGGAGTATCTTGCATTCCTTGATTCGGATGACCTCTATCTGCCTGAGAAGCTGGAGCGGGAAGTTGCCTGTCTTTCTGAAAATCCGGCCTACCGAGTCTGTTATACGGATGAAATCTGGATCCGGAAAGGTGTGCGCGTCAATCCTAAGAAAAAACACCGGAAGTATGGAGGATGGATCTATCCCCATTGCCTTCCAATGTGCATCATCAGCCCTTCTTCTGTCATGTTACATCGTGAGGTGATCGAGGCAGTTGGCGGGTTTGATGAAACACTTCCGGCCTGCGAGGACTATGACCTTTGGCTGCGTGTATCAGCTCGTTTTCCAATTTACTGGCTTGACGAACCCTTGATCGTCAAGCGTGGAGGACATGGGGATCAGTTGTCCCAGGCGTTTTGGGGGATGGACCGTTTCCGGGTTCGGGCGCTCACTAAGATTCTTGATCAGGAGATGCTTCCTGATGAGTGGCGACAGGCAACCTTGAAGGAACTCGAGGGGAAATGTCAGATTCTTATCCAAGGTGCAGAGAAACGAGGGAATAAAGAGATAGCCGCCCTTTACCGGAAGATTCTTCATACCTATCTCCCTGAGAATTTTTCAGATGTACGCACCAGAATGGAGGCTCGATAAATTCCGTGAAGACCCTCGGTGATTCTATGGTGCCGGTACAGCGGTTCCAAACTTTTCCCTTTCGGTTTACCTATCCGGCTGAACCCCATCCCTCCCTTGTAACCTCGATTCGAAAGGCGGGTATCTTGACGCCACTCCTTTGCATTGAGGGGGACAAAGGGGCCGATCTTTTGGTTTTGGATGGTTATCGCAGATTGATCGCAGCGAGAGAACTTGGGCTCCAGAGGGTTCCGGTTGCCGTTATTCCACGGGTATCCCCCCGTGAGATGGCTATGAGATGGATCTATGCACAGATGGCCTATCGTACCCTCAACCCTTTTGAAGTGGCGGGCTTTATTAAGAGGGGTGCAGTAAGTTTCAGGCTTTCCATTTCTGAGATGTGCAAACTGGCAGCCTCAGAGATGCACTTTAACCTTCCTACTTCCCTCTTTCAAGACCTCCCTAACATCCTGGGGTTTCCAGAGGCCTTGAAACGGGAGGCGGTGAAACGGGCTTATTCACCCGTTTTTCTTGTTAAGATATCCCATCGGTACCCGGCTTATCTTTTAAGAACGGTTTCCCGCCTTTTCAGATACTTCAGCCTAAGCGAAAACCAGCTTGATCGACTCCTGGAATGGATGGAAGAGCTCATATTGAGAGACGGGGTTTCTCCGGATGGCCTGTTAAGCCAGGATCCATTTCATTTTATACTCCTCCATGCGGTGATGCCAACGGCCAAAAAACGGGACGTGTTTCTCAGGGCTATGTATGAAAAAAGGTTTCCAGAGAGGGCACGCTTGGATAAAAAGCTGGGCGAAATCCGTAGGAAGATCTCTTTGGTGGGGGATGTAAAACTTGTGGCGCCAAGGGAACTAATGGGGAGCCGATTTGAACTTAGGATTGGGTTCAAAAGCCTCAGGGAGTTGGAAAGGGTTCTAGGAAAAACAACGTACTTTGCAAAAGAACTTCACAAGGTATTTGACCTGCTATAAGCTCACCTGAATGGAAATTTTGATACCCCAACTCAAGAAGGTTGAGAAGATCTGGATCGATCCAGAGGTTATGAACCATTCCCTAATCTCCCTTGTTTGTTCACGTTTCCCTGCTTCAAAGATAGAAGTGGGCGTTCCAAACGCTCCATCCATGCGAAGTGGGCTGACGCTGGTTGAACAGGCGAAGAGAAGAATCTTTCTGACCCGTGCGAAGGGGCCGCTCGTAAAGGCGTGTCCTGGAAGTAAGGGAAGAATCTGCTGTGGATACTGGGTTATCAATGCCATGCATCAGTGCCCAATGGATTGCCATTATTGCATCCTGCAAAGCTATCTCACGGTTCCGGCCATGATTGTTTACATCGAGGAGGATGCTATCCGCCGAGAGGTTCAACAGCGCTTGAAGGAACGAGAAGGGCATATCTGTAGGTTTGGAACAGGAGAGCTTGGAGATAGTCTGGTACACGATGCCCTAACGGGATTTTCCAGTCGTATGATCCCTTTTTTTGCAAAGACCCGAAATGGCATTCTCGAACTGAAAACCAAGACGGTGCCCATAGGTGGCCTAAAAGGGTTGGATCATAGGGGGCATACCGTAATTTCCTGGTCGATCAATCCCCAGGCGATTGTTCAAAAGGTGGAATCCGGAACTGCCTCCCTCGCGAGTCGTATCGAGGCAGCACGTCAATGCCAGGAGTTGGGATACTGGGTAGGAATCCATTTTGATCCGGTGATTCAATTTGAAGGGTGGGAAGAGGCTTATCGAGATGTAGTGGGAGATCTTTCCCAGGTTCTTGATCCAAAGAAGGTTATTTGGATCAGTGTGGCTGGTTTTAGATATACCCGTGCACAGAAGGAAACGATCAAGCAGAGATTCCCTGAAAGCCCTCTTTTTACC
>JALTIG010000074.1:0-6450 GCA_027004185.1 bacterium | reverse complement strand
TTTCGTTATCTCCAGAAACTGAGAATTCAGATGTATCGAAAGATTATCGGTTGGCTCCGTGAATGGGACCCCAACCTGTTTATATATTTTTGCATGGAAAGCAGGCACGTATGGGAAGAAACGTTTCCAACGCCGCCCCAAGACACACGAGAGCTGGATGAAAGATTCCATCGACATGTCACGACCCTTCTCAAAACACGGTAACCTGAGGCCCAGAAAACAGAGGATTACGCCTGGAGACTGGGTGATTCTCTGTTTGCTGCTGGCCTTATCAATTCTCAGTTTTTATCTCCTTCATCCCGGCAATACACCAGGAGGTGAAGTCTGGGTTTACTTGAAGGGGAAACCCTATGGGTTTTATCCCTTGGATTCAGATCGTATCGTTAGAGTGAAAGGACCGATCGGGACCACGGTCATATCAATACACGATAGAGAGGCGGCCATCATTTCGGCACCATGTCCCTATAAATTCTGTGAAAAGATGGGGCCTATCCCTCACCATGGCAGGGTGATGATTTGCATTCCCAATCGAATCATAGTAGAAGTAAAAAGAAAGAAAAGGAGGGGGCCAGATGCCATCACCCGATGATCAATATACCTATCATAATATAAAAAATGGGGTTTATTTTTCCCTCTTTGCGGTTTTTGCCATTGGGATACATGCATTAGAATCTTTTCTGACTCTCCCAGTTCCCTGGTTTAGACTGGGTCTTACACATATTGTGACGATGATGATGCTTCCATTCTTTGGGGCGAAATTTATTCTCGGGATCTTTTTCGTCCGGGTTATCGTGGGCTCAGCACTTGTCGGCAAGATTTTTTCACCTGGGTTTATTCTCTCCTTTGGCGGTGGATTAGCGGCAACGCTCGCTATGATGGGAGTCTATACCCTCGCGCGGGGACGTCTTAGCTTCTGGGGTGTCAGCATAATCGGGGCGTGGGTTCACAATCTGGTACAGGTTTTTCTTGCAAGCCTACTGATCCAGCAGGTTTCGACACTGATGATTCTACCTTATTTTCTCCTTTTTGCACTCTTGACGGGAACGGTCAACGGAGTTCTGACTAACCGGATTCTCAGTGGAGAAGCGACATGAATGTTTCGGATAAGGTGAAGGATGCCCGGGCCGATTCCTTGGAGGGATTGAACGGCATTCTCAAGGAATTGGAACAGGATGATTCCCTCTCATCCATTGCTAAGGGGAGCCTGGTACGCCGAGAGGCACTCGAGGCTTCCCCAGTGGGTATGATCCTGCTCGCAAATCCCAAAAACCCTCAACCCTTTTACGCCTATGTCAAGGGACTGCCACATATCGATTTCAGGGTGACCTCCCTTTTAACCAAGCTGATATCCTTTCTCGTCTTGCGTTACTTAACCACGAAGTGAAAAGACTGGAGAATCTGGCAATGCTGGATGAGTTGACGGGTATGTATAACCTGCGCTTTTTTCGGAAGCAACTCAGGATTGAAACTGCACGGACAAAAAGAAGTGGTTTCCCATGCAGCCTCATCATCTTTGATATTGACCATTTTAAGCGTGTCAATGATACCTATGGACACCCTGTGGGAGACCAGGCTATCAAGGAAGTTACGAGGAGGATTCTTCGTTCGATTCGGTCCATCGACTATGCGGCACGTCTCGGAGGGGAAGAGTTTTCTATTATTTTGCCCTCCACACGATTAGCGGATGCTGTCAGGGTTGGTGATCGGGTCCGAAAGGTGATCTCGGAGAGCCCTTTTCATATTCCCGGGGCTTCTCCCGTCAAGTTGACCGTAAGTGGAGGGGTAGCGGAGTATTCCATCCATCTTGATTCTTCGCCAGAGAATCTCCTAAAAGAGGCGGATGGAGCTTTGTATAGGGCTAAGAGGGGCGGAAAAAGCCAGATTAGCTATATTGTTACGAATAACCATGAAACGAGCCCAAGTCCTAAGGAACGAAGGAGAACTTTCATTTCGGGGGGTGCCCCCGCTATTGGTTGGGATAGAGAGCCGTGACTCTCAGCCTGGGCGAGATCAAGGAGACAGCCAGTCAGATTTCGGACAGTGTCATCAGGACACCGTGCGTTCGATCGAAGACGCTTTCAGAGATTACGGGTGCAAACGTAATCCTGAAATTCGAGAACCACCAATTTACCGCATCTTTCAAGGAGCGGGGAGCACTTGCCAAGCTTCTTTCACTTTCAGATGAAGAGAAATTGCGGGGAGTTCTGGCGGCTTCCGCGGGGAATCACGCCCAAGGTGTTGCCTTTCATGCGAAAAGATTGGGGATACCCGTCACGATTGTAATGCCTCGGTTTACTCCGAATGTCAAGGTGGAAAATACGCGGAAATTGGGTGCGTCGGTCATCCTGCATGGAGAGGATTTTGAAGAGGCCAGGATTTTCTCTGAAGACTATGCCCGGAAAAAGGGGCTGACGATCATCCCTCCTTATGATGATGAAAAGGTAATGGCGGGTCAGGGGACTATTGCTTTAGAGATGCTCAAGGACTTTCCTGAACTCGATGCTATGATACTCCCCATAGGTGGTGGTGGGCTCATTGCGGGGAACATCATTGCTGCTAAGGGGATTAAACCGGATATCAGGATCTTCGGGGTTCAGGCGTCCAGGTTTCCCTCCACGGCTTGTGCAATCAAGGGTGAGCCTGTTCGATGCATACCCCCAACCATTGCAGAAGGAATCGCTGTGAGACAGCCTGGGAAACTGACCCTTCCAATCATCCGTCGCTTTGTTGATAGCATCTTTCTTGTGGAAGAGGACGAAATTGAGGTAGCGGTTCTACTTCTCCTTGAAGTTGAAAAGACCGTGGTAGAGGGGGCAGGGGCAGCAGGACTGGCAGCTCTTATCAAACATAAAGGAATATTTAAGGGCCGGCATGTAGGCCTAATTCTCTCAGGTGGAAATATTGATCTAATAGCTCTTTCCTCCATCATACAGCGGGGGTTGGTGCGTTCAGGGAGGCTGGTGAGATTGATCGTTGGGATCCCGGATGTCCCCGGTTCCCTCTCTCACGTGACACAACTCCTTGGAACCTTAAATGCAAACATCATGGAGATTCGGCATCAAAGGGTCTTTTCAAGATTATCCATGAAGCTTGCAGAGGTAGAAATCGTGCTTCAAACCCTTGGCTTTGCGCACATAGGAGAGATTAAAAGAACTCTCACTCAGTCCGGGTATGCCGTTCGATTCCCGGACGATGCAGAGAATTCGTAAGTCTATCCTTCTCCTTTCCGCCGCTTGACCTGCTTTGACGAGGGATTATCTTTTTAAAAGAGAAAAAAACAGTAAGTATAAAACTACTGTAAATACTATCATTCCATGAAAGTGAGGTGATTTTCCATGGAATTGATTAAAGGTTACGAGATCGAATTGTTTGAACCTCCATGCCTGCCGGGATCACCCCGATGGGGAGCTAAGGTCCATATCGATGCCGATCTTGCTGACCTTCTGCCTTACCTGAACGGTGCCTTGAAAAAACGCTTTTATGATCCCAATTCCCAGACTATTGTGTTTAAATTGGATGGACATGGGATTGCAGTCCGGCCTCGTGAAATTCGCCTTGGAAACCTTGCAGATAAGGAAGAGGGTGAAAAGGTGGCGCGGGAGGTTATCGATTTTATCAATGAGATTGCAGGTAAAAAGGATACAATAACTCCTGATTATACAAGGAAGGAACCCCCGAAGGCTATTGAAATCTTCAAACTTCTCCCAAAGACCAACTGCAGGAAGTGTGGCCAATTGACGTGTATGGCCTTTGCAACCGCCTTGGCCAAAGGGGAAGTGGATATCGACGACTGTCCAGAGTTGCACGAGGAAAATTACAAGGAAAACAGGGAGAGATTAGAGGCGCTTTTCATGGGATAAGGGAGGATGGGATTTTTCTTTTCCGATCCCAAAGGTTTGGCGGTAGAGACTCTCGTTTTCCAGGATCGTTGCGAGACGCTGTTCAACATGGTTGAGTTCGCCGCTCTCCTTAAGGAGGGTAACAGTTTTATCCAGGAGGTGTTTAATACCCTCTGGGAGGTTGTCCTGTATCCTGTAAAGTGTCCATCGATCTTCCCTGCTGGCATGTAGTAAACCAGCATTCTTTAAATAAATCAGATGACGGGAGGTTTTGGTTTGAGTGATATCAAGGGCTCCCATAATTTCACACACGCAGAGCGGCCTTTTGCTGAGGAGATATAGGATCTTTAATCTTGTTTTATCTGACAACGCCTTGTAGATAGACGCCAGGGTTGAGAGATTTAGTGTCATCTTTCCTCCTTCCGGAAGGGGAGAGGAGGATGGGTAACCTCTCCCCCTTGATACGTAGGTGGAGCCGCGGATCAGGGCATGTATCCGGAGCAGGGGAGGCAGACCATCTTTCCATCCTTCACACGCAGCTTGTTCTCGGCAACCATTTCGCCACAGATCTCACATTTTGCAATGTTAAAGCTGGGCTTCGGTGCCGGCGGGAAGGTATAGGTAAAGATGTCAGAAACCTCCAAAAACTCCTCGTCAGGTCGGGTAATCGTCTTTTTAAAACCTTCGAGGCTGTATTCTTTTGGAACATCACCGGGTGGGACACCCCTTCTGCGATAATCCATGAACGTCCCGGCGAACATGGTCTCAACGGCCTCGTTCTTCACACGAACCCTCACGGCACGACCGTCTTTCTTGATGGCAATGGTTACCGCCCATTTTCCGTAATCCAGTTTTTGGATAAGGTTTTTTCCGTATGTACAGCCTGTAGCTAACTGAACGCCATCGGCAAAGCATCCAGCAGCGTGTGCCTCACCGGTTTCCACCAGGGCAATTTTGGCCATATTTGGTTCCCGATCGGCATCTAAGGCCTTAAGGGCCAGGCGCCCCGCGCGAAAACCCAGGGGCATAGCCCCACAAAGGTGCCCATGGATGATCAGGGCCGATTCCAGTACCTTATCCCAGAACTCGCCGAGATGCGCCGCGTTTGCACCGATTTCGTGGAACAGTTCAAACTCTTCCTTTTTCATAATGCATCCTCCTTTCCATTTAAGACACTTATTTCAAAGCTATCTTAGTAAGTTCCAGATCATCTTAGCTGCGATTCCTAAAAGAACAAAGCCGATGATAAGTTTGACCTGGTTACGTTTAAGTCTCTCCGTCATCAGCCAGGCGCCTACAAGGGCCCCGAGTGCTGATCCAATCGCCGTAAGGCCTAAAAGTGTTCCGTTTATGTTACCAACGGTAGCGTGACCTAAAAAACCTGAGAATGAAGAGAAAATTACAATGAAAGAGGTAGTTGCAGAGGCCTTTTTGGGATTATATCCTAACCAGACCAAGACAGGTACAATAAAGTTCCCCCCACCAACACCTAAAAGACCGCCTAAAAACCCTGCAAATGCCCCTACCGATATTCCATAGATAATTTGCTTTGTCTTTGAGCTTTCCACATCTTTTTGCTCTGACTTATAAAAAAACATCATGCCTGCCGCAAAGAGTAAAAATGCTACGAATAGCCAAAGTAAAATAACCCTATTCAACCCTTCACTTACATAAGCTCCAATAGGTGAAAGACCTGTTGCCACAATTAAAATGGGTATTGCTACCTTCCACATGATGAGCTTATTTTTGATGAAACGGTAGGATGCAAATATCATGGCAATAGAATTAAGTAAGAGTGCTGTGGCCATTGCAACGTGAATATCAATCCCCAAAGCAATGAATACTGGGATCAAAATAAAGGCGGCACCTACACCCGCAATGGTCAAAAGCGTTGTAAAAATAAAGGTAACAACTCCTGCGATGGCTGGAACAAACATTTGTAACCCTCCATGTTTTTAAATTGTATACCCGCATAAACGAATATATGCTTTCACGTATATAATAAACTTGAAACTAGACTTGTCAAGGAAAAAAATTTCTGGAAATTCATAATCTCAAGATCAGAGATGTCCTTAGCTATCATGAAGGCAGAAAACATCCGCAGATTCCGCAGATTTCACTGATTATATGGGTGAAGGGCGAGCGATGGGGTAGATTGAGGTTGAGAAAACACGGTGAAATAGTGAGAGAGTGAGATAGTGAGCAGTAATGGGTGATCCCCCGGTGAAATCCGCTGCGCTGTCCTTCGGAATTTCACGGAGCAAGCGTAATCAGTGATTTGTGTTTGTTTAAGAGGAAAAATTTTAATTTTCGAGTATGTCGAGGGAGCTTTTCACCCTCCTGAACTCTTTTCAAAATGATTCATTCCTCGCCTTCCATGACTGCAGTAATTAATACTTTATATGAAGTTTATACTGCAATGATACACTCGTCAAGGCTGAAATTCTAAGAATGAAGCTTGACAATATAAGGCTAATATGAGAGGCATGGACACAATGCACAATAAATATATGGTATGTTAGCCGGTGATATGTATGGAGTTCGAAATTTATACAGATGAAAGTTATATTACAGGAGAAAGATATAGGAGTATAGCTGCATTTTCTTATAA
>JALTIG010000073.1 GCA_027004185.1 bacterium | reverse complement strand
GTTCCAGAAGAGATATAGAACCAGGGATCCCGCGCCTCTTCGAAGGCGTCCACCCATTTTTTACCGTTGTCCCTCTTTTTGAGCGAATCTAAAAGAGCGTAAGCGTCGGTACTGGCGAGGACCTCCCCGTCCACACCGAGCTCCACGGCGAGTTTGGCCAGTTTTTTCAGCTCGTCGTCGGGGCGGTACATGATAACGTCGATCCCGGAAACCATCTGAGTGACACGCTGCAGTGAAATATCTGGAAAGGCCTTCTGGCAGAAATCGAGAAAGACTACATAAGCAGCGTAACCGAGGTTTAAGAATTCAAAATGGTACTGCCATGTCAGGATGCCCAGATTTATCAACTCATCATAGCTTTTGAGGAGTTTATAGCCACTGCTCTTTCCGACTGCATCAGTTACGATGGATTCATCCTCCATTTCAGGAAGCTTAGGAAACTCGATGGCCTCCAGGGCCCGAATGGTATCAACCATTTTGGTTTTCCATTTCTCATAAAGCTCATCCCAGTGCTGGTAATAGTAACCGGCGCGTTTCATGAAGATCTCGGCACGTTTCGGGATATCATTGGGATCCGGAACGGGAACCGGAGAGATGTAGACGTATCCGTTGATGAGCCGATGGTCGACACCAAGGGCCGGAGGAACGATAAAGATCCGCGTGTTGTACTGGGACAGTGCCAGAAACCATGCCTCATCCCAAATGATGTCGAAGGGATACATGGGCTCCGGGTAGTGCAATCCATCATAGAACCAGAACATCCTGTTTTCGTATTCCTCCCGTTCCTTATCCTTGGTGGTCCAACGATAATAGTAGGGATACATGCGTTCCCACCCTTCAGTGCCCGGGATGGTGGGGATTTCGTGTGGATTTGGGAACTTGCCTGCCATAGCGTGCCTCCTTTGCATAGTATGTAAAAAGATGTTTTTTTATAGGTTAATCAAGTTCACCCCCTTTCGTTTACCAGTTTCCATAATATCTCTTTTTTGAGGCCACCATCTCTATACAATATTGTATATTTGTAGGCAAGATAAATAAATTTATGGTAGCATAAGTTAATTTAATGATATAAAAGATAGTTTTCCTATCCTCAAACAGTGTCTTAATTAATCATGTAACACTAGTTTGAGAAAGGGTGGAAATCGAACATGAAATGAGGGACATTCTACGAAGGTAAACTCATGTGATGAAATTTTATCAATTGACAGAAACTAAGATAAAATGATAGCATGATCTAAAAAGAAGGGTGAGTGAGCGCAAAATTGGAAGCTACTGGAGCATACTGAAAAGGGTCGATCATGTGAGGTGGAGATTGAGGTCTCGCTTGACTAAGATAACTGTTTAGAGATGAGAATTCTTCTTCACATCTGTTGTGCGAATTGTGCTGTCTATCCATTACTGTCATTAAGAGAAAAGGGGCACGAGGTTTATGGATTTTTTTTCAATCCCAATATTCATCCTTACCAGGAGTATCGCCGTCGTCTTGAGTCCGTTAATTTGTTGGAACAGCGCTTTAACCTACCCGTGATTTATCGTGATGAGTATCGTCTGGATGAGTTTCTTCGTAATACTGTTTACCGGGAAGCATTTCGTTGCCGGTACTGTTATCACATGAGATTGAAGGCATCCGTACAGGTTGCCCGGCGCGGGCATTTCGATGCTTATACTTCGACCCTTCTTTACAGTAAACAGCAGCAGCATAACCTGATTGCTGAGATTGGGGAGAGTTTAGGGAAGGAGAAGGGGATTCCCTTTTATTATGAGGATTTTCGCTTAGGGTGGAAGAGGGGGATTGAATTGTCTCTTGAAGCGGGGTTTTACAGACAGCAATATTGTGGATGTATCTATAGTGAGCGGGACAGATTTTTGGGGAAGGATCGAATCAAACCTGGAAAATCTAAGAAGGGGTCCTGAGATGTTTGGGGCGCTTGGAAGATTCCTGATTCTTGCCGGCTTGATCATCATGGCGGTGGGTTTATTTCTCATTTTTGCTGATAAGTTTCCCTGGATTGGAAGACTTCCGGGGGATATTCTCATAAAAAAGGGGAAGTGGACCTTTTACTTTCCGCTGGCTACCTCTATCCTGCTGAGTATCTTGATTACCCTTTTATTAAATCTTTTCCGCAAGTAACGCGTAATTTTCTCAAGGGTCAGGGGCGGACAATATCCCCCACTTCGATTTCCCGGGAGCTTGCTATAATAAGAGCTGTTGCCGTATGGGGTTGCGTGGACAGGATCACCAGAGATCCGACCCTTCTATCTGTCAGATCCATTCTGGTTTTCCAGGTTGTATGGTATGGATTGGGGCTTGGGGGACAGCTTTTATAAATGGAGAGCTGATCCCCCTGCCTCAGCCCGTCCGTGCTGCCCCTGTCGATGTATACGACGCTCCCTTCTGCTCCCATCATTAACCCCTCCTTCATCGTGACGATACAGGCTTTGAGGGGGCCTTTGAAGGGGGTTATGACGAATTTAGTAGGCCATTGTTCGAAACGGCTAATGGGGTCATTTTCTCCAATCTCACGGTAGCTATGCAAGATTTTTGCAAAGCAGATATGACCTTCTATATGGGTTACTTCAATATCCCCTCCCACCTGGATCAGGTATCCTAACTTTTTGAAGGTATGATATGGACTTTTGACAATTTTGACATAGGTGAACGTCGTAAAACGGTCCCCAGGATGGATCATTTCGGGGTGTTTTGTATAAAAACAGAGGATTTTTTGCTCTGAATTAAGGAGAGTATGATCTTCATTGGTAATCACCCGCCCTATTTCACTCAGTCTCGACTCGGCGATAAACCCTGATGAATGGATATCCTCATAAGAGAACAAGGGTGGAGAAGGAGAAACAGGTTTCTTTACAGGTTTCTGCTCCATAGTTTGGTGGCTGTGTAGCGGAGGGGCGGGGTGGAATCGTGGTTTCTTAACCTCTGGTATCTTTCCCGAGGGCATGATGGGCACAGATTGTTTTAACCTGATCCTGTTCCCTGGATAAATCCAGTGTGGATTGGGGATGTACGGATTTAAGGCCCAAACTTTTGGCCAGAGGAAGGGATTTTTAAGGAATCTTTCAGAGATATCCCACAGGGTGTCTCCCCTTTTAATCTGGTAAGCCTGTAAGGTGGGGAGGGCAAAGCTGATATCCATTAGGATCAAGATAAGGATGAAGGTGAAAGTTTTACTACGGGATACTGGATGGGTGATTGTTTTTGTTTCTTTCAAGGTTTTGCCCCCTCAAATGAAGGTTTTGTACAACTCTTACCATCTCGGTTTATAAAAAAACATTTTTGTTATCAAGCAGATATTACTTTATCCTCATGAAAAGTTCGCGTCAACACCGATGGATTTATGAACCGGGCAAGAGGTTATGGTGTAGAGTGCATTTCTCCGCGTTTAATTGAGTCCTGATATGGGTCAGATCATATCATGAGCATGTTTCCATTAAGCAGGGGGCGGTGGCCATTTGAAAAGTGGACACTCGCTACACCGAGGGGTTCTTCGGCAATAGGTTTTTCCTGTTTCAACAATGAGAGCGTGGTATTCGCGAAACAGGGAGACTTGGGTGGGCAGGGTTTCCATGAAGAGATGCTGAATCTGGGCATAAGTCATATTGGGTTCTGCTAAATGGTGGCGGGACAAGATGCGGCGCGTGTAGGCGTCAATTACGAAAATGGGTTTGCCGAGGGCGTAAAGGAGTATGCTGTCGGCCGTTTCTTCTCCCACCCCGTAAACGTTAAGCAATTGTTTACGAAGAATCTGAAGTGGTGCCTGCGACATCTTTTCGAGATCACCGTCATAGGTTTCGGCGATGAAATGAACCATAGATTTCAGACGCTTTGCCTTTAGGTTGAAATAACCGGAAGGGCGGATCAGGATAGACAAGTTCTTTTCAGGCATCTCAAGGAGGCCCTTTAAGGAGAGGACACGGGCGGATTTAAGATTCTGGATAGCCTTTTCCACATTGATCCAGGCTGTGTTCTGGGTAAGGATGGCACCGACAATGACCTCAAAGGGGGTTTCAGCCGGCCACCAGTGTCGTGGGCCAAAATGTTTAAGCATCCGATCGTAAGCTTTGAGCAGAACGATGGTCAAAGAGTTCCTTTTCTCCATTGAGGATTAACCGTATCGTTAAACCGTTGGTTTGTCAATCATCTTTTGTTTTTTTTAGCTTTATGCTATGAAGATAATTTAAGAAAAGTAAATCAACAACCCCGGAAAGGAGAAGAGAATGAAGAATCTGCATGTGATTGATCATGCCCTGATCCAGCACAAGCTGACGTATCTTAGGGATATTAAGACTTCTAAGAAGAAATTCAGGGAACTCGTTGAAGAACTGTCGATGCTCATGGCGTATGAGGTAACAAAGGATCTTCCGCTTGAGGATAAGGAGATTGAAACACCACTTGAAAGGATGACAGGAAAGGTGATCCGGGGGAAAAAACTGACCGTTGTCCCTATCTTGAGGGCAGGTCTGGGGATGGTAGACGGAATAATCAATCTGATACCCTCTGCCCGGGTTGGTCATATTGGACTTTACAGGGATCACGAGACATTTAAACCTGTGAAGTATTATTTCAAGATCCCTCAAAATCCTGAGGACAGGGATTTTTTGTTGGTAGATCCCATGCTGGCCACAGGGGGTTCTGCCGTGGCAGCCACAAGCTACCTCAAGGAGAGTGGAGCTAAGTCCATCAAGTTTCTTTGTCTTGTTGCGGCTCCCGAGGGGGTCAAAGCCATGTATGAGGCGCACCCTGACGTTCCCGTTTATGCCGCTGCCCTTGATCGGGAGTTGAATGACCATGCATACATCCTGCCGGGGCTTGGCGATGCCGGAGACCGGCTGTTTGGAACAAAGTGAAGCTTAAATCAGAAAATAAGTGCTTTGTCTGTGGATCTGATAACCCGGGAGGGCTGCACTTGCATTTTGAGATTGACGAAAGGAACCGGTGCCTTCGTACAACATTTATACCTCCCGACATCTATCAGGGGTGGGATGGGATTGTGCATGGGGGGATTCTTTCCACACTCCTGGATGAAGCTGTTGCAAAACTGGCCTATGAGTTGGGGTATGATATTGTGACAGTAAAATTGAATGTTACTTTCAGGCGACCTGCCAGAATCCGGCAGCCTCTCCATGTCTTTGGGCAGCTTGACCGAGTAACGTCCCGTCTTATTGAAGGCAGCTCCAGGATCGAGGATGGTTCTGGGCGCCTTGTGGCAGAGGGACAGGCCCGTTTAATCCGTATCAAAAACGCAAAAAAGACTTATTCGGAATGACTTGAAGGATGGTTATGTGATCTGAGGGGTTGTTTCTCCCTTCCACAGCATCAGGTTGCGAATATAGATAAATACTCCCACGCCCTGTCCAAGAATAAAGACAGGATCTCTCCGGTGAACCGCATAGACAAACAGCATACTGCTCCCGATGAGTGAGAGATACCAAAAGACCTTTGGGATCGTGCTCTTCTTCTTTTTCTCCGAAACGATCCATTGTACAAGAAAACGCGCACTGAAGACTCCCTGCGCTGTGAACCCGAGGATAATCCAAAAATCCCAGTGTAAATTCATGTAAGCTCCTTTGCCCTGTATCTGATTGCACGTTTTTTCATCCACCTTACCGCGAGGAGGTCTATTAAAGGGGAAATAAGCCGATTCCACAAGCCGTATTTGGATTGCCCGTATCTTCTCGGGTGATGTTTTACCGGGACTTCCGTGATTTTGCCCCCTTCCATGGTGATTAATACCCCTAAAAAGCGATGCATCCCTTTAAACATCTTTATCCTTTTAACATAAGAGGCCTTATAGGCTTTCAGGGAACATCCCGTGTCATGGATCGGGTCGTTTAGAGCCCTTTTGCGGATGAAGTTAGCGATTTTTGAAGAGATTCTCTTGATAAAGGGATCGTCACGATTGACGCGCCATCCAAGGGCGGCATCGTATTCCGGTAGATACTCCAGGAGCTTTGGGATATCTGCGGGGTCGTTTTGAAGGTCCGCATCCAGAGTTACGATGATATCCCCGTGGGCAACCCCGAATCCCGCTGTCATTGCCGTGGAAAGGCCGTAATTTCTGTCCAGTTGAATAATTCGGAATCTGTTGTCAGGGAATTTTTCCCGCATGGTTTTCATCTGTTCGACGCTGGAATCAGTGCTTCCATCATCGATAAAGATTATCTCCAGGGGATTATTGAGCCTTTGTAAGGCTTGAACAATTTGTTGGGTTAAGGGTTCAATGTTCTCTTCTTCGTTATAAACAGGAAGGATGACAGAAATAGAGGTTTCTTCAGAGATCATGTTTGGTTTTCCTACGGGTTCAGTGACGTATAAAAAAGCACCTGTGGATTTACGACGGTTGTCATAACTGATCCTTTTAGCAATATTTCATGAATATTGCAATGCGGGCGTGTCTCATCGGTTGCACCATGTTACAAGGGAGAATCTAAGAGGGAAGAGGAATTTGGCGAAGGGTCTGTTCATAGTCCATTTTTAGCAGGTAGTTGGAGGAAGCGAAGGTTTCAGAGAGTCGAAGAAGTCCTTTTACGCGATCCCGTGGCAGTTTTGGATTTTGGGTTTTTCGGAGAAATGCTAAGGTGTGGTAAGCGAGTACAAAAGGAATGATACAAAACATCCGAACTGGTTTCAGCTCTGGAGGAATCCTTTCGATATATCGGTAGGCCCCATCCAAATGAGGTAAAGTTTTCTCAATCATAAACCTCGTAATCTCCGCCCGTTTTAGGGATGGGTTGGCTAAAAGGTCCCAGGGCGTGACCTTTACGTATTGGGTAAGTGTTTCGGGGAGATAGCACCATCCCCTCCCGAGATCCGCCGGATAGTCCTTGGTAATGTTTGTCATCTGGAGGGCAAGCCCAAACCGGATGTGGTATCGGGAGAGGATTTTTTGAAGGGGAGTCAAACGTTGATCCAGGCAGAAAAGGTTTGTCAGCATTTTGCCAACTACCCCCGCTACGTAATAACAGTATTGGGTTAGGTCATTCCAGTTTTTCAATTGGAGAATCCTTGAGGATTGATTCAATTTCCTTTCCTGGTATCGGGACATTCCCAGGGTGGATTCTTTCAATGCTCGGCTTATGATGTCTCGGTAGGGACTCGGTAAAGCGGCGTAACAGGTCAAGACATATGCACCATGGATTAGGAGATCCCCTTCCGGAGTGGTTGAATCGATCTTGCCTTTTACAAGATGTATCAATGGGTCAAGTGATTCTGAATAAAGGGTACCGTTGAAGAGGTTTGCAAAGGCGGACAGTCCTATAATCTTCTCTTCTTCCGTTAGCTCGGGGGAATCTTCAAGGGTATCAGCAAGTCGGAAAAGGAGATACCCAATAAGGACTGCCTGGTAAAGGGTCCCCTTAAGCTGTCGAATATTCAAGGCAAAGGTGCGTGAGACCAGCGGAAGCATCCCTTCGCAGTATTCCCATGCCCCTTGCACTTCCAGATTCGTTTGATGTGGTGTCATGAGGAAAGTTCCCGGGTAGCCCTGAGGCACCGGACCATCCCCTTAAAAAAAAGCTTCTCTCCACTGATGGAAAATCCATGTCTCCCAAGCAGAGAGGCTATGGGTTGCTGGATAAAATCAAAGGCATATGGGCATTCGGTGAGTTTAAAAGGATAGCGCATGTACCAGGGAAGTGCCTCAAGAGAAAATTCATTGTAATCGAACATGATCAACGACCCCCCCGGGTTCAGAAGCTGATGACAGTTTTCCAGAATCGTCTCGCGTACATTGCGGGGGAACCCATGAAGGACAAACGAAAGCAGTGCCTTGTCAAAGGTTTCACCCAGATGAAGGGGGATGTCAATACGTTCCCGCCGAAAGGTCATGTTGGGGTGATTTCGACTGCGTTTCTTGAACTGAATGGCCATTTCACGCCCCACATCAATCCCCACGATTTTCCCCCTCTCATTTAGGTATCTTAACATCAGGAGGGCGTTTTTTCCTGTTCCAGCTCCCAGGTCGATAATCTTGTCGGAAGGTTGGATTTCCATCCAGGCGATGGCTTTTTTGATAAAAGATGAGTACCCTCCAAGGGTAACCATGTTAAGAAGTGTGTCGTAGTGTCGTGCCATAAACCCACGTATTTCTATCTTGGAGTCCGGATAGAGGATAGGGGGCTCCGAAAGAGATGTGGGATTAGAAGCTTTGAAAGACCCTTGCAAGCGAAAATCCCGGGGCGATGAGTTCAAGATCGAGAAAGTAACCCAGTGGCGTCTGGGATACCGTGTATCCAGCATCCTCGAGGCGTTTCTGTGCGTTTTGCAGAAGGGCGGTTACGATTTCAGGGGATGCCTTGCTCTCCGACAGATGGGCAAAAGAGTGTAACACGATGGTATGTGTATTATTTTTTCCAGCCAGCCACTTAAGGTTTTTGATCATCCGAGTTGTGACCTTCGAGAGCCGCTCCGCGTCTTCAGCTTCAACATGGATGAAGCCAACGATCGCGTTTTCTGCCAATCCGTCTTCATTTACGTCCGGAGCATTTTCCACAGACTTGATTGCGGGGTGATAGGCGAAACGTTTTGCGTAGAGCATAAGCAGTTTCATCTGGGATACCTCACTGTGGTTGTGGGAGGGTATGAACGAATTCACGAATGGCCTGGGTGATCTTTTCCGGCATTTCCAGCATAACCATATGTCCCGCTTTCGGGAAGGTTTTTAACGTAGCATTGGAGATCTTTTCCAGGAGATAGCGAGAGTATTTAACGGGGGTAAGCTGATCATCCTCACCGCATAGGATGAGGGTAGGGCAGGAAATGTTACTAATTTTGTCACAGAGGTTGAAACGGTCGCAGGCAAGAAAATCCCCGTGTAGTACCGAGGGGGGTGTTTTGACCATCTCACTGTTTCCCTCCTGGATGATATCTTCGTCTGTATACTTGGAAAAGGCGTAACGATTAATCATCGAGACCGTTTCTTCGAAGTTTGACAAGAGACCATTGAGGATAGATGGAAGGACCTTCAACCTGCACCCTGTACCAATCAAAACAAGGCCGGAAAGTTTGTTTGGAAAGTTCAGGGCCAGTGTCTGACAAATGGCTCCTCCCATGGAATGGCCAACTACGACGGGGGGGGATGGTGACAATGTATCGATGAAGATGGCCATGTCAGCCGCATAATGTTCCACCCGATTGGCACCACGAGGGGAAGAGGCCCCGTGACCAGGGAGCTCTGCAACGATAACATTGAACTCATTTTTGAGTCCATCAAACTGGTTGAGCCAATGGTTTCGGTTTCCCCCGGCACCATGGACGAAAAGCAGGGTTTTTCTGTTCCTTTCCAGGGAGTTAGGACTGATGAGATAGTGAATCTTCCGGTCTTTAATCTCGATGATGGGCATATATTCTCCTTTCCCTTTCTCTTATACCACGCTGTGGCACCGTTGAAAAGATGAAGGTTTGGTGGGTGGTCGAACCTACCAGGGGTTGCAAATTCGATCTGTTCAAAATATAAGGTGGATCGATAACAGACGTTTTCCTGCTTGTGCAAAATCTATGGTTGGATCTGAAAAGGCTCCATAGTGGATTTAAGCAAACAGGAAGTGTGATGGAAGGAGAAAGAGATGAAAGAAGGAATATTGTTCAGGGCGGTTAGTGACAAAACGGTAGAAGAATTTGTTGAAGACCTGAAAAAAAAGGCCCCTGCCTTCAATTTTGGGGTCCGTCATGTCCTCAATATGGGCGAGGAGTACCGTAAGCAAGGTGTGGATGTCTCGGAGGGATTTCAACTCTTCCAGGTGATCATCTGTAGTTTTGAGCGCTCTTACCAGACAATTCAGGAGGATCCAGAGAAGGCGGCTGTCGTCCTGGCGCCTAAACAGATGGCCGTTTATAGACGGAATGGGAAAACGGTTATCGATTATCTTCCCCTAACCAGGGATTTTATCGCGCAGGCCCTCCCGACCAAAAAGAAGTTCCAGGAGAGATTGGCTTCTACCTGTCAGAAGATTATCAAGCTGATTGAAAGTGCATGTTAGATGGAGAGGGAGGTTGATTCTTACCATGCTTTGAGATACGATATGTGAAAAGTAGGTGTGCGATGGAATTTGAGGAGGCATTACAGGGGTTTATTTCATATCTGGAGACGGAACGTAATCTATCCGGCAACACGGTGGAAAGCTACCGGAAGGATCTCAGGCAATTCAAACGGTTTCTGGCAGGTAAGGAAGCCACACGAATGGGGGTTGAGGACGTATCTCGAATAACAGCGGTGGATATCCGCCATTTCTTGCTCTCTTTGTATCCCTCGCATGCCCCTTCCTCTATCGCGAGAAAGGTTTCCTCTGTGAAAGGATTTTTTGTTTTTTTGAGGCGGAGAAAATGGATTGATAAAGCCCCGTTAAAGGGGGTTACAGCTCCAAAAATCCCTAAGAAATTGCCGAACTTCCTGAGTGTAGATGAGGTATTCCATCTGTTAGCAGAGTCGGGCGAGGATGATCCATTGTCCCTGCGTGACCGGGCGGTCCTTGAGCTGATTTATTCAAGTGGGTTAAGGGTTTCGGAGGTGGTTTCTCTTAATGTGGGGGACATTGATGAATCCATTCACCTTGTACGCGTACTGGGGAAGGGTGGGAAGGAGCGGATTGTTCCTGTAGGAGAGAAAGCCCTTGTGGCAATCAGGGCCTATAAGGAGAAACGGGGGGAGCTGGTGCGGAAACGAAAGGACGGAATCTCTACACAAGCCCTCTTTCTTAACCGCTTTGGGACCCGGCTCACTGCTCGGAGTGTGGAAAGAATGATCAAAATTTATGCCCAAAAGCGGGGGTTGGCCCGTAAGATCAATCCTCATGCCCTTCGCCATTCCTTTGCTACGCATCTTCTCGGGGCGGGGGCCGACCTACGATCTATCCAGGAGATGCTTGGTCATGCTAACCTTTCCACCACCCAGAAATATACCCACATAAGCCTGGAGCAACTCATGCGTGTTTACGATAAATCCCACCCGAGGAAATGATATGACGATCCCAGTGTTTCAAGGAACAACGATCCTGTGTATTCGGAAAAATGGTCAGACGGTCATGGCCGGTGACGGGCAGGTCACCTTTGACGTAACTGTTTTCAAGAAGAATGCACGTAAGATTAGGCGATTGTACGAAGATAGGGTAATTGCAGGATTTGCCGGAGCTACGGCCGATGCCTTTACCTTGTTCGAGAGGTTCGAGGAAAAGTTGGAAAAAACCAGTGGAAACCTATTGCGCTCGGCAGTTGATCTTGCTAAGGACTGGCGTACGGACCGCTTCCTGCGCCGGCTTGAGGCCATGATCATTGTGGCGGATGAGAAACATATTTTGATCCTTTCCGGAAGCGGGGATGTTATTGAGCCGGATGAGCCGATCGCCGCCATTGGCTCAGGTGGGGCGTACGCCCAGGCGGCGGCCAAGGCCCTTATCGCACATACCAAAATGGGGGCCCGGGAGATTGTGGAGGCTGCCATGAAGATTGCCTCGGAAATCTGTATTTATACCAATAAGGAGATTGTTATCGAGACATTGCCATGACAGAGGAGACCTTTATCCATACCTTTACGCCGAGAGAGATCGTTTCAGAGTTAGACAAATACATTGTGGGGCAGCGTGAGGCAAAACGGGCAGTTGCCCTTGCTCTTCGGAACCGCTGGCGTCGCCAACAGGTGCCAGAGGAGCTGCGGGATGAAATTGCCCCAAAGAATATCATTATGATTGGCCCTACGGGTGTGGGTAAGACGGAGATCGCCCGGCGTTTGGCAAGACTTTCCAACGCCCCTTTTCTGAAGATTGAAGCTTCCAAGTTTACAGAGGTGGGGTACGTGGGTCGGGATGTGGAGTCCATGATCCGGGATCTCGTCGAAATCGCTATCAACATGGTCAAATCTGAAGAAAACAAGCGTGTGGAGTTTAAAGCCCGGGAGATCGCAGAGGAGCGGCTCCTGGATCTTCTTCTCCCCCCTCGGGCGGTTCCACGTCCCCCTGAGGGAATGCACGGAGGTGAGAAACCTTTGGAGATTGTCGGGGAAAAAACCGCCCCTTCGACCCGAGAACGGCTCCGACAGCTTTTGAGAAACGGAAGCCTCAATGAACGCTACGTGGATGTGGAGATTACCCAGACATCCATGCCTATGTTTGAAATCTTTTCCGGTTCCGGGATGGAGGAGATGGGAATCAACGTCAAGGACATGTTCAGCAACCTCCTGCCCAAGAAGACGAAGCGTAAGAAGGTCAAGATCCCCGAGGCCCTGGAGATCTTGACCCAGGAAGAGGCCCAAAAACTTATTGACATGGACCGGGTAGTTAAAGAGGCTCTGACGTTGGTGGAACAGGGGGGGATTGTGTTCCTCGATGAGATCGACAAGATTGCAGGGAAAAATGAGGGACATGGTCCGGATGTTTCCCGGGAAGGGGTTCAGCGTGACATCCTGCCCATTGTGGAAGGAACTAAAGTCAATACGAAACACGGCATGGTCAAAACCGATCATATCCTCTTCATCGCTGCAGGGGCCTTTTACGTTTCCAAACCCTCGGACCTCATCCCGGAGCTACAGGGCCGATTCCCCATTCGGGTGGAGCTGGATTCCCTGGGCAAGGAAGAATTCGTCCGTATCCTGACAGAACCAAAAAACGCTTTGATCAAGCAGTACATGGCTATGCTGAAAACAGAAGGCATTAACCTGAATTTTGAACCGGAGGCGGTAGAGAAGATTGCGGAGATTGCTGCTCAGATCAATGAAAAAACCGAAAACATCGGGGCCCGGCGCCTGTATACTATCATGGAAAAGCTTTTGGATGACATTTCGTTCAAGGCCCCGGAAATGAACGATCCTAATGTCACCATTACGGCCGACTACGTTGAGGAACAGCTCAGGGAATTTGTGGAAGATGAGGACCTGAGCCGTTATATCCTATAGACACCCATGAAAAGCCTTATACGCCGCGCCGAAACCCTGATCGAGGCCCTACCCTACATCCAGGCCTTCTCTGGCAAGACCGTGGTGATCAAGTATGGTGGACATGCTATGCAGGATCCGACCTTGGAAGATGACTTTGCCAGGGATATTGTGCTTCTCGCTACGGTTGGCATTCATCCGATCGTGGTGCATGGTGGTGGCCCGCAGATTGCCCATCTTCTTGCCCAGCTCGGTATTGAGACCCGGTTCCACAAAGGGCTGCGTATCACAGACGAGCGAACGATGGAAGTAGTGGAGATGGTACTGACGGGACGTGTGAATGGAGACATCGTGCGC
>JALTIG010000072.1 GCA_027004185.1 bacterium | reverse complement strand
GTCATGGGTGCGCGCGCCACAGTCAAGGTACTTTACAGGGACGAGATTAAATTAGCACGAGATCCAGAGGCGTTTTACAGAGAAAAGGTAGAAGAATTTAGGGGGAGTACTAACCCTTACATTATGGCTCATTCCACCTTTATAGATGATATTATTGAGCCTGCTGAAACACGACGACGTTTGATTGCCTCACTCGAGGTTCTCTTATCGAAACGAAGGATTTCTCCAGACAAAACACGCCACGGGAATATTCCTTTGTAGCAAGTGGATTAGCTTTTTTATGAAAAAGGGTCCTGTTGAGGAGCAGTTCCCGTTCCTTGAAACTTCCACCCATTTAGGATATAAATAGTGTGTCATAGGTGGTGGGAGAGGGGAAATGAGTATTTCCGGAGGGGAAGGGGGCAAGGATTAAGCGAATGATTCAACGTGTTAAACTTATGTTTTTCTCCTTCTTAGTAGTGGCGACACTGGTGCTTGCCACAGCCTCACTGGCATTCTGCGGGGTTATCCTTTATAAGCAGATATATCGTGTCGTCTCTGGCGGAAAAGGAAGCCAGCTTCTTGATACCTGGGAGGAGTATTATCAAGACAATAAAATAGCCGTTTACCAGAGAAACGCTATCTTTGTGATCGATATAAAAAACGAATCCCTTATAAACATTATCCCCTCCCGAAAGATCTATGCCATGAACACTGTTCAAGATTTTATCTCCCGCATTAAAAAGATCATAAAGGAAGTGAAAATGCAGCCGATGTTCAACCAGAATGATAATTCGTGCAAGTCTGTTAACGTAACAGTCAAAATGACGGGGGAGAAAAGGAGGATTCTTGGCTATCCATCTGTTAAGTATGAGGTCTATGCCAATGGGGTAAAAAAACGTGAGGTATGGATTGCTCAGATTATACCCTTGACAAAAGAGGTAGATTTTGACAAAACCATGAAATTGAAATTTAGGATCGAAAACATTCTGACTCCTCTTTCGGAGTGCAAGGATATTGAAACAGATTCGAAGTATAGGAAACTGTTTGTTAGCGGTAATATCCCTATGTTGACGATTGATTATCTGCTTGGTCGCAAAGAGGTGGAACGTGTTGTCAAGATTGAAGTGCTTCCCATTTCTAAAAAGATCTTTGAACCTCCTGAAGGGTTTAGAAAGGTTCCTATTGAAAAGTTCATGCAACACTGATTCAAAATATTGTAAATTCCTTGGAATATCTCCCTTAGTAAAGGTTATAATACATGTTTGATACTTACATTTTTGATTGTGATGGGGTCTTGTTTGATTCCTTGCAGGCAAATATTGAATTTTATAATGCCCTCTTGACCGCATTTGGGAAGCCATTAGTCACAGGAGATCAGATACCCTATATCCATATGGCAACAGCTGAAGAGTCTGTGGCGTTCCTTTTCAAGGGAGATCCCCGCATCGAGGATGCTCAGCGGTTGCGGCAGCGGATGGATTATCATCGATTTATCCCATACATGAAGCTTGCACCCGGGGCACGTGAAGTTTTAAGAATACTTAAAAATAAGGGGAAAAAGCTTGCCGTCTGTACAAATCGAAGCGTGAGTATGAAAGCTATACTCGAATATTTTGAACTTGATGGCCTTTTCGATTGTGTTGTGACAGCCTTAGACGTTATGAACCCAAAACCTGATCCAGAAGGGCTTTTGCTTATTCTTGAAACCTTAGGACAAAGGCCTGAGGATGTGCTTTACTTGGGTGATACCATTATAGACCAGCAAGCTGCAAGGGGAGCCGGTATTCCATTTGCAGTTTTTCGGTGTCCGGACCTTCAGGCCGACTATCATATAGATAGTTTTGAACAAATTTTGACACTTTTCCCCTATCCGAAAGGAGTTTCTTATGCCGATCTCAGTAGGAATTGAGGTTCTTAGAAAAGCCAGTAAAGAAAACTACGCGGTAGGTGCTTTCAACTTCAACAATATGGAAACCTTGCAGGCAATAATTGAGGCGGCCAGCGAATTGAATGCTCCAGTGATTGTGGAAGCTTCGGAGGGGGCATTGAAGTATGCGGGTGCTAGAATGCTTTATAACATGGTTCAAGCGTTGGCAAATCAAACCACGGTTCCTGTGGTATTACATCTCGATCATGGCAAGGATTTCCGCCTTATCATGTATGCGTTGAGAGCCGGGTTCACATCAGTCATGATTGATGCTTCCTCCTTTCCTTTTGAGGAAAACGTGCGCCAGACAAAACGTATCGTTGACATTGCACATGCCATGGGGGTTTCCGTGGAAGCGGAACTTGGAACGTTGAAAGGGATCGAGGACACTGTATCTGTGGAGGAACGTGATGCAACGCTTGTGGATCCCAAGAAAGCGGTCGCGTTTGTGGAAGCAACAGGGATCGATTACCTGGCACCGGCAGTGGGGACGTCCCACGGGGCCTTTAAGTACAAAGGAGAGTCAAAGATAGATTATGATAGGATAAAGAAAGTCAAGGAATTGACAAAGATACCCCTGGTTCTGCATGGGGCGTCTGGGGTTCCACCATCTATCGTTGAAAGGGCAGAGAGATTTGGCGCACGGCTTCAAGGGGCTAAAGGGGTAAACGATGATGTCTTAAGGGAAGCGGTTAACTGTGGAATTAATAAGGTGAACATGGACACGGACCTTAGAATCGCCACTGTGGGTGCCATCCGAGAAATCCTCGCGACACATCCGGAAGAGATTGATCCCAGGAAAATATTAGGCCCAGCCAGGGCAGCGATGAAAGAGGTGGTGAAACACAGGATTAACCTTCTTGGTTCGGCAGGAAAGGCATTACTTTAGTTTATAAGCACAGTGGAATCGAAATTTAAAGTATGTATCTAAAAAGGAGGGAACATGGCTGGAGTGAATAAGGTTATTCTCGTAGGGAATTTGGGTGCAGATCCGGAAATACGTTATACAGCGGATGGGACGGCGGTAGCATCCTTTCGAATTGCCACTTCACGAAGGTGGACGAATAAAAGTGGTGAGCGGGTTGAGCAGACGGAGTGGCATCGGATTGTTGCGTGGCGCAGGCTTGGAGAGATCTGTGCTCAATATCTTTCTAAGGGGAAGCAGGTGTATGTGGAAGGCAGGCTTCAAACAAGGTCTTGGGAAGACAAAAGTGGGAACAAGCGTTGGACCACAGAGATTATAGCGGAGAACCTTCAGATGCTTGGACGAGCCGGAGACGTCATGGAAGTTCCGGAAGAGGCCCCTACAGACCAGGAAGATATGGTTGACAAAACACCGTTGGATGATGATATTCCGTTTTGATCTATAGAAGGGGATAAGAATGCCGGCGCATCCGGATACTCATGAGGATGCCAATGGAAAAGAGATTGATGAGGGTGCCGGATCCCCCATAACTGAAAAATGGAAGGGGGATTCCCACCACAGGCATGATGCCGATAACCATGCCGATGTTAATGATGATCTGCCAGAAAAACATGGCTGTGATTCCTACTGCCACAACTTCCCCAAACCTGTTTCTGGCATTTCGCGCCACCTCCAGGCCCCAGACAACAAGGACGAAGAAAAGAAAGATGACAATCAAGGAACCTATAAACCCCCATTCCTCCGCGAGAACGGAAAAGACAAAATCGGTATGATGTTCAGGGAGGAATTCCAGTTTACACTGGGTTCCCTTGAGAAATCCCTTTCCCCATAGTCCCCCTGATCCTACGGCAATTTTTGATTGGATGATGTGATACCCTGCTCCCAGCGGATCCCTGTTTGGATTAATAAAGGTTAGAAGACGCGCTTTCTGGTATGGTTTAAGGAATCGCCACATCAAGGGGATGGCACCGATACCCGCGAGCAACAACCCGATAAATGCCTTAAATGAGATTCCCTCGTAAAGTAGGATGGAAACAAAGATAAAAAGTAAGAGAAGGGCTGTGCCGAGATCAGGTTGCTTAACGACAAGGGCCATAGGAATGAAGGTAAGCAAGAAAGGGACAGCAAGATGTCTAAGGGAGAGGATATCGAGAGATTTTTTGGCCTCGTAATAGTATCCAAGGATCAGGATGAGAGAGAGCTTGGTCAACTCGGAAGGCTGGAGCGAAAGGTGCCCAAGCCTGATCCATCGTTGTGCTCCGGAGGTAATGAAACCGTAAATATCAACCATAAGAAGAAGCACCAATGAGATAATGTAGAAAATAATGGCATTTTCACGGAGAAATTCATCATTGATGCAGACCGCGATGAGCATACCCAACAATCCGATCCCTACCCAAAGAAGTTGGTGGAAAAAGAGGGTATTAGCATTGCCATATGTGGCACTATATAGATTGACCAAGCCCAGGATAAGGAGGATTATGGTCAAGCTTGCCAATCCCCAGTCAAAATCCTTCAGTAGCCTTCTGTCAATTCTGAACATTGGATGTTCTCTGATTGTCAAAATAAAAATTTAAGAATTTTCCAGTAATAGGTGCCGCTGCATGCCCTCCATGTCCCCCATGCTCTATAAGGACGCTCATAGCAATCTCAGGGGATTCACTGGGGGCGTACGCTATAAACCACGCATGATCTTTAAACCTCTCTTCTTTGTAATGAGAGATTTTTTTTCTGCTGAGCTTAATGATTTGAGCGGTTCCAGTTTTACCGCTGACGTTGACATTTTTCAAGCGGGCCAGAGAGGCCGTGCCGTGGGGTTCATTAACGACCCCCCACAGTCCAGACTGAATCATGCTCAAGACCTTTTCCGAAATAGGGAGATGAGATCTGATACGTGGCTTATAAATCTTGATATCCCTTCCTTGAAAGTCCATGATTTTTTTTACGATCATCGGGGCCATCAATTTTCCTCCGTTAGCTACAGCCGCTATTAGCATGGCCATTTGTAGTGGGGTTACCAATACGTATCCTTGCCCTATGGATGCAGAGATCGTCTCCCCCTTAAACCAAGGTTGGTGAAAGCGTCTTTCTTTCCAAAGGGTGTCAGGGATCAGGCCAGGTTTTTCGTGAGGCAGTGCAATCCCTGTCCTTCTTCCTAAACCAAATGCCTTTGCGTAAAAGGCGAGACGGTTGATTCCTAATTTCAAACCAACCTGATAGAAAAAGACGTCACAAGATTGAACGATAGCCTCGTGGACATTAATCCAGCCGTGTCCTGATTTTTTCCAACATCGATATCTTCTTCCCCCGAATTTGAGATAACCAGGGCAAAAGAGGAGCGTGTTGCCTTGAATAACCCCTTCTTCCAAGCCCGCGGAGGCTGTGATGATTTTAAATGTAGAACCGGGAGGGTATATTCCCTGTATCGTCCGGTCAATAAGAGGGTGATTGGAGTTGGATATTAGGGTTTTCCATTGCTTAGGGGTGATTCCTGTAGTTAGCAAGTTTGGGTTAAAATTTGGGTGACTGACCATGGCCAAGATCTCACCAGTGTTTGGGTTGACCACCACACTAGCTCCCGACTTGCCTTTCATCAATGTTTCGAGTTTTTGCTCGAGAGGGAGTGAAATGGTTAGATAAATGTTATAACCAGGAATCGGGTTTACCTTTCTTAAGACCCTGATCTCACGACCATTTGCATCTACCTCAACCTGAGCCCCTCCCTTTTTCCCTCTTAAGACACTTTCAAAAGATTTTTCAATACCATATTTGCCAATATAGTCTCCAGCCTCGTAACCCTCCTTTTTCATGGCTTTTAATTCCCTTTGGTTTATTTCTCCCACGTATCCCAACAGGTGGGAGGCCAGGGGGCCATACTTATAGTATCGCCTTGAACGCACCAAGATTTCGAGTCCCGGAAATTCCGATAAATGGGCTTGTATATGTGCAACAGTAACAGTGTCACAATCTTTCTTGATAATTCTTGGTTGAAAAGGGGCATAATAGGATTTCTTTTTTAATCTTTGCTTGATTTCTACCACATTCATTCGCAGGACACTTCCCAGGAAGGATAATAACTTTTTGGAATTTTTAACATCTTCAGGGACAATGGCAACGCAAAAGGAAGGCCTATTGTCCACAAGCAAGTTGCCATAACGGTCAAAAATCATTCCTCTCATAGCTGGGATTGATTTGAGGCGGATCCTGTTGTTGATAGAGAGTTGTCGGTATTTTTTATATTTAAGGATCTGCAGGTACCATAATCTTAAGGAGATCCCCAAGAAAGCCAAGATGACGATAATGACGGGAAGTGTCATTCTAAAAGGGTTTTTTCGACCATCATAGAAGGATGTCATTTTTGGGTGTGGATAGTGAAGGAAGAAGTGTTTTGAGTAAAGCGGTCGAAGATAAGGAAGATTGGATAAGTGAACAATGCTGTTAGAATGGATTGAGAGAGAATAAGAGTACAAATAATATGAGCAGAAATGATGTCAGGGTGTTTTAGATATATTTCAAGATAATGAATTACACCGATAAGAAACTCCAGAAAAAAACTGAGGAGGACAGGATATCCAAAAAAATTGAATTGGACGTAGGAGGTGCTGGATTTTACAACGATATAGAGTATACCATAGAGAGCCATATACTCAATGGGAAAGCTCGAAAAAGACCCTACATACGCCCCTGCGAACAAGGGAAGGGCGAGGCCTGTTATACCCCAGCGCTGTAATGCGCAGTAAATGGTTAGAATCAAGACGATATCTGGTAGCATCTGGACATTTGGAATGCAATTGACAATGGTAACGGAAAACAATACAAACAAGATGCTTAAGGAGATAAACGATCTCTTCTTATTCATGGTTGGATTTTTTTCTGGCAGCAAGGGATGGGTTATGTCTCAGCAGAATATATACCTCTTCCAGTTTATTATAGTCTACACTTGGAGTAATCTCAGCCTCCTGAAACAAACCATAGGTTTTTTTGATAACTTTACTAACTTTGCCGATTAGAAGGCCACGTGGAAAACGATTTCCGAATCCAGAGGTGACAACCCTGTCACCTACCTTGATATCTTCAGTTCTCAGTACGTCAAAGAATCGGCATTTTCCTTCGAGAAGCCCCCCAACCACCCCATGGCTGCGTGATCTCTGGATAATAGCATCTACACGACAATTGTAGTGGGTCAGAACCATAACGGTTGAAACAAAGTGAGTGGTTTTCATGATATATCCCACAACCCCGTTCTCGCTTATTACTGGCATCCCCTGCTGAATACCGTCTTTGGTTCCTTTATCAACCACAAATGTAACTATCCAAGGAGTAGGAGATCTTGCAATGATCTCTGCTGGAATCATCGGTGTTTTGATTTTCTTTCTGAAATTCAATAAGTTTCTAAGCCTTTGATTCTCGCGTTCCAGCTCTTCAAGTCGAACTGTCTGGTTTTTAAGATTATTAACCATCCTTTTCAGGGTTTCGTTTTCCTTTTCCGTTTGGACCAGGAATAGGTAGTTTTTAAACAGGGTTTCAGCTTTATTTGTTGTCACGGCGGCCAACTTTTGAATTGGAAAAGCGATATTCATCAGGATATCATCGATCAAAAGGTGTGAGGGCCCTTTTTTTATCGGTGTGAGCATATATCCCGCTATGCAAATAAGAATAAAAAAAAGGAAAAGCCTAAAAAGTTTCTTCCGAAACGGGTTTGGGGAACGATGTGTCATCCTTCCTATGCGTTTGAAGCAGTTAACTTCAATAGATTGATGTCATCCAATATACGCCCTGATCCAGTGACAACAGTGGTTAAAGGGTCTTCCGCCACCGTGACAGGCAGATTTGTGACTTCACGCACAAGGAGATCGAGGTCCTTCAGAAGCGCGCCCCCTCCACTTAAAACAATTCCTTTGTCTACGATATCCGCTGCGAGTTCAGGAGGGGTTTTTTCTAAAGCAATCCGGATAGTTTCAATAATGGCATTGATTGGTTCAGAAATAGATTCTCTGATCTCTTCAGAATTAATCTCAATTGTTTTTGGAATCCCTGTTACAAGATCTCTACCTTTGACCTCTACTACCTTTGCTTCTTTAGTCGGATAGGCAGAACCAATCATGATTTTTATCAATTCGGCTGAGCGTTCCCCGATTAGGAGGTTGTAATGTCGTTTGATGTACTGGACAATCGCTTCATCCATTTTATCTCCAGCTACCCGGACGGAACTGGAATAGACGATTCCGGCGAGAGAGATTACTGCCACCTCGGTTGTCCCTCCCCCAATATCTACGATCATGTTTCCTGATGCTTCAGTAATTGGTAGGTTAGCCCCGATCGCCGCGGCCATGGGCTCCTCTATCAAGAAAACCTCCCGAGCGCCTGCAGATAGGGCAGATTCCCTTACAGCCCTACGTTCTACTGGTGTAATACCAGAAGGGACACAAATCACGATTCTCGGGCGAACAAAAGATTTGCGGTTATGGGCCTTTATAATGAAGTAGCTCAGCATTTCTTCAGTGATCTCAAAGTCCGCGATGACGCCATTTTTCATAGGTCGAATTGCCTCAATGTTTCCAGGCGTTCTTCCAAGCATTTTCTTTGCTTCTGAGCCCACTGCCAGGACTTTCGTATTTCCCTTTGAGTCCTTTTTAACAGCCACTACAGAAGGTTCAGAGCTGACTATTCCCTTGCCTTTAACATAGACCAATGTATTAGCGGTTCCGAGATCGATTGCCAAGTCATTTGAAAACCAGCCGATCAAAACATTTAGCATTCCGTGTCATCCTTTTAAAGCATATTTTGTCATAATTTATCAGAAGCAAAAAAGAATATCAAGAAATTAATCATGCATATGTCGAGTCAAGGGTTTCTGAAAGGAGCAACGATTTATTCTTACCTTGACACATCCTGTTGTAGTGATTAAGGTAATTATATGAAATATTTGGGAATAGATTTCGGTACAAAAAACCTTGGACTGGCTGTTAGTGATGAAATGGGTATCATTGCAGGAAAGTGCGGAACAATTAAGAGAAAAGGGATAAAGAGCGATCTGGCCAGGTTGAAGGAGATTATAAGGCAGGAAGGGGTGCGAAAGATAGTTATTGGTTATCCCAAGAATATGGATGGTTCGTCCGGGAACGCGGTAGAAAGAGTTGAAGGATTTATCTCTGCGCTGGAAAGAGAGTTGAATATTTCAATAGAAAAATGGGACGAAAGGCTCAGCAGTGTGTCGGCAGAGAAATTATTGATTTATGGGGATGTCAGTAGGGGTAAAAGGAAGAAGGTTATTGATCAAGTATCAGCGGTGATCATTCTCCAAAATTATCTGGATTCTCAGAATTCTTCAATCAGATGAAAGCTCTGAAAAGGCTCTTTGTAACACTTGTGATCTTTATTTTATGTGTGATATTTATTGTAGGATTTAATTTTATTGTTTTTCTTTATTCTACAACACCTTCTAATACTTCGGTATATATCGTAATACCACAAAGAATATGTTTCAAGAAAGTAGCATATATGTTAAGAGATAAAAATCTCATTTCTAATTCATGGTATTTTATTGCCTTAGGAAAGTATAAAAAATTAACAAATAAAATAAAGAGCGGCGAATATTTTATACCCCAAAACACTACACCTCTACGACTCTTGAATATCTTAGTGAGTGGAAAAGTTATTCTCCATCGCATTACCTTTCCAGAAGGGTTTACCATGCGTGAGATGTCAGATTTGTTAGAAAAAAAGGGGATTTGTTCGGCGCATCAGTTTCTTCTCATTACCATGAAACCATATAAAATCCCCTGCCTTAACGAGGTTTTCCCGAATTTAGAAGGGGTATTATTTCCTGATACATATCTTTTCCCACACCACTATCCCCCGAGACTTGTCGTGGAAAAAATGGTCAAGCGATTTTGTCAGATTTATACGCCCGCGTTGAGAAAACGTGCGAGAGAAATCGGCATGACGGACAGAGGAGTGATTACCCTTGCATCCATGATTGAAAAGGAGGCCATGCTTAAGAGGGAAATGCCTCTGATTTCATCTGTTTTCCATAACCGCTTGAAAAAGGGGATGAGGCTTCAAAGCGATCCCACCGTGATCTATGACATCCCATATTTCACTGGGAAGCTCACACGCAAGGATCTCTTAAGGCCTACGCCGCATAACACCTATCGTTTTAAAGGGCTTCCCCCTGACCCAATTTGCAATCCTGGAAAGGCAGCCATACTTGCCGCTTTATATCCGGCCAAAACAAATTATCTTTACTTTGTGGCGCGCAATGATGGAACTCATGCATTTTCTGACAATCTTGAATCGCATAATATTGCCGTTCTGCTGTACCAACGTTGACTTTATACTTTTACCAGATGCTTTTTTACCTGCTGTTTTGACTTCTTTTCATTAACTGATTTCAGAGATCATTTCCAAGATCAGTGCGTCCATGATGCGGCTACCCTTTTTCGTGGCCTTCAGATATCCCTTTTCTATTTCAAGCCATCCTTCCTGAATGATTGGTTCGATCCTTTGAAGTGATTTTTTGGTAAATCCTTCCCCGAATGTCAATATTAAATGACGTATATCTATCCCTTTTTTCAGGCGGAGATGGGTCAGGAGGGTTTCCATAAAGAATGTTTCTCTGGAAAGCGGAAGTCGTTTTTTAAAAGCCCAGTGACCTGTTCGCACCATCTCCGTGTATCTGTTTAAAGTTGTGGGGTTTTCCCAGTGGCTCCCCCATCGCTCTCCATTTTGCCTGTAATAAGAGCCTGCTCCGATTCCCAGTCCGAAATAAGGATTCAACTGCCAGTATGTGAGGTTATGTTTACAGGCGAAACCGGGCCGGGCAAAGTTCGATATTTCGTAATGCTCGAGGCCGGTTTCTGCCGTCATGTCTTCCAGAATATCCATCATTTTGAGGATATTATCTTCGTCAGGCAGTATGAGCCTATCTTCGGCCAGATCTTTTCCGAGAGGGGTGGAAGGGCTGACAGTTAAACAGTAAGACGAAAGGTGAGGGGATCGAAATGAGAGGGCCTTTTCAAGATCCTTTGAAAAGTTTGTGACAGACTGTCCAGGAAGGCCATACATCAGATCGATATTGTAGTTTTCCCAGCCGTTGTCCTGGATCATTATGAGTGCCTTGACAGCTTGACTGGCGGTGTGGGTCCTTCCCAATAGGTGAAGCATTAGATCGTCAAAGCTCTGGATGCCGAGGCTGATCCGATTGATTCCCAAATCCCTGTAACAGGAAAGTTTTGAATTTGTCAGGGATTCAGGATTCGCCTCAATACTAAATTCCATATTCGGGGGGGCTCCATATGGGAAAAGCCCTCTGACAAGGGTATAAATCTCCTTCTCGGAAAGAAGAGAAGGTGTACCACCTCCTAGATAGCAGCTTGTTACCTTAGAGGTACCGAAAGGAAAAAGGCTTTCTCTAATTGCCTGCCATTCTCGTAAGACCAGTGATATGTAAGGAGAAATATTCTTGCCTGCTTCTGTGAAGGAGATAAAATCACAATAGGCACATTTCCTTTTACAGAATGGCAGATGAACATACAGTGCAACATTTGTTTCCTTTACCGTGTCTTGTTTCATAGGGTTCGAGGAGTTCTTTTCAATGTTTAGGGCCTTGTTTTATAATGCCACGAGAAATCTTTTTGGATTAAAAATTGTCAAAACAGCCTTGCTGTTACCGTTTATATTACGTGTTCTAAAGGTATGTCAATGGATTTTCCGTATCCTATGAGTCCTATGGTTGACATCCATCCCTGCATGTCCTACATATTTGTAAGCTTTTTTAATCTTCAGGGGTAAGGGACGTGGATCATACTGAAAAGATAGAACGTAAATTGAAAGAGTTATCACTTCTTTTTGACATCAGCCAGGCTCTGGACCAGAGCATGGATATCCGAGAGGTTCTTCTGCCTACTTTACAGGCTCTGGCAGATCACATGGGGATGTCAAGGGGGACTCTGACCCTTTTGAACCGTAAAACCGGAGAGATTGCCATAGAGGTTGCCCATGGGTTATCACCTGTGCAGAAGCGCCGGGGGAAATACCGGCTCGGTGAGGGGGTAACAGGTAAAGTGGTTCAGACGGGCAAACCGGCTATAGTCCCCAGGATTTCAGACAACCCTCTATTTCTTGATAAAACTGGTGCGAGGCGCCGGCTGAAAAAATCGGATATCTCGTTTCTATGCGTTCCTATCAAGATTGGAAAGGAGGTTATCGGTGCTCTCAGTGTTGATCGGCTTTTTGACAAAACGGTTTCATTTAGAGAGGATGTACGCCTGTTATCCACCATCGCTTCCATGATTGCCCAGGCAGTGCGCCTGAGACAGACAGCCCAGGAAGAACGAAAAAGGCTGGTAGAGGAAAATTTGCGTTTGCGTGAAGAGTTAAAGGATCGATTTCATCCAGTAAATATCATCGGGAATTCCAGGGAGATACAGAGAGTTTTTGATCTTGTTCGTCAGATTTCCAGGGTGGATACAACAATCCTTATACGGGGTGAAAGCGGTACAGGAAAAGAGTTGGTTGCCAATGCCATTCATTATAACAGTCATCGTGCCGATGGTCCCTTCATCAAGGTCAATTGTGCTGCTCTTCCAGAAACTGTGATCGAAAGCGAGCTTTTTGGTCACGAAAGGGGGGCGTTTACCGGTGCTGTTAATCAGCGTAAGGGACGATTCGAACTGGCATCCGGTGGAACCATCTTTCTTGATGAGATTGGAGATCTTTCTGCGGCGACTCAAGCGAAACTTCTTCGGGTTTTGCAAGAAAAGAGTTTTGAACGCGTTGGGGGGACCCAAACAATTGAAGCCGATGTTCGCATTATTGCCGCCACAAATCGCGATCTCGAATCCCTTATCAGAGAAGGACAATTTAGAGAGGATCTTTACTACCGCCTTAATGTTTTCCCCATTCACATTCCTCCCTTGAGAAGGAGGAAAACCGATATTCTCTTACTGGCGGATCACTTTGTAGAAAAATACAACGGCCTTTATCATAAGAAGATCAAACGCATATCTACTCCGGCTATCGATATGCTGATGAGTTACCATTGGCCAGGGAATGTGCGGGAATTGGAGAATTGCATCGAACGAGCTGTGCTGTTAAGCAGGGATGGGGTGATTCATGGTCACCATCTTCCCCCGACACTACAGACAGCCGAAGCTACTGGGACCCGGCCAAGGGATACACTGAAAGAGGCATTAGCTAACATGGAAAGAGAGCTTATTCTGGATGCCTTAAAGGATACAAGGGGAAACATGGCTAAGGCAGCGCGCTTACTGGGGATTACCGAACGTATGATGGGGCTTCGTGTAAGAAAATATCATCTGGACCCTGGGCGGTTTCGTTCACAAAAACGTAGTAATAAGTCCCCCAACCCCCATATTTCTCCAGTTGAAGTGGGTTGAGGGGAAGGG
>JALTIG010000071.1 GCA_027004185.1 bacterium | reverse complement strand
GATCAGGACAGCCGCCGCATACACAGGAAGAAAGATAAAAATCACAAGCCCTGAAAAGCCCTGAATGAAACGGGATTTAAACCGCAGTCCAAGGATCTCAGGAAAGGTATGGGCATCTAGTTTGCGCCCCATTTTCCGGGTGCGCTTCCCAAAAAAGACGAAGGCGATGAAGATACCCACTAAGATATTGAGAAAGGTCAGCCAGATGACGCTGAATCCAAAGAGCGCCGCTGCGCCACCAAAACCAACAATTGCGGAGGTGCTGATAAAGGTTGCCCCATAAGACATGGCCATGACGTACGGGTTGATTCCCCTTCCCGCGATCATATAGTCAGAGGCAGTACGCGTCTCCCGCCAGCCTTTATATCCTAGATAGAAAATGACGATGAGGTAAAGAGCAACAAGAGCAATGTTTAAAAGCACGAGTCTCTCCCTCTTCAATAAGGGTTTTTATGACCTTTACGTCTTTATTAAGGCAACTTTTCCTTCATATCGATCTCTTCCCGTTCCCACTCAACTGTTCGACGATAGTCTTCCCCGCTATCTTTTCCTTTATTCCAATTGATGAGTCCATAAATAACACACAGGATGGCAGAAAGAATTGAAAGAATATATCCCCATGCAGTGAGGTTATCAGCGAAACCTAACATATTATCACCTCCTTCTGCATTGATGTTAACATTGTGTAGTTTATCACGAATAGCATGAGGTTAAACGAGTGTCAATAAGAAAAATAGTGCTAAAGAACATTTAAGAGCGACCTTAACTACACTGCAGTGTCGTATTCTAACGGACTGTCAGCCTCTGCTTTCTTTCAATGATAATGATAGATAAAAGCTGTTGGGTTGCCTGTTGCAGATCATCATTTACCACACGGTAGGTGTATCTTTCGGCATAGGTCAACTCATTTTCCGCGGCCTTGAGACGTTTTTTGATTTGATCTACACTATCTTTTCCCCGCGCAACAAGCCTGTTGCGTATGGTTTCAAGGTCGGGGGGTTGAATGAAGATAGAAACCAACATATCCGGGTTGAGTCTTTCCATTACCTGGGTGGCACCTTGGACATCGATGTCCAGGACGACATCTTTCCCTGCCTGAAAGAGACGATTGATTTCAGACTTTGAAGTTCCATAAAATTCTCCGTGAACCTTCGCCCATTCAAGAAAGGCATCTTCTTCTATCAGTCGATGAAACTCTTCAAGGGTGATAAAGTAATAATCTTTCCCATGAATCTCTCCCTCCCTTGGTTTTCGGGTTGTATGGGAAACGGACAAGGCGATGGTCGGATCCAGGCCTATGATATGGTGGATGAGGGTGGTTTTCCCTGTGCCTGAGGGGGCTGAAATAAGGAAAATGAGGTGATGAGTATTATTCAACATTCTGAACCTGTTCCCGCATCTGGTTCAGAATCTCTTTAAGTTGAATCGTAAGGGACGAAAGCTCATAAGAGATACTTTTTGAGCCCATGGTGTTTACTTCTCGATTCATCTCCTGAATGATGAAATCAAGAGCTCGTCCTTTCACGTCGTCTCTCTGGAGCTTGTTTCTGAAGGCGGAAAGGTGAGAAACAAGCCGTGAAAACTCCTCCGTGATATCCGATCGTTGGGCCAGATAGGTGATTTCCTGTGCCAATCGATCGGCATTTATGGAAGGGTCAAAGGATAGTTCTCTCAACCTTTTTTCCAAGGCTTCCCTTGCAAGATGGGGAAGGGTTGATTTCAGTTGGTCAATCTCACGCAGGATCAGGTCTATTTCTTCTAATTTCTGCTCAAAAAATCGCTTCAGCTCCGCCCCTTCGGTTTCGCGTGAGTTTTGTAACTTTTTTAATGCCTCCTTGAAAACGGGGAGTATAGCAGATTTGATTGTTTCGCTTTCTGGGAGCTCAGGGGGTTGCCAAACTTCAGGTTTTGAAAGTATCCATGAAATGTCCTCAGGGACTCTAAGACCTAACGTCTCACAGAAGTCCTCGGCTTCTTTATAGAAGGCCTTGGCTGCAGTCTGATTAAGGATAATCTCAGGAGAAAGCCTGGTATCATCAGGATTGATCTTGATCGTTCCTTCAACGTGCCCGCGTTTCAAGAACGCTTTTATCTCTGCGCGTAACGCGATTTCCAGGAAATGGCAGGACTCTGGTAATTTAAGGCGGATATCAAGGTTCCTGTGGTTCACCGTTATCAATTCTGCTGAAACAATTCCAATGGGGGTGTTTTTCTGAGATTTCCCAAAGCCGGTCATACTTTTCATGGAGAGGCCCCTTTCAACTGATCCTTATATCGATTCCGGATCTCGAGAAAAAAGGCCCGAACCTTTTTTTCCCTGTAATCGGGATAAGTCCAGGGAAGGGGCACATATTCCCCTTTTTGAAATATTAGAGTGAGATCTCCATAAATTCCCTTCCCAAGATAGATCCGGTGCGTATAATTTTTCGTTGTTGCAAGTACGAGGTTCTGGAGTGTCAAAATGCCAGGGTCTATGTTCACCTGGCGGCCGCCATGATCGTTTAGAAAAGTGGTTTCAATGGCGTTGGTTTTCAGCTTGATCCCTGGGAGCTTTTCTGGAGGTACAAGGGAAGTGAAGGAAAGGTAATACCTGTAGAGGGGTGTTCCCATCTCCTTCTTGTAATAGTCTGTTTTGTCAAAGTGTCCATAGATCATTTTTTGGTCGATGGGGCCAAATGTTTCACTCAGTGTGTGAAAGAGTTTGTCACGCGTATCCTCAGGCTTAGAGATGAGGATTCCCGAAATGAGCTTTACGTGTTTTGGCAAGCCGGCTATACCCATGATTTGAATGCCGCAAGCAGAAATTCACGATTGCCTTTCGCGCCCAGGATCGGGGAAGGAATCTGCCCTTTCGTTGTAAATCCATGTGTTTCACAGAAGGTCGTAATCGTCTTAATGGCACGCCTATGTTTATCAGGATCCCTCACGATCCCCCCTTTTCCAACTTCGCCCCTTTCCAGCTCGAACTGTGGTTTTATTAAGACGATCATCCATGCACCAGGGGTCATGAAAGGCTGAACGGCAGGTATGATCTTTTTGACCGATATGAAAGAGACATCCAGGGTAACAATCTCAATAGGATCTGGAATTTTGTGTTTTGTAAGATATCGGGCATTGGTCCTTTCGATCACGACGACACGGGGATCCTGGCGAAGTTTCCAGTCCAGTTGACCATAACCGACATCCACGGCGAAGACCCGTGAGGCGCCATATTTGAGGAGGCAGTCGGTGAATCCCCCGGTAGAAGCGCCGATATCGAGAGCTGTTTTGCCCCTGACATCTATAGAGAAGGCCTTTAATGCCACTTCCAGTTTTGTGCCCCCACGGCTGACGTAAGGGGAGGAGGGGCCGATCAGACGGAGTTTCAGCGTTTCAGGTACCAGATCCCCGGGTTTCATAATTCTTTGGGTCCCACAGTAGACTTCACCTGCCAAAATTTTCCGCTTGGCCTCCTGACGGCTTTTGACCAGCCCGCTTTCAGCCAGCTTTTTATCTGCCCGTATCTTTTTCATTTAGTATTGACAACGAATGATGAGGATAAATACCATTAGGACATCTTTCTCTGATCAGCTGAAGCTTGTATAGATGTGGGTCGGGTTGCCTTTAGCTGGCGGGGGGACCTTTTTTTCAGGCCCATCTTTTCAGTGATTAGTGATAGGATCCCTTCTTTGTCCAGCTTGTAGTTATGACGTAGAATAGAGGCATTTCCATGTGGGATGAACACATCGGGGATCCCGTGAAGGCAGATTTTCCTGGGAGTTATACCAAGAGACGAAAGCTGTTCGAGAACCGCACTGCCAAAGCCTCCCATGACAACGTTTTCCTCCACGGTCATCAAGAACCCAGCGTCTGGGGCAAAGGTTCTGAGGATATCCGTGTCCATCGGTTTGATGAATCTGGCATTGATCACGGTAGTCTGTATGCCATACAGGGATTCCGCCTCCAGTGCCGCGTTCAGTGATGGATATACCATTGATCCAACTGCAAGGATGAGAAGATCATCTCCTGTGCGGTGTAGAATCTCCCACTTACCCAGAGGGAGAGGGTGTCCTGTGAAATCAGTCACCTCATCTGGGATTATCCCTCTTGGATAACGGAACGCGGCGGGATGTGGAACATGGAAGGCTGTTGTGATTACTTGTTTCAGTTCCTCTCCATCCTTTGGGGCCATGAGAATGAGATTGGGGATCATTCGGAGATAGCTGAGATCAAAGACACCTTGATGGGTTTCGCCATCCTCCCCTACGATGCCTCCCCGGTCTATGGCGAAATTGATAGGGATATCCTGCATGCATACATCTATGATGACTTGGTCAAGGGCACGCTGAAGAAATGTGGAATAGATAGCTACTACGGGTTTTAAACCTTCCAGGGCCATTCCTGCAGCAAAGGTAACAGCGTGCTGCTCAGCGATTCCAACATCATAGAAACGATCTGGGAATGCCTTCTGAAATCTGTCCAAACCTGTGCCAGAAGGCATGGCGGCAGTAATGGCGACGATCGCAGGGTCTTCTTTGGCGAGGGAGATTACTGTGTTACTAAATATTTCGGTATAGGTAGGACGTTCTTTAGGTTCTGTCTCCCCAGTTTCTATATCGAACTTTCCGATGCCATGGAACTTGGAGGGGAGGTTTTCGGCTGGGGGATATCCGCGTCCTTTTTGGGTTACCACGTGCACGAGGATAGGTCCGGAAAGGTGTTTCACGTTTTCGAGGGTCTTAATCAGGTGTTCCAGCCGGTGCCCATCTATAGGTCCAAAGTATTTTAATCCCAATTCTTCAAAAAGGATACCGGGGACCATCATCCCCTTTAGAGATTCTTCTGCCTGGTGCATAAATTTGTACATGGGTTTTCCCAGTCCCGGCAATTCTGAGAGAAAGGCCTTGATTTCTTTTCTTGCCCGGTTAATCCATTGTCCGGTCATAATGCGATTGAGGTAAGCGGATAAAGCCCCCACATTCGGTGAGATAGACATTTCGTTGTCATTAAGGATGACGATCAAGTCACGTTTCAGGGCCCCAGCCTGGTTAAGACCTTCAAAGGAGATCCCCGCCGTCATGGACCCATCCCCGATGATGACAATGACATTTTGTTTTTTACCGGCCTTGTACAGGGCCTCCGCCATCCCAAGACCCGCGGAGATGGAATTGCTGCTGTGGCCCACATCGAAGGTGTCATGGATACTCTCAGAACGCTTAGGGAAACCGCTGAGTCCACCGTACTGGCGGAGGGTATGGAACTGGTCCCTTCTGCCTGTAATAAGTTTATGTGTGTAGCTTTGATGTCCTACATCCCAGACAATCTTGTCGTAAGGGGAATCAAAGACTCGATGGACTGCCAAGGTTAGTTCCACAACTCCGAGGCTGGGGGCTATGTGTCCGCCTGTCTTGGAAACCGTTTCAATGATGACTTGTCGGATTTCTTTTGCCAAGGTTTCCAACTCTTCAAGTGTTAAATCTTTCAAATCTTCAGGGGCGTCTATCTTTTCAAGTAAACTCATCAGGTATTCCTCTTTAGGATAAGGTCAGCAACTTGTCTCAGTGGTTCGGCACGTTCCTCGAAGGTTATAAGGGAATCTTGGGCTGATTCTATCAACTTTTGAGCTTCCCTTTTGGATTCTTCGATCCCGACCACGTGTGGATAGGTAGCCTTTTCGAGTTGATTATCCGTTCCGGCTTTTTTACCCAGAAGGCTTGTGTCTCCCTCCACATCTAAGATATCATCCACGATCTGAAAGGCCATTCCGATGGATTCTCCATACTGTGTCAGCAGACGGAGTGCATTGTTATCCGAGTCCGCAAGAAGAGCTCCCACGCGCACTGATGCACGGATCATGGCGCCGGTTTTATGGGTATGAATGAACTTGACTGTTTCAACATCCACATCCTTGTGCTCCGACAGAATATCCATGGCCTGTCCGCCCACCATTCCCTTTATCCCAGCTGCGTTGGCGATTTCATGGATGACGGATAGCTGGGTTGGAAGAGGCCAGTTTATCCCCAGCGTGGGGTCTGACAAGAGATTGAAGGCCTCGGTTAATAACCCATCTCCGGCGAGGATGGCTATAGCTTCACCATAAACCTTGTGACAGGTGGGTTTGCCACGCCTCAGGTCGTCATTGTCCATTGCTGGCAGGTCGTCGTGAATGAGGGAGTAGGTATGGATCATCTCCATGGCACAGGCGAAAGGGAGAATTTCCTGACTGTTATCTTTAAAGATTTCGTAGGATGCCATCATCAAAACAGGGCGGATGCGTTTTCCTCCCGCCATGAGGCTATAAGACATCGCCTCAAAAAGGGGCCGTGGTTGATCCTTAACCCTTATGATGTTAGTTAAAGCTTCATCTACCCAGGCTTTTCTTATTTTCATGTAAGAGTCGATATCGAAATCCATCAATTAATAATTCTACCACTAAAGGATGGAAATTTCAACATAAAGACACCAGGGTTTTACCTTTATGAGAATCATGGTAAGAAAGAGATCGGATTTTCTTGCGGGGAACAGATCGTGAGCATGAAGGCGGATCATCATATTTGCCCTATATGGGTTGGCTATTTTCTCAATAATCCTTTGCGGAGGCTGTATCAAAGCCCCAAAAGGATTCTAACTCCCTATGTAAAGGAGGGGATGAGTGTTTTGGATGTCGGGTGTGCCATGGGGTTTTTTACACTTCCCCTGGCAAAGATGGTTGGACCGACAGGAACGGTCATTGCTGTAGATGTCCAGAGTGGGATGATAGATGGTCTTGTTAAACGTGCCAGAAAAGCAGGTTTATCTGATAGAATCATTTTTCACACCTGTTCTCCGGATACCCTTGACCTATCCGGATATGATGAAAAGATCGATTTTGCCCTTGCGTTTGCTGTGGTACATGAGGTACCTGATCGTGATCATTTGCTTCTTGAACTCTGGAAGCTTTTGAAACCAGATGGGAAACTTCTAATCGCTGAGCCCAAGGGGCATGTAGCTGCTGAAGAGTTTGATGCAACCTTATCCACCGCAGTAAACGGGGGTTTTGACCTGATGAGTTATCTGAGGATTCCCAGGAGCTATGCAACCGTGTTGTGCAAGAAACCATCCGCGGTCCATGAAGGAGGGAAGGTAGTAAATGTTTAGTGGATTAAGTAAAGAAAAAAGACAGAAATGATTGGGGTACCAAAGGCTTCTATCCCCACCTTGTTTGGACTCATCAGGGATCAGGTGTTCTTCGCTTCTTCAAAGGGGACCGTTTTCAGTTCCTTTTCATCCTTTAGGATGATCTCGATCTTTTGCTCGGCTTCGTCAAGTTTTTGATTGCAGTACTTGATCAGTTTCACGCCTTCCTCAAACTTTTTGAGGGCCTCTTCAAGGGGGAGATCCCCCCGTTCCAGTTCTTCAATGAGTTTTTCCAACGTTTCGATCGAATCTTCGAAACTTTTCATCTTCATATCATTCTCCTTAAAGAGGTAAGTGAAGGAGGGAGAGTGGATCAATGGCGATCCCACAGAGGATGATTCCGAGATGGAGGTGAGGCCCTGTTGCCCTTCCTGTGTTTCCGGACAGAGCAATCACCTCCCCCTTTTTGATACGCGATCCCTTCCTTGTTTTAAGAACGGAAAGATGGGCATAGAGGCTGTATAGTCCCAGTCCATGATCGATAACAACTGTTAGACCGGTCAGCGTTTGATTCCCGCAGAAGACGACTTTCCCTGAATTGATAGCCTTAACAGGGGTTTTCATCAGTGCCCTGAGATCGGTTCCGTGGTGGATACTTATGTAAATCCCATTGATTTTGCGCCTGGTCCCGAATGGAGAGGTGACCTTTCCAGGTACCGGTTTGATAAAGGATCCCTGCCAATATCTTTCTGAGGAAATCCGTGACAGGATCTGACGCAGGATCTCCCGTTCCCTTTTAATTTTTGCTATGATATGTGGAGTTAGTATTGCCAGTTTACCCAGGTTCAGGGTAATGGTGCGGTAATGTTTTTGTTTGACCTTTAGCATGAATTTGCTTGTTTTCGTTTTCCCGTCTCCAGATACGAGGAGGACAAATGTCTCAAATTTACGATGGTCAGGAAGAGGGATGGCCAGCAGTGATTGGTAATGGCCCTTTCTATCTTTAAAAAAAGGGAAGGCGGTCTGATGCCACGTGATGTCCACCGGATGCAGGTCTTTTGGCCCTTGATAAGTGGCAAGCGCAACAGATCCCGGTATCAGCTTTCTCGGTTTCACGGTCAGCCATTTGATATAGAGAGGTTTGGCCTCTGTAGAAGGGGCCAACCCTATGAAGAGGAGAAGCGTGATGACCCATAATATGTATCCTTGCTTAAACTGCATGTTTTTTGACCTCGCATTTCAGAGATCCTTTCGCTACCATCACCCTGACGTTTTCACCAATACCTACTTTCCCTGCGTCCCTGACGATAGCGCCAGTTGCTTCCCTAAAGGTAATACTGTACCCGCGTTTGAGAACGTTACGTGGACTGAAGGAGTCTAAAAGTGAGGTGTAGGATGTGAGGTTTGTCCGCTTGGTTTTGAGAAGGTGGGATATGGAATCGGCAAGCTGTTTCTTAAAGTGACGGAGCTTCTGCCTATTCTCAGGCAGAAGTCCGTAGGGTGAGCACCGGAAGAGGCGACGCCGATTTTCTGCTAACCTGAGTTTCCTAAATTGTAGTCCCTGCGAAACATGTCGGGTAAGCCGTGCAAGGTATTCATCGAGTTTCAAGCGTATCAGCGAGGCCTGGTGCCTAGGGTCTACTAAACGGGATTCAAGTCCCCGTAGCCTACTTTTCTTTTGTTCTACCAGGAGCTGAAAGCCTTGTATCAACCGATTTTGCAATTCATTCATTCTTTTAAGCCATTGACCTCTTTCCAGGATAACGGTTTCAGCTGCCGCTGTGGGGGTCGGCGCACGAACATCCGCGGCAAGATCTGAGAGGGTAACGTCGATTTCATGTCCAACGGCAGAGATCACAGGGATGCGAGAAGCTGCGATGGCCCGAACAACCCTTTCTGTATTGAAGGCATCAAGATCCTCTGCTGATCCACCCCCCCTCCCTACAATCAGAACATCGGCCAGGTGATGGCGGTTAAAAAAGGTGATGCCTTCAGTGATATCTTCCGGAGCTTGTCCGCCCTGGACACGGGCTGGGTAGATCAGGATGGTTACCTTTTCATTCCTTGTACGGATCACCTTCAAGATATCCCGAATCGCCGCGCCGGTTGGAGAGGTAACCACCCCGATAACACGCGGTAGAATCGGAAGTGGTTTTTTTCTGGATACGTCAAAAAGGCCTTCTTCCGACAGCTTCTTTTTTAGCCTTTCGAGGGCCATACGATAGGCACCACGCCCAGAGGGTTCCATTGCATCGATAACCATCTGGAGATCCCCTCTCGCATCGTAGAAGTCCAAATGTCCTCTACAGATGACAGTCATGCCGTTCTCCGGTGTAAAATCAAGAAGCCTGACCTGGCGTCTGAACATGATCCCTCTGATCTGGGCTTTGCTGTCTTTTATGGACATGTAGAGATGACCTGATGCTGGTATGCGCAGATTTGTTATCTCTCCTTCCACGAAGACGGTACCGAAGTGGGCTTCAAGAAGCTCGGCTACCTGACCGGTCAATTCTGAAACGGAAAAGATCTTCCGGGTGGTGAGGGTGGTGAGGAAGGGAAACTCAGGGTTCATTGGGGATAAAACAGTAGGTTTTCAGGCGTTGAATGGTTTTTCGACCGATGTGGGGGTATTGTAATAGCTCCTCAAGGCTTGAGATATCCTCCGTGTCCCGTAGGCGTATCAGTCGTTGCGCCACGGTGGTAGAGATGCCGGGAATCTGTCTGAGGTCTTCCTCACTTACATGGTTCCAATCCATTTTACGCCCCAACGTGTAAGCTACGGCCGGTGGTAGGGTAAAATAAGGGATAATATTGTGTGACCCCCTTGATTCCGACAAAACAATTGCCCTTCTTGGAGGCTGAATATTTCTGGTGACAACAAGGAATGGATGTACAGGTGAATGCAACAGGGTTGGAGTATTTTTACATTGCAGTGTCGTGAAAAACATATCCACTTGGACACATAAGAAGGTTGCAAAAAGGAGTAAGGGCAGTCTGACTTTCATTTGATTACAGCACGGACCCTTTCTTTCTGGAGCTTGTATTCAATGCTGTCGATAAGGGCTTCCCAACTTGCTTGGATAATGTTTCCAGATACCCCCACCGTTCCCCAGCGGGAGGTTTTGTCTCCGGATTCGATAAGTACTCGTGTGACGGCAGCCGTTCCAGCCGCGCCGGAGAGGACTCGAACCTTATAGTCAAGGAGTTTTAATTCCCTTAATTCAGGGTAGAAACGCTCTAAGGCCTTGCGTAAAGCGTTATCGAGGGCGTTGACAGGGCCATTTCCGATGGCCGCGGTATGTTCGATGCTGTCTTTCACGCGTATCATGATGGTGGCCTCGGAAAAGGGGGGATTTCTGGTGCTCTTCCGTTCATCAATTACCCTGTACCCCATTAACTCAAAGTATACAGGGCGATTCCCAAGGGCCTTTTTCATCAGCAGCTCGAAGGAGGCTTCGGCACCTTCAAACTGGTACCCCCGGTTTTCAAGTTCTTTCAGTTGTTTAACGATTTCCCGAATCTTTCCCTCTTTACTTTCGAGGTTGATCCCGAATTCCTTTGCCTTATAGAGGATATTGCTTGCACCTGAGAGGTCGGATACAAGAACCCGCTGGTGATTTCCCACCTTTTCGGGTGGGATATGTTCATAGGTCATGGGGTCCTTTCGGATGGCACTGACATGTACCCCACCCTTGTGGGCAAAGGCGCTGGCTCCTACGTATGGCTGGTGTTTATTGTGCACGACGTTTGCGAGCTCATTGACATATCTTGAAACATGGAGGAGCTTTTTGAGTTGATCTTCGCTCACGCAGGGGATTCCCAGTTTCAACATTAGATTAGGGATAATGGAACAAAGGTTGGCGTTTCCGCACCGTTCGCCAAACCCGTTGATAGTCCCCTGGACGTGCTTAACCCCCATTTGGATGGCGACAAGGCTGTTTGCCACAGCGACATCCGAGTCGTTGTGGCAATGGATTCCAAGGGGAGTGGAGATCTCCTTCCTGACCTCACTTACGACCCTTTCTATCTCATGAGGGAGACAACCACCGTTGGTGTCACATAGTACAAGACAGTCGGGATGGGCAGCCTCTGCAGCCAGAAGGGTTTTCATGGCGTACTCCCGATTGTTCTTGTATCCATCAAAGAAATGTTCAGCGTCATAGATGAGTGTATCAACGCGAGGTTTTAGATATCTCAGGGAGTCGTAGATAATCTCAAGATTCTGTTCCAGGGTAATGTTCATAGCATGGCTGGGATGAATATCCCATGATTTACCAAAAATGGTAACCACGGGGGTTTCCGCTGATAGCAGGGCCTGAATGTTTTCATCGCGTTCAGGGGGTACTTCGGCGCGGCATGTGCTACCAAAGGCTGCAATCCTGGAAGTCTGGAAGGTGTGTGATTTAATCTTTTTGAAAAAGTCCGCATCCTTGGGGTTTGAGCCGGGCCATCCACCTTCTATGTAATGGATTCCCAACTCATCAAGCTTGTGCGCAATTTTGATCTTATCATCTGTTGTAAAACTGATGTCTTCTGATTGAGTTCCATCTCTGAGGGTAGTATCGTAAAGTTCAACAGGTGTCATCATAGGGATTCCTCTGATGGGGGTTTGTCAAGTTCAAAGGCGTCGTGTAAGGCGCGCACAGCCAATTCTGTGTATCTTGCGTCAATCAAACAAGATATCTTGATTTCGGAGGTGCTGATCATCATGATGTTTATTCCCTCATTGGCAAGGGAGGCAAACATCTTGGAGGCTACATTGGTGTGAGACCTCATACCCACACCAATGATGGAGACTTTGGAGATATCCTTATTCCCAACCACCTCCCCGGCACCCAGATCGCTTGCGATTTTCTGCGTGATCTTTAAGGTCTGGTCATAATCAGTAATGGGAACGGTAAACGCGAGATTGGCGTGATTCTCTTCCGCACTCGGTGTTTGTATAATCATATCTACTACGATATTGGCATCGGCGATCTTAGAAAAGACTTGGGCCGCGATTCCTGGGCGGTCCGGCAACTGTTTGATGGTTACCTTAGCTTCATTCTTGTTGTACGTGACACCTGAGACAAGAACTTTTTCCATTTCTTTATCCTCCTGGCATACGATGGTTCCCGGTTCATCAGTAAAGGATGAGCGAACGTGGAGCACGACGCTGTATTTTTTTGCGAATTCGACAGACCGGATTTGAAGCACCTTAGCCCCCATGCTTGACATCTCCAGCATTTCGTCATAGGAGATTCTCCTAATTTTACGTGCCTTGTAATACACGTTCGGATCAGTAGTAAAGACCCCATCCACATCTGTGTAGATTTCACAAGCGTCTGCTTTCAGTTCCGCAGCGAGGGCGACTGCTGTGGTATCCGATCCCCCTCGCCCAAGGGTCGTAATGTTATTTTGCTCGTCGACTCCCTGAAATCCGGCGACAACGACAACCTTTCCTTCCATGAGATCCTTTCTGATAGCATCAGAAACAATCGATTGAATGCGTGCCTTGCCAAAGGCATCATCTGTTACGATTCCTGCCTGTCCCCCGAGATATGATCGGGCCTCGACTCCCTTTTCCTTAAGGGCCATGGCAAGTAGGGCGATGGAAACCTGTTCTCCCGTGGAGAGAAGGACGTCCATCTCCCTCGGATCCGGTGTGGGGGTAATTTCATGTGCCAGGTTGATGAGTTCATCGGTTTTTCCTGCCATAGCGGAAACCACGACGACCACGTCGTTTCCATTCCTTTTGGTTCTGATAACACGATCCGCCACGTTTCTGATTCTATCGATTGTTCCTACCGACGTTCCGCCGTATTTTTGGACAATCAGTGCCATTTGATCTCCCTATTTTGTTTACATCTTTCTTAGGGCGTTTTTGAAAGGGGCAAGTCCTTTCCCGCCAAATCTCAGGATTCGTGTATTGTCTTCCAAGATCGAAAGCCGAATGAGGATGTCTAGAAAGGAACTCTCTTCCCTCAAACGTTCGGCCCACTCGATCACACATATCCCTTCTGCTTCCATAATTTCATCCAGTCCAATAGTTGCGATGTCCGTCGGTGTTTCCAGCCGGTACAGGTCAACATGATAAAGCTTTTTATCACCCTCATAAACATTTATCAATCCGAAGCCAGGGCTTACTATTTCATCCTCCTCAATACGGATTCCACGAGCTATCCCTTTGACCAACTGGGTTTTTCCGGTACCCAAGTCTCCAAAAAGGCCGATGTTTACATTATTCCCCAGATTCTCGGCAAGAATGTAACCTATGAGACGAGTTTGTTGAAAGCTTTTTGAAATAACGGAGAACTCTCCACTACGAAAGGTTTCTG
>JALTIG010000070.1:4070-36152 GCA_027004185.1 bacterium | reverse complement strand
CTTGCCAGGGCTGCCTTGAACCAGGGGATGTTATCCCAGGCTGCCGTTGATTTTGTCTGGACAGCGGTGGTCCCACGCAGCGTGTGGAAGTATGAACAGCGTGCTTACCGCTATATCTACCTTGATGCAGGGCATATATGCCAGAATCTTTATCTGGCATGTGAATCCCTAGAGCTTGGGTGTTGTGCGGTGGGCGCATTTTTTGATGGAGAGGTCAACAAGATTTTAGGTGTTGACGGAAAAAACGAGATGGCTGTGTATCTTGCAGCAGTAGGAAAACAGCCCCCTCGTAACAGTTAAAAATATTTATTAAACAAGGAGGTATGTAAGATGGCAGAAGCCAGGAAGGTGAGTATAGATGGGGTAACGCAGGAGGCGTATGAGAAGGCGTTGGGGGATGGAGTGGAGACGGTATTTGATCGTGCGGCGCGGATCAAGCCTTGTCCGATAGGATCTGGGGGAGCGTGTTGTAAGAATTGTGGGATGGGTCCTTGTCGGGTTCCGGCTCCGAAGAATCGTGAGGAGACGCCTGAGGAGAGGGCGAAGCGGACGGGAGTTTGTGGTGCTACGGCGGAGACGATAGCGGCGAGGAATTTTGCGAGGATGGTAGCTGGGGGAGCGAGTGCGCATAGTGATCATGGTCGAGGGATAGCGGAGACCTTTTTAGCGGCGGCCAAGGGTGAGATTAAGGATTTTGTGATTAAGGATGAGCAGAAGTTGTATCAGTTAGCGATGGACATGGGGGTAGAGATAGGTGACAAGGATCTTCGGGAGATAGCGATAGAGGTAGGGGAGAGGAGTTTAGCGGAGTTTGGTAAGCAGGAGGGTGAGGGTATATTTGTTAAGCGGGCTCCGTTGAAGCGTCAGGAGGTTTGGCGCAGGGCTGGGGTAGTTCCTCGTGGTCCGGATCGGGAGATTGTTGAGATGATGCATCGGACGCACATTGGTGTGGATCAGGATTATGAGAGCATTCTCATGCATGCGGCTCGGACGGCTTTAGGTGATGGATGGGGGGGATCGATGATAGCGACTGAGTTACAGGATGTTATGTTTGGGACGCCGGAGCCGGTAGTGGGGTTAGTGAATTTAGGGATTTTGAAGAGGGATGAGGTAAACATTATCATTCATGGTCATGAGCCTTTGTTGCCGGAGATGATGGTGATAGCCTCTCAGGATCCTGAGTTACTCAGGTATGCGGAGAGTAAGGGGGCGAAGGGGATCAATCTTGGGGGGTTATGTTGTTCGGCGAATGAGATATTGATGCGTCATGGTATACCGGTGGCGGGTAATTTTTTGCAGCAGGAGTTAGCGATTACCACGGGGGCTGTGGATCTCATGACCGTAGATGTTCAGTGTCAGATGCAGTCGTTGCGGCAGGTAGCTTCGTGTTATCATACCAAGTTGATCACCACGGATCGTCGGGGTAAGATAGAGGGGGTGCAGCATATTCAGTTTGAGGAGGAGCGGGGTTTAGAGATAGCGAAGGAGATTGTGAGGATGGCGATAGACAATTTTGCCAACCGGGATCAGGGTCGGGTGGTTATCCCGGATGGGACCAAGGAGATGGTAGTGGGTTTTAGTCATGAGACGATCAATTATCTCTTGGGAGGTATGTTTCGTGCTTCGTATCGGCCGTTGAATGACAACATCATCAATGGGCGGATTCGTGGGGTTGCTGGTGTTGTAGGGTGTAACAATGCGCGGGTGCAGCACAATTATAATTTTGTTACGATGATCAAGGAGTTGATCAAGAGTGATGTATTGGTTTTGACCACGGGGTGTAGTTCTATGGCGGCAGGTGAGATAGGGCTTATGACGCCGGAGGCGGCGTTGGAGTATGCGGGGGATGGGTTACGGAGTGTATGTGAGGCGGTAGGGATTCCTCCGGTTTTGCATGTAGGGAGTTGTGTAGACAACAGTCGGATATTGATGGCGGCCACGGCGATGGTGAAGGATGGTGGATTAGGGGATGATATTAGTGATTTACCGGTAGCTGGGGCTGCGCCTGAGTGGATGAGTGAGAAGGCGATATCGATTGGGGAGTATTTTGTAGCGAGTGGGGTATTTACGGTCTTTGGGGTGACGTGGCCTACGACGAATAGTGAGGAAGTGACCAGGTATCTGTTTGAGAGGTATGAAGACAGCTTAAAGGGGATGTGGGCATTTGAGCAGGATCCTGTGAAGGCGGCGCAGTTAATGATTGCGCATATAGACAAGAAGCGGAAGGCTCTTGGGATTGACAAGGCGAGAGAGCGAATCCTCTACGATATGGCGAAACGTAGAGAACTGGATGCCGCATAAAAAATCAGAAAGAATCTGAAAGCGAGGGAAAGGATGTCCTTTCCCTCGCTTTTTTATACCCTTTGTAAATATGCTGCTAGGATGTGGGGAAGGCTAAATACGTGTATAAGATCCATTGAAACTGTGTCATTATTTTATCTTATACTGCTATTAGAATTTTTTACTTGCAAGGAGTGAAAAGGAAGGTTATAATTTCACAAAAAATTGCAATTTTACACTTTTGTTTGAAACAAAAAAAAGGGAGGGAGTGAGATGAAAAAGATAAGCATCATTTTGTTGGCGATTGGCTTGATGTTTTTTGTTGGTAATGGTGTTAGTCAAGCTGCCAAACCTATCGTTATCGGGTGTCCCCTACCCGTTGGATTTCTGTATGGGTGGGATGCGGAGCGGGCAATCAAGCTGGCGGTTCATGAAATCAATGCTAAGGGCGGCGTTAAGGTAGGCAACGAGAAGCGTCCTTTCAAAGTAGAAGTCATTGATACGCGTGACCTTGAACCAGGAGTTCCTATCAGTGATGCCTTGATGGCTGTTGAAAAGCTTATTCTTGAGAAAAAGGCGGATTTTATTGTAGGAGGCCCTGCTCGTTCCGAAGCAGCCTTGGCAGCGATGGCTTTGTTGAGTAAATATAAGAGGATTAGCATATTAACTACAGGCGCTTTAACGCCGAAATACGGCGTTCTTATTGCAAAGCATTATAACAAATATAAATACTGTTTTCGTATTACAAGCGACGCCAAGCAGATGGTCAAGGATATGATCGCAGTTTTTATGAAAATTCGGAGAGAGAAGGCCCTCAATAAGGTATATATCATGGTTCAGGATGTGGCACATGCCCGTGCAGGGGGGAGAATCATTGGAAATATTCTTGCTAAGAAGGGTTGGGAAGTGCTTGGCAAACAGGTCTACCCTACTGGAACTTCAGATTACTCTGTTGGGTTAATGGATGCGAAGAAAAAAGGTGCTCAGGTGCTTCTAATTTGGATGGATATGCCCCAGAGTTCCATTCTCCTTAGACAATGGGCGGACATGAAGATCAAGTGCCTTCCTTTTGGTTTCATCTGTGCCATGGAGCAGCCAGGTGCCTGGAAGGCTACAAAGGGCAAATGCGAGTATGTAATGGTCGATCCGGTGAATGGGGGGAATGTCCCAGCCAAAATTACACCCTGGACGATGAAATTTGTAAATGCCTATAAAAAGATGTGGGGTCTTGAGCCTGAGGGATATGGTACCTCTTCCAGTTATATGGCAGTCTACGTTTTGAAGGACGCTATTGAAAAGGCAGGGTCCCTTAACACCGACAAGGTGATCAAAGCACTTGAAAACATAGATGTTATGGGGGTCTATGGGCGGATTAGATTTAACAAGAAGACCCATCAAGTAATCCCCGGTACAGATCCCAAAAAGGGTGCTGTTCCATGCATCTTTCAGTGGCAGTCCGGAAAACGGGTCCAGGTCTACCCCGCTTCTGTTGCAGAAGGCTCGATCAAGCTTCCACCCTGGATGAAGTAAGAGAGAGAAAATTGGACATCTTTGTTTATGGTATCATTAACAGTGTCTCCTTGACCTTGATGGCGCTGGGGTTTACCTTTGTGTATGGTATTAGCAGGGTCCCGAATTTTGCTCATGGGGCCCTGTATGTATTTGCTGGTTTCATGACATGGATTGTTCTCAATAAGTTGGGGCTCCCCTATCCAGTGGCTATTGCCCTTTCACTGGTGTTTTCAGCTCTCCTTGGTGCGTTGATCTCTGTGGGTGTCCTGGTGCGAATCCGGGGGATGGAAATGTCGGAGGTCATCGCTACGTTTGCCCTTGGTGTAGCCGTCCTTGAAGGATTTCGTTGGGCGGGTTTCCGTGGAACCACCTATACCCTTCCACCTTTTGTGGAAGGGAGTATCAAGTTTTTAGGGGTTCCTGTAGACTATCAGAGAATTTTTGTGGTAGTTTTGGGAATTGGCGTTGTGATTGTGCTTTGGCTGTTTACTCATTTTGCCAGATTGGGGCTTGCCTTGAGAGGGATCGCGCAGGATGAACGGGCGGCCATGATGCTTGGGATAGACTCTGACCGTGCTGCTACCATCGCAATGGGGATCGGATGTGCCTTAGCGGGTCTCGCAGCGGTCATTTTATTGCCACTGGGGAATATTGTAGTTGATGCGGGATATAATGTCTTAATTTTTGCCATTGCGGTTTGTGTGATGGGGGGTCTCGGGAGCTGGTGGGGGGCAATTGTAGCATCCTTTGTTATAGGGTTTGCCCAGATCTTAACAGTAGCTTATATTCACCCTCAGTTCCAGATGGTCGTTGCGCTCTTAGCTATCTTAATCACCCTGATCGTGAAACCCTCAGGGTTCTTTGGGCGGCAGAAGGAGCTGGAAGAAAGGGTTTAATGAAGGAAGAACACAGAAAAGAACGAATTGATCGTGGAATTAAGGTAAGGACAAGCGGCTTGTACGCTATATCTGGATGGCCGGAGTTGGCGTATCTCATTGCACCACGTTTTGTCCTTATCGTTGGAATGTTGCTGTTACCCTTTATCTTCAGTGTAGCCCCTTATTGGCAACGAGTCGTTTGCATCGTGTGTGTCTATGGGTTGTTGTCTATCTCCTTTGATTTTTTAGCGAATTTTGTAGGGCTTATTAACCTTGGTAGTGCCTTTTTTATTGGTATTGGTGGCTATCTAACCGCCTTCCTGAACGTAAAACTGGGATTATCTCCAGTGTTTTCCATCCCCTTGGCCACATTCCTTGGAGCAGGGTTGTGCACCCTTTTGATTCTACCCTGCCTTCCACTTCGTGGGATTTATTTTGCTATCGTAACCTTGATGTTCCCCCTTATATTTGAAAAAATGATTATGGCCTTCAATATCTTGGGAGGAACCAACGGGATTGTCGGTCTGGATGGATTTCCCAATGCCTATTGGGAAGGGTATATAGGGATTATCGTGACGCTTGTTGTGCTGTTTGGGCTGCGGCGACTTGTCAATGAAGATGTGGGACTTGTCCTGAGGGGAGTCAAAGACAATGATCAGGCGGTCAGAGCCTCGGGTATCAGCATTACCTTTGCCAAGGCACTGGCGGTGTTTATTGCTTCCGCGATCGGATGTTTTGTGGGGGCGTATCTTTCTCACCTTTACATGTGGGCTGGCATGTCTCTCTTTGCGCTTGATTTTTCCATCATGCCTATTGCTGCAACGGTTATCGGTGGCGGCGGTACCTTGGTAGGGGCTCTGATCGGAAGTTTTATTCTCGTCCCGCTATCGGAGTTGTTGAGGAGTTTCGGAACATTGAGGATCGTTTTTTACTCCTTGGCCCTTGTAGCATTTATTATTTACAAAAGTGAAGGGCTGATGGTGTATGCGCAGCGCAAATACCACCAGTTTGAGCGATGGGTGAAAGTGTAAAAAAGGTGCTTCTCAGGGTTGAGGGATTAAGCAAGCATTTTGGAGGGGTGTATGCCCTCAAGAATGTGGACTTGACCCTTTTTGAAGGAGATATTCTCGGTATCATAGGACCAAATGGTTCTGGTAAGACAACCCTGATCAATTGTATCACCGGGTTTTTGAAACCGGATGGTGGACATGTGAGGTATCGGGACAGAGATATCACAGGGTTTGCACCCCACAAAATCGCGCGGATGGGGATTACCAGGACCTTTCAGGTGATGCGGCCGTATTATTCGTTACCGGCATACAAGAATCTTATTATTCCTCTTTGGTCTCCCCGTGTTCGTAGATTAGGGGGCTGGCGTGGTGGGGGTAAACACGGGGATCGGGATACTGTAGCTGTGGATATCCTGGAGGAGATTGGCTTCGAACGAGATTCCTATGTCCCTTACAAGCTTGCTTCCTCTTTACCTACAGGTTATCTGAAACGTTTAGAACTGGCTCGTTGTATCGCCCTTAACCCTGAAATTGTGATCTGCGATGAGGTTTTTTCAGGTTTGACCATGAGTGAAATTGCCACTATGGTTCCCCTGATCGAGAAGCTCCAGATGGAGGGAATTACCCTTATCATGGTGGAGCATCGCTTGCGTGAGCTGTTCCGCGTTGCTAACCGGATCATGGTTCTCAGTTATGGGGATAAAATTACTGAGGGACCTCCGGAGATAGTGATTGAAGATGAAAGAGTGAAAGAGGTTTATCTCGGCTGGGAAGGGGACGAGGCAAGTGATTGAAGCCAAGGGCCTAATGGTTTTCTATGAGAATATGATTGCTCTCAACAATGTATCTCTGCGATGTGGGGATAAAAAAATCGTGGGGATTTTTGGGGCTAACAGTGCTGGAAAATCGACGCTGATGTATACCTTGTCAGGGGTTATTTTAGATATCCAGCGCAAGGAAGAGATGCGGGGGGGCGAACGGGTCACCGTCTTTTCTGAGATAAACTATGATGGTGAAGAGATCTCCAAGTTAAAACCCCACGAGCGTGCCGGGAGGGGGATGATCCTCTGTCCGGAACGTCGGAGAATCTTTGCTGAAAGCTCGGTATTGGAAAATCTGAAGATAGGGGCTTATCTTGCTACAAAAAAAGAGGCGAGGGAAACCTTGAGATACATCTTTTCACTTTTTCCCACTCTCGAGAGGCTTAAGGATCGCCAGGGTGGGTTTCTAAGTGGTGGGGAACAACAGATGCTGGCAATAGGTCGTGCACTGATGGCACAACCAAGGTTGTTACTTCTGGATGAACCTTTGTTAGGATTGGCTCCCTCAATCCAGAAGGATGTTATTCGTGCTATTAAGGAAATTCAACGAGACCGGGGGATTTCGATCATCGTGACGGAGCAGTATGCCCGGCCCGTTTTTCCGGTGGTGGATTACGCCTATATCCTGGAGAATGGTTCCGCGGTGATGGAAGGAGAGGGAGAAGAATTGATGAACAATCCGGATGTTAAGTCGGCATACTTTGGCGTATGAGTGAGGAACTCTACACATTTTACAAGTTTGAGGAGGCTTGTGAGAAGTTTCCTGACAATCCCGCTATCGTTTTTTTAGGCGAGTTCATTACTTACAGGAGATTGAAAGAGTGGATAGACCGGTTTGCAACCGCCTTGACGAACCTTGGTGTCCATCATGGCGATAAAGTTATGATCTATATTCCCAATTCCCCCCAATGGATTATCGCGAATTTCGCCATTCAAAAGATAGGGGCCGCAGTGGTTCCCGTTTCCCCTATTTACACCTCTTTTGAGATAGAATATATGGCCAATGATGCTGAAGTGAGTACCATTCTCTGCTTAGATACCAATTTTGGTTATGTCAACGAGATTCTGAAGCGGACCTCCGTTCGGAATATTATTGTGACAAACATCGCAGATCTGGTCCCAGTGTGGAAACGTGCTCTCGGCCGTCTTTTCGATAAGATTCCCACAGGAAAGGTGGAGAAAAAGAAAGGGATACACGCTTTCCGGTCTCTGTTAAAGAAGTATCCTCCTAATCCACCGAGGGTTGCCATTGATCCTTCCAAGGATTTGGCTTATATAATGTACACAGGAGGGACCACGGGATTTCCTAAGGGGGTTCCAGGCAACCACTTGGGGGAAGTAACCTATATACGGGATATTATGGAGGATGTCATTGGCGAAAGAACAACGCCTGGACATGATGTCATCCTCATGATTAATCCTCTTTTCCATATCATGGCAAAGGGATTTATGATTGCCTTTGGTCTCAACTTCGGGAATAAGATTGTCTTGATGCCTCAACCGCAAGTGGATGCTATCCTGAAAGCAGTAGAGCGCTACAAGGCCCGTTGGATGCTTGGGGTTCCAACGCTTTACCGGATGATTCTGGAGAACGATCGGCTTGACCAATACGATCTTTCCTCCCTTAAATACTGTTATTGTGGGGGGGATGTTCTGCCAGCCGAGGTTTTTCGAAGGTGGAGGGAGTATACAGGGTATCCTATTTACCAGGTCTATGGATCCACGGAGGCGGGGCATGTGATGTATAGTCGCCTTGATACCGAACCGGATGCCAATACGGTAGGATTGCCCCTGAAATCGAGGGAATGCCTGATTGTTGATCCCGAGACGTTGATCCCGGTTAAAAAGGGGGAATCGGGAGAACTGCTCGTAACGTCGAAGGAGAATCTCAAATATTATTGGAAAAAACCTGACGAAACCAAGAGATCTTATGTAGAGGTGCGAGGAAAGATTTTCTATAGGATGGGGGATTTTCTCCGACAGCGGGAAGATGACCAGTTCCAATTTGTTGAGCGTACAGCGGATATCATCAAGTATAAGGCATATCGTGTATCTGCATCTGAGGTAGAGGCGGTTTTGCAGGATCACCCAACCGTTGTTGGTGCCTGTGTGGTTGGGGTGCCGGATGAGCGCGTTGGGGAACGTATCAAGGCTATCGTAGTATTGAAGGAAGATGCAAGAGGTGTTGGTGGAACCGAGCTGACCAAGTGGTGCCGGGAACGCCTTGCACCTTATAAAATCCCACATTACATTGAATTTAGGGATATGCTTCCTAAGTCCAAAGTGGGTAAACTCCTACGCCGCGAGATCAGAGAAGAGGAGAGAAGGCGGCAAGATAACTAAGGAGAAGGCGGGTAGGGGAAGAGGCCTATTGTAGTTGCCGCTTAATCCAATTCCCTTATTCCATAAAATGAGACTCAGGCTGGAGTTACCTTGATTTCGTGTATCTAGCCTGCTAACATCTAAGCAAGTTAATCTTAAAGGGAAAAAGAAAAGGGATGAAACGCACAAAGATTATCGCTACGTTGGGGCCAACCAGTTCAACCAAAGAGATGATCGAAAAATTGGTAAAAAATGGGGTTGATATCGTGCGGCTAAACTTTTCGCATGGGTCCCATGCCGAGCATGGAAAGCTAATCCGCACTGTTAGGGAGGTTTCTAAGAAACTTGGACGTCCCGTGGGGATCCTACAGGACCTTCAAGGCCCTAAAATAAGGATTGGGGTCATCCCGTCCGGGAAAGTCAACTTGAAAGATGGCCAGTCTTTTATCATTACCACACGTCAGGTGCCGGGGACGAGTGAGATTGTTTCTACAACATACACGCATCTAACAAAGGATGTGCATCCTGGAGATCCGATCCTCGTCGCTGATGGATTGCTGGAGTTTAAGGTTGAAAAGGTTGAGGGAGAAGATGTGATTTGCAGGGTGATACACGGGGGGGGGCTGGAATCTCATAAGGGAGTAAATCTGCCCGGTACGAAGCTCAGCACCCCATCACTGACAGAGAAAGATAAGGATGATCTGGCATTTGGTCTGCGGGAGGGCGTCGATTTTATAGCACTTTCTTTTGTAAGGGCCCCTGAGGATGTCATGCAACTTAAAGAACTGATTAGAAAATCAGGTCAGGATGTGCCCGTGGTGTCGAAAATCGAGAAACCTGAAGCGGTAAAGGCCATAGATGATATTATTGCTGTCACGGATGCGGTCATGATAGCGAGAGGGGATCTTGGGGTTGAAATGAATCTTGAGAAGGTCCCCTTTTATCAAAAGATTATCATCGATAAGTGTATCAAAAAGGCAGTGCCAGTTATCACGGCAACCCAGATGCTTGAAACAATGCGAGATTATCCAACTCCGACACGGGCGGAGACATCGGATGTTGCCAATGCGATTCTGGATGGCACGGATGCCGTGATGCTTTCAGGAGAGACAGCCTCCGGACATTACCCCGTAGAGTCTGTACAGATGATGGTCCGTATCATCCTGGAAACCGAATCCCACCTAAGAAAGCACGAAGAGAAATTTTTCCATAAAATATCTCCTGAGGATACCTTTTCCGATACCATCAGCCGGGCTACATGCGAGGCTGCTTATGCATTGGATGCAAGGGCCATTATTGCCTTTACCCAGTCTGGTAATACGGCACGGCTCATCTCAAAATATCGTCCCTTTACCCCTATCATTGCTTTTACCCCGGATGAAACTGTTCGTGTGCGGCTGTTGCTGAATTGGGGGGTTCAGGGGTATAGGATTCCTACGGTTTATACATTTAATGAAATGATTCATGAGGTGGAATCCGTGCTTTTAAAGCATCAAATTGCCAAAAGGGGAGACATCTTTGTGGTTTCGGCAGGGGCCCCACTGGGAAAAGGCAAAAAAACAAACGCCATGATGCTGCATCGCTTGGGGGAATAAATTTCTTTTCAGTTTTACAAGGGATGGATCACAACAACAGGATTTAGATACAACAGACCGGGGGGGTAAAGGTGAAACTATTGATAGTTCATAACTGGAAGCGGAGGTTGATGCGGGGGTGGCGTGTATCTGTTTTATCCTTCCTTGGGATCTTTCTCATGTCTGGAGCGCTTTACGGTGGAAGCCAACGCATATTCAAGGATTCGTATGGGAATGTCCTGGTTGCCTTTCAGAAAAAGGGTAGCGTTTTAATCGGAAATGAAACTTATCGCTACCAACGCTGGGGGAAAAGCAGACTGAAAATTTTAAGGGAGAAGACACATCGGGGCCTCATGTTTAAGCGGTTAGCGATAAACCTTATGATACGTGACCTCAAGGGGGATCTCCTTCATATTGTACAAAAAACAGGGAACATGCTTAAGATCCAGTCTCCTTTAGGGGTGAATCTGGTTTTTATAAGGGTCTCTTCAAGCCAGGTAACGGTTTTTAAAAATGAGGGGGACAATCTTTTTTTTACTTTTCCGCATGGTAATGAAACATGGATTAAGGATGTCAACGGTGAACTATCGTACGTGTTTCAAGGAGCGGTAGAGCCTTTACCGGTGAGTTTTTTAGGCGTTTCTATCCTTTCGTGGCCTGAACGGGTGGGTTGTTTCCTGTATTATGAGAGATACTGTCCTTGAAGCCGGATGTGCAGGATTATGGCATGAGAGAGAACAGATCTTTATTTTGTATTAATCGTAATACTTGTAGAGATTTATTTCAGTAAGATGAATCTCTTTTTTTGAAAGGTCGAAGCTTATTCCTGAGAGAAAATAACCTTGCTAATATTCAGAATATATAAAGGATACTTTTTTAAGTACAGAAGAGGTGATGCATGAGGATCCTTCTTGTTGAAGATGACAAGAAAACGGCTAGCTTTATTGCACGTGGACTTAAAGAGGCCGGCTATGCTGTGGATCATGCGGTGGATGGTGAGGAGGGTCTAACTCTGGCTTCTTTTGAGACTTATGATGCCGCGATTGTGGATATCATGCTTCCTAAATTGGATGGGCTGAGCATGATTACTAAGATGCGTGCAAAACGAATCGGAACCCCTGTCCTTATCCTAAGTGCAAAGAGATCTGTGGAGGATCGTGTGAAAGGTCTTCAAAGAGGGGGGGATGATTATCTGGTAAAGCCTTTCTCGTTTTCAGAGCTTCTCGCACGCGTCCAGGCTTTGATACGACGTTCTAATGCCGCGATAGAACCTACGGTATTAAAAGCAGGAGATCTGACAGTTGACTTGTTAAAACATGAGGTGAGGCGAGGGTCACGAAGGATAGAGCTTCAACCCCGTGAATTCAGTCTTCTTGAATATTTAATGTACAATAAGGGAAAAATCCTTTCGAAAACAATGATTCTTGAGCATGTTTGGGATTACAGTTTTGATCCCCAGACGAACGTTGTCGATGTTTTGATCTGTAGGCTCAGAAACAAAGTTGATCGTGATTACCCTGAAAAATTAATTCACACGATTCGTTCAGTTGGCTATGTTATTAAGGACCCTCCGAAAGATTCCTAAGACCATCGGGTTTAAACTCACCTTCTGGTATTCCATAATATTTATTATAAGTGTCTCTCTTCTTTTCCTATTTGCCTATTTGTATCTACAGACGACTCTCATTCGTAAAGATCATGATGAAACTCTGACAAGACTAAGGGAACTGAAGTCCTTTTATAGATCCGGAGGTTTTCCGCTGCTTGTCAGAGGGATAGCTGCGTCGAAAAAATCCCCTGAGAAAAGCAAGTTTTTTATTCGGTTGGCGGATAGAATGAACCACACAATGTATATTTATCTTCCCTACCAATGGGTAGGTTTCAATATCCAGAGATTAGAGCTTGAACCTCCGGAAAGGGGAAAATGGATCCGGCTCCCGGATCAGCATAAACATATTTTTCTTGAGATAAGTTCTGCGAAGTTAAGAAACGGTTACTGGCTTCAGGTAGGGCAGGATACTCGGGGAAGGCGGCAGATTCTTACAAAATTCAGGGGACTTACCACGTTTATCATTCTCCCCCTTTTTTTACTTGGGGTTTTGGGGGGGAGTTTTCTGGCTCACCGGGCGCTTTCCCCCATTAGACAACTTATTCATACCGTCAGTGCAGTGTCGCAGGATATGGAGGCCCTTGAAAAACAGGTGCCTAACCCCCATTCCGGGGATGAGCTTGAAGAGCTTATCACATTATTTAATAGGATGCTTCAGAAGATAGACACCTTAATCAAGGTGATGAGAAGCTCACTGGATAATGTAGCTCATGATCTTCGCACCCCCGTGACGAGGTTGCGTTGCATGGCTGAACTGGCGCTCCAATCAGGGGAGGTAAAGGGGGAAGGTCAAAAGGCCCTGGAAGAGTGCCTCGAGGAGTCCCTTGTAATGCAGAAATTGTTAAATGCGATCATGGATATTTCCGAGGCTGAGACCGGGGTTATGCATCTTGAGACCCACTTGGTGTCTTTAGATAAGATTGTAAGGGAGGTCAAAGAACTTTATGCATTTGTCGCGGAGGAGAAGGATATCTCTATAGATGTAGAAACGCAACCTGACTTGTTCCTCAGGGCGGATTCTACCCGGATAGGCCAGGTTATGGCAAACCTGGTCGATAACGCTATCAAATTTACTCCGAAGGGGGGACGGGTATGGATTAAAACCTACCGTGATCGAGATCAGGCTGTGATTGTGGTCCAGGATAATGGTATTGGGATCTCCGCAAAGGATATCCCGAGAATCTGGGATCGCCTTTACAGGGGCGATCAAAGCCGGTCTCAAAAAGGTCTTGGGCTGGGCCTGAGCCTTGTAAAGATTATCATTGAGCTCCATAAGGGAAGGGTAGAGGTAAGAAGTAACCCTGGTGAGGGGTCAGCCTTTTTTATTTACCTTCCCCTGGCTTGAGAAGGGACTTTAACCTGAGCCTTACAAAAATTTAATCCTTTTGTAAGGAAGCAGAAAGGTTTTAAGGCTAAATGGATTGGTGTGTTGGGGAGAGGACCATTGGATTAGAAATTAATGAAAAAATTTTTGAGGCGAAAGAGTGAACGTATATGCGTGGAGGCTCTTGAAAGGCAGGATGAAAAGTTTCAGGTTCAGAAGTTGGGCTTTTAACAAGAACTTTAGGGATAAGATAAAAGGGATGGGTTACATCATTGTACTTGTGGTGTTTATAGGATTAGTTATCTTTGGGAGTGGTGTCAATGCTCAAACGCCCCGACAGATACCTGTTCATCAAAGTGTCCAATCTGTAAAAAGAATGGAATGGGTGTTGAGAGCGGTTGTACGCCTTAAAATGCGTCAGAAGAAGCTTCCATCGATTGTCTCCCCACCTCTGTTATCCCAGGGCTTCTTTCAAAGATCCTGTCGCAAGTATCATAGGGAGCTCATACATCTGTTGAATACCTGTTCTGGTACGGGTTTTCTCATCGATCCCGATGGGCATATCCTTTCCAATGCGTTTTTGGTGGATGGGGACCAAAAGGTGAGTGCCTTGCTTTATGATGGAAGGAGATTTGAGGCGAAGCTGATTGGCGATGATATGAAGACAGATCTTTCACTTCTCAAGATAGAGGGAAAACCTCCTTTCCCTTTTATTATCCCTGGTGATTCGGATAAGGTTACCATTGGTCAGCGGATTTATGCTGTGGGTGATTTCAAAGGTTCCAATCCTTCCATATCAGAAGGTATTATCTGTGCTATGCATCAGAAGAATGTGATTGATCCTGTTTTGTATAAGGACTTTCTCCAGACAGATGTGAAAATTGATCTATCAAATACAGGGGGGCCATTATTGGATGAAAAAGGGAGGGTTATTGGAATCGCAGATGCCCTGTTGACCCAATGCTCAGGATTTCAGGGAATAGGGTTTGCCGTTCCATGGAACGTGGCTGCCTATGTGGCACACCAAATTGAAACTTACGGTCGGGTTGAAAGGGGCTGGCTTGGAATTGCGGTTCAGACTGTCCTTCTCCGATCCTCAAAACTACAGGCCGGTTATCTAAGAGGTGTGATGGTTGTAAAAACCATTGATAATGGACCTGCAGCCAGGGCAGGGATGAAACCAGGCGATGTGATTCTTTCATACAATCATAAGCCTATAGGGACTTCGGCAGATTTGAAACGTCTTGTTTCCAATACACCTATCGGAGGGAAGGCAATGATCGGAATCGTGAGGCATGGGATCCAAAAGGTAATCGAAGTCAGGATAAAAGAAAAGCCCAATGAGGTATCTTTGTTACCCTATGTGAAGATTCGTCTTGGTATTGATGTTGCTCCTGCTGGTCCATTTAGAAAAGTTGGCATCAAGGAAAGAAGGGGAGTTGTGATCACGAGGATCAGTCCTGGTAGCCCCATGGAACGAGCAGGGTTTGAAGCAAATGATATCATTGTTGAAGCCAATGGATTCCCCGTACGGTCTCAGGAAGACTTGGCCCGCGTTTTGAGCAATCTTAAATCAGGACAGCGCGTGATCTTTCTTGCTATCGATCATCGAACCAACAGGATCGGTTATGTACAGGTACAGACCCGGTAAGAATTTTAAATACATTACAAAATTGTAATTTATATGAAAGATTCTTGTAAGAATGGGGGGCTATCTTAAATGTGCAGATGATAAGATAAGGGAGAAGGTAATAGAAATGGATTTGGTGAATTTAGGAAAAGGTGTCAGAGGGTTGAAAACACCTGTGGTAACTTTGGATAGGGATTACAGGATATGGGATAGAAAAAGTGGGTCAGCATATTTGGAAAATATCTCAATAAGGTCTCAGGTATTCAAGAAGGATGTTGTTGGGTTTATGAGTTACATAAATGTGCTTGGTAAAGGTGAAAAAGATGATATCAATTTGGAGATCTTGCATTATACCTTTAAAGTGATAAGGGAAATGCTCGATGATATCAAAGGAGCGAGAAAGGGGTTCAGATCGGAATCTATCAAAACTGAAAGGACTTATTACCTCGAATTTGGCCGGGAAAAGCTAAAAAAGAGCGTAGAGATGATTAGTGGTTACCTCAAAACCATCGATTCAGAAGGGATTTAAAATAGTTGTGGGAGGCGCGAATAGATGAGACAAGAAGTATGTAGAAATAGATGTAGGAAATTCACCATAAGAAACGTCAGTATAATTATTACCACGATTCTTTTTCTTATTTCAACGCAGGGTATTGTTTCTGTTCGCTCGGTGTTTGCATCTGATCATGTGCCAGAGTCCTTTGCAAACCTTATCAATGAGGTTAAGCATTCCGTTGTAAACATATCGGCAACTCATGTTATTGAGCAGTCTCCCCTTTTGCCATTCTTTATGCCGAACACTCCTTTCGGAAATTTCTTTGGCCCCTTTCCAAAGGAGAGGATGAAGATAAAGGCCCTGGGGTCGGGTTTCGTGATCAGTGCAGATGGCCTAATCCTTACCAATAATCATGTGGTGGCTAAGGCCTCTTCGATAAAAATCAAGCTTGACAGCGGGAGGGTCTATAAGGCGAAGGTTATCGGGAGAGACCCCAAGACAGACTTAGCTCTAATCAAAGTGATCCCTGATAAGGCTTTCCCTAAGCCCCTTAAATTGGGGGATTCAGATAAGATTAGAGTTGGAGATTGGGTTGTTGCAGTTGGAAACCCGTTCGGTCTTGGACAAACAGTGACGGCGGGAATCATTAGCGCGAAGGGAAGGGTCATCGGAGTCGGACCTTATGATGATTTTCTCCAGACTGATGCGGCGATCAATCCGGGGAACAGTGGTGGCCCTCTCTTTGATATGAAGGGAGAAGTCATTGGGATAAATACAGCGATTCTCAATAGGGCTCAGAATATCGGGTTTGCCATCCCGATCAATATAGCCAAGAATCTGCTCCCACAGCTTAAAAAAGGTAGGGTTGTCAGGGGATGGCTGGGAGTAGAAATACAGGAGATCACCCCTGAACTCGCAAAGTCGTTCGGGCTTAAGAAGGAAACTGGGGTTTTGATTTCTAATGTGGTACCCAGGAGCCCAGCGGATAAAGCCGGTCTGCGTCATGGGGATATTATTGTTGCATATAATGGTAAGATCGTTAAGAATGGGTACGAGATTTCTCGTCTTGTGGCAGAAACCCATCCAGGAAGGATCGTGGAGATTAAGATTATTCGCGACGGACATGAAAAAGTGCTGAAAGTCAGGATTGGAACGCTCCAGGAGGCAAGGGGTAGGATACTTGTTAACAGAAGAGCCCGGAAGGTATGGGGCATGACAGTGCAGGATATTACCCCGGAGTTGAGGGAGCGCCTCGGACTAAATCCTTCGGAAAAAGGGGTGCTGATTACGAATATTTTGCCTAACAGCCCGGCGGCCGATGCAGGCTTGCATCCTGGTGATATCATCCTCGAAATCAACAGGAAGAGTGTAAAGAACGTAAAAGAGTATGAGGAGATGTTAAGCCGTGCAAGGGTGGAGAAGGGTCTATTGCTCTTGATTAAGCGAGGAAATGCCAATTTTTACACCGTGCTTAAAAGGTCAGAGGGTTAACCTGCTAGCAAAGGAGCGCAGAAGATGAAGGTGAAACAATATATTAAGGTAACCTTGTCGGTCGTGTTATCCCTAATGATGGTGATAACGATGGTTAGCATTACCTATGCATCAAGGGTTCGCGTATATGAGATGGAAGGTAGGATTACAGCCATTGATTTGAATGCGCAAACTGTCGTTGTAAATGTACCCATGGGTAGGAAAAACATCTTTACCGTGGCTGGTCCCTTGGCAAAGGATGCGGTTTTGAAAAGGGATCATAAAAAAGCCACCCTTGCTGAATTCAGGGTGGGTGAAAGGGTCTTGGTAGCATGGGTGTCCACCTATCAGGGGCATCTCATTAAAAGGCTTGAGTTGCGATAACGTTGCTCCCTTTCCTTCTCCTCCTCCTTCTTTCCCCTCAACAGGCCTGCCTCGCCCCCCCTCCCGAGGCAGGCCTCCTCCTCCTTTCCATATAAAGGGGTATCCGCAGGCTCATTTTCTTTGAATAAACAGGTTTAGAAAACCTTTAAGGTCCCACGGGTATGTGTAGAAACTTGTTCAATCGGTTTCGACAGCATTATCACTTAGAAGGATAGCTATCCATCGAGTCTCTTCCTGGGAATCAAGGGCGATTTTTACTACCATGGTCAAAGGAACAGAAAGGAACATACCCACCGGGCCAAAGACCCAACCCCAGAAGACTAGAGAAATAAATACCACCAGGGTTGAGAGCCCCAATTTTTTCCCCATGACCTTAGGTTCCACTACATTTCCGATGATGATGTTTATGATCGCGTAACCAATAGCAACGATCATCGTTTTCCCAATGCCAAATTGTATTAGGCAAATGAGAATGGGTGGGATTGCCGCAAGAAGGGAACCAATCGTAGGAATGAAGTTCAGTAGGAAGGCGGCTAATCCCCAGAGGAGGGCAAAGTCGACCCCTAAGGTGAGAAGTAACAGGGAGGCTGTGAGACCCGTGATGAGAGATAAAAGTGTCTTTAGGGCAACATATCGAGTTACATTGATAAAGAATGTTTCGAAATATGAAATCGATGAAGGGTTTTTCACGATATGGGAAAGTTTTTTTGTGAATACAGATGCTTCAAGTAGCACGAAAATAACGAATAGGATGATAAAAAGGCCACTTGACATGACATTGCCAAAGCTCTTGAGAGAGATCCCGATATATCTTACCAATGTTCCAGGATTAAAGAGTTTTAGGAGCTTTTCCTTAGGCAATTTCAGGCCGATCTCTGTTGCAAGCCCGAGGGATTTCTCGGCTAGTGCAGAAAGTTTTTGCTGATAGGATGGGAGATTCGTTGAGAATCCCTGTATGGAGGAACTAATCATAACCCCAACAGCGGCAAAGATTGCGATGATGAGAAGAAACACGATGACAAGGGAGAGCCATTTGGGAAGGCCTTTTTTGTAAAAGAAATGGAAGAGGGGGAGACAGATAATCGAAAAAAAGACAGCCAAAAGAACGGGTACAACGAAGTGACTGGATAACTTCAACCCGGCAATAACAATCACGAAAGAAGCGAAAGAAGTTAGAAATCGCGAGGCCGTTGCCCTACTGGTGTTCATCTTTGTCTCCCTTATGTAATATGCAATCTACTGTGTATGGGGATGTATGTCAATTGGCTTTTTTTTCTTGACGATGGGACTGAATTTTAGTAAAAGCTAAGCCTGGTAGATTTTAGGGAGAAGTAAATTTTCGAGAGGGAGGGTGATTTTTTTATGAAAGTTGGAGAAGGTATGAGAGGGAGTAAGATGAGGAAAGTATTATCTTTTTTTAACTGATGTGTGAGGGAATTCTATGAAGGATTTCAGTTTAGAGATCATACGGAAGGCTGAGAAAGAGGCTAGAGAGATTGTGGAAAATGCCGAGCGGGAAGCCGAGGCTATGGTGAAGGATGCTGAAAAGGAAGGCCGGGAACTCATGATGCAAACGGAGGATAAGATGAGGGAAGAGAGGGGGAAAAGGTTGGAACAGGCAAAGAGAGAGGCAGCTATGGAAATCGCCAGGATAGAGAAGGACAGATCTGAAAAGATTTCAAGGTTAAGCGTGCTTGGCGAAAAGAATATAGATCGTGCAAAGGCATTTATCTTTTCCAGAATATAAGAAGGCATCGAATCAATGGGTATTGAAACTGTAAAAAAGGTGAGAATGATCGCGCACCAGTCGGTTGAGCCGGAATTGCTTGATTACCTCCATTCCCTTGGGATTGTACATGTTACACAAGTTTCAAGGGGGGAAGGACGGGGGGCTGAGCCCTCAGAAGAAGAGAGGGATTTGAGTGAGAGGCTACAGCATCTTCGGGGTGTTTTGCAGTTTCTTTCCAAATATGAAGAGGGACCAAGGGGACTTGCTTCCGTATTAGGTAACCGCATCATTATCTCGCGCAAAGAGTTTGAAGATTTTAAAAATAAGACGCAATTGAGAGATGTGATCACTCAATCTCTTACCCTTGAACAGGAGATTCACCAGGTTGAGACCACAATCGTGAATCTAGAAAGTGAAATTACACTCTTACAGCCCTGGATAAATCTCGATGAGCCACCGGCATCCTTGGATGAGTTCTATCGCGTCAAGGTTATGATGGGAACATTGGCGATCGAAGAGGTTGAGAATGTAATAGAAGGGATTGATTTTTTAACTTCTCTCTATCATGTGGAGCTGCTTTACCGAACGAAACGTCTAGCATACCTATGCATAATCTTTCACAAGAGTGTGGAGGAAATGGTTTCAGAGATATTACAAAAAAGTAGCTTTGAGGCGATTAGACTTGAAGGGGACCTTCCTCCATTCCACCAGATCAAAAAAAAGCAGGAAAGAATTGAAGAGCTAAAAGAGAGATTGGGACAGCTCCATGAAAGAGCGCGTCAATTGAGCGGATATTTACAGGATCTGCGGGTGTTGCATGATGTGTGGGAGGAAGACCTAAAAAAGGCAACGATTAGCCATCAGTTTGGCGTAACTGAGCGTACCGTTCTAATTGAAGGGTGGATCCCACTAAAAGAGGTGAAAAGGATTCACCAGGAGGTGGATTCTCGTTTTGGAGTGACAGCCCTTGAAGAAATAGAACCGGATGAGGGGGAATCTCCTCCTATTCTATTAAGAAATAAGCCGGTGGTACGCCCTTTTGAGTTGATAACAGAGTTGTATGGGATGCCGCATGCAAAAGAGTTCGACCCAACCCCCTTTTTTGCGCCGTTCTTTGCCGTCTTCTTCGGGCTTTGTCTAACGGATGCCGGATATGGACTCGTTCTTTTTGTTCTTAGTCTGTGGATGGTGAAAAGGTATAAAATCATCCTAAAGGATTCAAAGCTTATCTGGCTGTTGATGATGGGAGGAATTTCAACCATCTTCATGGGCGGGATCACTGGTGGATGGTTTGGGGATATGGTGGAACGCCTTCCCGCGTCTCTAAACGCAATCAAACACATCAGGAATGCCATAATACTATTTGATCCTATGAAACAGTCCATGATATTTTTCGGGATAGCCCTTACACTTGGCTTTATCCAGATATGTTTCGGGCTGGGGATCAAGGTGGCCAGGTACTGTTTGGATGGGCAGTTTTTAGATGCTCTCTTTGACCCATTCTCCTGGCTTGTTCTGTTGAACGGGGCTGTGACTTATGGTTTGAGTAGTAAAGGAATAATCTCCCCAGTTTTTGGAACCTTGGGGAAATGGTGTCTGATCGGGGCAGCTTTGGCAATCGTACTTTTTTCAGATCGAGAGAAGAAGAATCCAATCCTTAGGATTGTAAGCGGGATTTATACCTTGTATGGGGCAACCTCATACCTCGGGGATGTTTTGTCATATCTGAGGCTTTTAGCCTTGGGTCTCGCAACAGGGGTAATCGCTGTAGTAGTTAATATTATCGCTTTTATGGTAGGTGGGATCCCATATATAGGGTGGGTAGGGGCTATTATTATCCTGTTGGGAGGACATACCTTTAACATTGCGATTAACGCATTAGGGGCCTTTGTGCATACGACCCGTCTTCAGTATGTGGAGTTCTTCCCGAAGTTTTTTGAGGGAGGGGGGGTCGCATTCAGGCCATTGAAGAGAGAGGGAAAGTATACCCTGGTCACAGGATATGAAAAGGGTTAGCTGAATAAAAAAATAAAAAAGAATTATTGAGAGGAGGAATAGGATGGGTTTTTTAGGGAGTTTTTCTTACGCGGTTCCACTGGCGGGGGCTGCACTGGCTGTTTTTCTCGCGGGGTTTGGATCGAGTATCGGTGTTGGCATTGCCGGACAGGCTGCTGGAGGCGTTTTGAGTGAGGACCCCGAAAAGTTTGGGGCACTTTTAATCCTCGTTGCCCTTCCGGGGACTCAAGGAATCTACGGTTTTCTTGGGGGGTTCCTTGTGATCAACAAATTGGCACTCCTCGGGGGCCATCCTGTTCACCTAACGATGCTTCAGGCGTGGCAAGTTTTTTTTGCCGCATTGCCGGTAGGTTTTGCCGGGTGGATCTCGGGGATTCACCAGGGCAAGGTATGCGCGGCTGGAATAGCCATGACAGCCAAGAGGCCTGAAGCAATGATGAAAGGAGTCATCTATGGCGCAATGGTGGAAACCTATGCGATCCTTGGTCTGCTTGCAACCATCCTCCTATTAAATGGGATCAAGCTGTCATAGGAGAAGGAGTGCTTTTATGCCGCTTGAAAAGATTACTGAGAGAATCATAGAGGATGCGAGGGAGGCGGCCGATAGAGTCCTAAGGAAGGGGGAGGAGGACGCTCAACGGGTCCGGGTTCGTTATAAAAAGAAGGCAAAGGGTTTTGAGGAGAGAGCAATGAAGGAGGCCGAGGCGTTAGCCGAGGCCAAAAGGTCACAGATGATCCATACAGCCCAGCGTTTGGCGAGAAACCAGATTTTGGCTCTGAAGCAGGATTGGATTGACCGCGTATTTAGCGAGGTGAAAAGGGATGTCCTTGAAATGCCCAAACGTGAATATCTTACCTTTTTAGTGAACCTTGTAAAAAAAGCAAACCTTGAGGGCAATGAAGAAATCGGTCTTGCACACAGGGATTTGGCGCTTCGGAAGCGCTTAGATAACGAACTAAGGCAGGAATTTCCGGGATGTCATTTCATGCTATTGGAATCTCCTTTCCCCATAGAGGCTGGCATTGTTGTGAAAAAAGGCCAGATGTTTTTGAATGCATCGATTGATGCGGTTTTGAATGAACTTCGGGGACAGATGGAAAGGGAGATCGTAGATATTTTGTTCTCAAGTGAAGGAAAAGCAGATGGAGTTTAAGGGGGATCCGGACTACGCCTATGCGGTAGGGGTCATTCGGGCTAAGGAAAGGGATCTGTTGACCCGAGAAAGGTTTGTCCGCTTGGTGGAAGCGAAAGATGCGCACGACCTGTTCAGGCTTCTTTCTGACACTCCTTATGGAGATGTCTCTCGTGGTGAATCCCATCCTGAGGGAGTGATTCAGAAAGGTTTGGAGAGGGAGTTTCTGAAGAGTGTGTCGCTCTTTTCAATCCTTTGTCGCGATGAGAAAACGAGAGAAACAGTCTTTCTGAGATATGATTTTCACAATGTCAAGGTTGTTTTCAAGGAAAGGGTTACAGGGAAAGAGTTTGAGGCAGCCCGGTACCCGGACGGGAATTATCCCTTTGATATCCTGAAATCGGCCATCGAGGGGAATAGCTGGTGGGATATCCATCCAAGCTTAAGAGATGCCCTCCGTAAATGCCGGAAAAAGATAGAAAAGAATCCTTATCCCCACTATATTGACAGCGTGATCGAAAAGGTAATGTATGAGGTGATACTGGATAAGATTGAGGAGTCTAGAATACCCTTTGTCAAACAATGGATTGTTTCAGAGATAGACCTAACGAATATCGGAACCCTTTTCAGGGGTCGATATGCGAAACGTCCATGGGCAGATATAATGGATGTCTTGATCGAAGGGGGAACCCTGGATGCATCGTTTTACAAAAGGATATGGGAGGATCCTGTGGACAGTCTTCCACCGAAATTTCAGCATACTCCTTATAGGAATGTGGTTGAGAAGGGAGTGGAAGGGTTTCAGGAAGGGTCTTTCGCCTCGCTGGACCGGGCCATGATGGAATACCGATTGGTCTTTCATCGCGAGTCACGCTATGTAGCCATGGGGATCGAACCTCTGATTTCCTATCTGTTTTTCAAGGAGATGGAGACAAAGTTGATACGGACGATTTTGGTTGGAAAGGTGAACCGGGTTGAAAATAAGGTACTAAAGGAGCTTATTCCCAATGCCCTTGGCTGAAATAGGTGCAATAGGTAATAGGGAGGCGATTCTGTGTCTACAGGCAGTAGGGGTGACTATTTTTCCGTCGAGAACCAGGCACGAGGCGAGGAAGGCCCTCCGATCAATGGTCAAGATGGGTTTTGCTATTATTCTTGTAACTGAGACCATGGCTGAACTTATCAAGGATGAAATAGAGGAATATCAGGCCAGTAGCTTACCAGCCATTGTGATTATTCCTGATAATACGGGTAGTCGGGGAATGGGGATTCAATACATCGAGGATGCTGTAATAAAGGCGGTAGGTGCAAATATTTTTTCTGAAAGTGAGGAATAAATGATGGACCAGGGCGTGATCGTGAAGGTTTCGGGGCCTTTGGTTGTCGCAGATGAAATGTCGAAAGCGAGAATGTACGATGTAGTTCGTGTGGGGGAGCAGCGACTGGTTGGTGAGATTATTGAGTTACATGGCAACATGGCTTCCATACAGGTCTATGAAGAGACGAGTGGGATTGGCCCAGGTGAACCCGTTTACCTCACGGGTCAACCTTTGAGTGTGGAGCTTGGGCCGGGGCTAATCGAATCGATTTACGATGGGATTCAAAGACCCCTTGATGTGATTCAGAGAAAAGTAGGTGATTTTCTTCTCAGAGGTGTAGATGCACCCAGCCTGCCGAGGGAAAAGAGATGGATGTTTAAACCTTTGAGAAAGAGCGGAGACAAGGTGACTGGGGGGGATATTATTGGGGAAGTCCCAGAGACAGAATTGGTGACGCAGAAGATTATGGTACCCCCTGGTCTGTCAGGGGAGATTGTCTCCATTGAAGAGGGTAGTTTTACCGTTGAGGAGACGGTTTGTGTTATCCGGGACGGTGAAGGAAACTCGCATGATATTGCGATGCTGCAGCGCTGGCCTGTAAGGATCCCGAGGCCCTATAAAAAGAAGCTGGTTCCATTAGAACCCCTTATCACCGGTCAGCGGGTGATAGACACCTTTTTCCCAGTTGGGAAGGGTGGAACTGCCTGTGTTCCAGGACCATTTGGCAGTGGAAAGACGGTTATTCAGCATCAGTTGGCGAAGTGGGCGGATGCTGACGTGATTATCGATGGGGGATGTGGGGAACGTGGGAATGAGATGACGGATGTCCTGATGGAGTTCCCGGAGCTTCTTGACCCGCGGAGCGGGAAGCCCCTGATGGAGCGAACGGTTCTTATCGCCAATACCTCAAACATGCCGGTAGCTGCAAGGGAGGCTTCGGTGTACACTGGAGTAACCCTTGGTGAGTATTTTAGGGACATGGGGTACGAGGTGGCCTTAATGGCGGATTCCACGTCCCGGTGGGCGGAGGCAATGCGGGAGATTTCAGGACGCTTGGAGGAAATGCCCGGGGAAGAGGGGTATCCGGCATATCTTGGAACAAGGATCGCGGAGTTTTACGAGCGCTCCGGTAGGGTTGTCTGTGAAAGTTCTGAAGAACGCATGGGTTCGTTGACTACGATCGGTGCTGTTTCACCTCCAGGGGGAGACCTGTCTGATCCAGTGGTTCAGGCAACGTTGCGTGTTGTGAAGGTCTTCTGGAGTTTAGAGGATAAGTTGGCCTATCAACGTCACTTTCCGGCCATCAGCTGGCTGAACAGTTATTCCCTGTACCATGACAACCTGATGGATTATTTCAGGGAAGAGGTGCATGAAGATTTCGTGGAGCTGAGACAGAAGGCTATTCGACTCCTGCAACAAGAAGCGGAGTTGAGCGAGATCGTGAAGCTCGTTGGTGTTGATGCCCTTTCCCCTTCCGATCGTTTAATCCTGGAAACCTCTCGTTCCCTACGTGAAGACTTTCTCCATCAGAATGCTTTCCATGAGATTGACACTTACTGTTCCCTGAAAAAATGTCACCTGCTACTCCGTCTCATCATGACCCTTCATGAGAAGAGCGAGCAGCTTTTACACGAGGGGGTTTCTTTCAAAGAGATTCAGGGGATGAGGGTTAGGGAAAGCATTGCGCGTGCCAGGTATGTAGGGGAGCATTCACTGGATAAAATGGAAGAGATGCAGGATGAGATTGAAAAGGAGGTACGGAGACTAACAGATGAAGGTGAGTAAAAATGCTTAAAGAATATCAGACAATACGGGAAATTTCCGGACCTTTGCTCCTTGTGGAGGAGGTAGAAGGCGTCAAATATGAAGAGCTTGTTGAGGTTCAATTGCCTTCCATGGAGACACGGACAGGCCGCGTTTTGGAGGTGGACCATGACAAGGCATTGATTCAGCTTTTCGAGGGGACGACCGGCGTTGATATCCATCAATGTAAGGTTCGATTTCTGGGTCGTGGTATCCAACTAGGGGTTTCTACCGATATTCTGGGACGCGTCTTTGATGGATTGGGCCGCCCGATTGATGAAGGGCCAGAGATCCTGCCCGATAAAAAATTGGATATTAATGGGAGCCCAATTAACCCCTATGCCAGGGATTATCCCGAGGAATTCATTCAGACTGGTATCTCTTCTATCGATGGGCTGAATACCTTGGTCAGAGGGCAGAAGCTTCCTATCTTTTCCGCATCCGGTTTGCCCCATAATCGACTCGCTGCCCAGATTGCTCGCCAGGCCAAGGTCCTTGGGGAAGGGGAAAGGTTCGCCGTAGTTTTTGCAGCGATGGGGATCACGTTTGAGGAGGCCAATTATTTCGTAGAGGAGTTCAGGAGAACAGGGGCCATTGATCGGGCCGTACTCTTTCTTAATCTCGCGAATGACCCAGCGCTGGAGAGGGTGGCTACCCCAAGGATGGCACTGACCGCCGCTGAATACCTGGCCTTTGATCTGGAAATGCATGTGTTGATCATTCTTACAGACATGACCAATTACTGCGAGGCATTGAGAGAGATATCGGCGGCAAGAAAGGAGATCCCAGGTCGACGGGGATATCCTGGATATCTTTACACAGACCTTGCAAGTATTTACGAACGAGCCGGAAAGATAAAGGGTAAAAAGGGATCGATTACTCAAATCCCCATTCTGACCATGCCGGAGGATGATAAAACCCATCCAATCCCAGATCTTACTGGATACATCACGGAAGGGCAGATCATACTTAGCCGTGTTCTGCACAAAAAGAATGTTTCTCCTCCCATTGACGTCTTACCTTCCCTTTCGCGTCTGAAAGATAAGGGGATCGGTGCGGGTAAAACGAGGGAGGACCATGCCGACATCTTCAATCAGTTATTCGCCGCCTATGCACGAGGGAAAGAAGCCCAGGAGCTGGCGGTTATCCTTGGAGAAGCAGCACTTACAGAGATGGACAAGCTCTATTTTGATTTTGCGGACACATTTGAGAGGAGATACGTATCCCAAGGGGAATATGAAAATAGAAGCATTGAAGAGACCCTTGACCTCGGATGGGAACTGCTAACGGCATTCCCAGAGGCGGAGCTGAAACGGATTCGCCCAGAATGGTTGAAGAAATATCTTCCGCGCTTCAAGAAAGATCGTGTGGAGAGGGTGGCCTAATTCATGGATGGGAAGATGTAATGAAGCTGAATGTCAATCCAACTCGGATGGAACTTTTACGTTTAAGGAAACGCCTGGTGATGGCCAGACGGGGACATAAGCTGCTGAAGGACAAGCAGGATGAACTAATGCGACGGTTTCTGGCATTTATTCGAGATATCCGGGATCTTCGGGAGGAGGTGGAAAAGGGTTTAACTGATGCATTCAGCCGATTCCTTTTTGTTTCCGCAACCCTAAATCCCCAGGATCTTGAAGAGGCGCTGGCAGTTCCAGGAAAGGAATTGAAAATCGAGGTGCGATCCGAAACGATTATGAATCTAAAGGCCCCTGTGTTTACACCTTCTGTAAAGGGAGAGGTTGTCTGTTACGGGTATGGGAACACAAGTGGTGAGCTGGATGTTTCCCTTTTTGCGGTTGATAAGGTATTAAAAAAACTTATCCTTCTCGCGCAGAAGGAAAAGTGGATGAACCTTTTGGCTGATGAGATTGTTAAGACCCGGCGCCGTGTAAATGCGTTGGAGTATGTCTTGATCCCCAACATTGAGGAGACGATTCGGGCGATCGAGATGAAGCTCGATGAGATGGAACGGTCCAATTTTTCCCGGTTGATGAAGGTAAAAGAGATTGTCCAGGCGCATTGAAAGGAGAGATATTTGCTGCGAATGGAAGGGATTTTATAGAGGATTGCATAGGGTTTAGGTAGGGATCAGGACGCAAGATAAAGGGGTTTCATTGTTTCAAATTTCTTTCGAAGGGTGGCTATGGCACGTGCACGATGGCTGACTTTCATTTTTTCCTCAAAGGTGAGTTCCGCCAAGGTGCGTCGAAGAGAGGGTAGCAAGAAGAGAGGATCGAATCCGAAGCCATTTTTGCCTCTCGGTGAAGAGGTGATGATTCCTTCACAGGTCCCTTCTCCCTTAAGGAGGTATCCCACTTGGCTGTGGTAAAGAATGGCTATGCAGCGGAAGTGTGCTGTCCTTTTATTCTCTGGGATCCCGGAAAGGTTGGAAAGGAGTTTTCGGTTGTTATCCGCGTCCGTTGCGTTTATCCCTGCGAAACGGGAGGAGTGAAGGCCTGGAGCACCGTTCAGCGCATCTACCTCGAGACCTGAATCATCGGATAGAACCCATCCCTTCCAGTATTTTGCGGCGGCCTTTGCCTTTATGAGGGCATTTTCTAAGTAGCTTTGGCCATTTTCTTGGGGAGAGAGATGGATTCCAGCCTCTTTCAGAGACACGATCTTTTCAGTAACCCCGTTCATAGCATACTTTATCTCTCTTATCTTGCCGATATTATTGGAAGCAACAAGCAGTTCAGGAATATTATTCAAGTCCCAGCACCTTTTTCTGAAGGGTTATCAGTTTTCGAATGCCTTTTTCGGCTAATAGAATCATATCATTGAGCCGTTTCCTGCTGATGGGGGTTCCTTCTGCGGTTCCCTGTATTTCTACTATATTTCCAGTCTCGGTCATTACAAGGTTGAGGTCCACCTCCGCCGTGGAATCCTCTTCATAATTGAGATCTAACAGGGCTTCATCGCCTACGATGCCAACACTGATGGCAGCCACCATGTTGATTAAGGGAAATGCCCCCAAGACCCCAAAACCTTGGAGGGTTTTAAGGGCATCATAAAGCGCAATGCAGCCTCCTGTGATGCACGCAGTTCGGGTACCCCCGTCCGCTTGGATGACGTCACAGTCGATCCAGATAGTCCGTTCACCGAGAAGAGTCATGTCCATCGCTGCTCGAAGGCTTCGTCCGATCAGGCGCTGGATCTCCATAGAACGGCCACTGGGTTTTTTCCCTACAGATTCCCTGGCCGTCCGGGTTTGAGTTGCGCGGGGAAGCATAGCATATTCCGATGTGACCCATCCCTGTCCGGATCCCCTTAAAAATGGAGGGACAGACTCTTCAACGGAAGCGGAACAGATTACATGAGTATCTCCAAACCTGACGAGAACGGAGCCTTCTGCGTATTTCAAAAAGGGACGCTGAAAGGAGATAGGGCGTAATTCATTTGGTTTTCGACCGTCTCGGCGCATGATATCCCTTGCCTATGAATAGCTTTCTATGGCACTTTTGAATCCACTCAGGGATTTTTCGATGATGCTTTCCTTGACACAATAGGCAATTCGGAAATATCCGGGTGCGCCAAAGCCAGAGCCGGGAACGGCGAGGATATCAAATTTCTTGAGGTGATTGATGAAGGCAACGTCGTCTCCACCAGGTGCCTTTGGGAAAAGATAGAATGCCCCCATCGGTTTCACACATTCATATCCATAGGAAACAAGCGCAGGGTATAACAGGTCGCGTTTTCTCTGATACCCTACAGCATCAGCAGGTTCGTCCTGCAGTTCTGCGACAATCCGCTGCATCAGAGCTGGAGCATTGACGTATCCCAGGATGCGATTTGTGAAATTCGTTGCAACGGAAAGGGCCACCGCATCGGTCGATTTAGGATGTATGGCAAGGTAACCAATACGTTCCCCAGGAAGCGAGAGATCTTTTGAATGCGAGGTAATCAGAATGGTATCCTTATAGTAAACGGAAGGATAGGGCACAGTTGCATTGTCAAATACAATCTTCCGGTAAGGCTCATCCGAGATCAGGTAGATGGGGTGGCCTATCTTTTGAGATACCTGTTGGAGGGTTTCAGAGAGTGTCTTGATGGTTTCTTCTGAGTAAACTACGCCCGTGGGGTTGTGGGGTGAGTTGATGATCAGGGCCTTTGTTTTTTCAGTGACAGAGGCTTTCAAGGCTTCAAAATCCGGCATGAAGGCCTCGTCGGTGGGGACAGGTTTCAGCGTTCCGTTAAAGTTATCTGCGTAAACACGGTATTCCACAAAGAAAGGGGCAAAGGTCAGGATTTCATCCCCTGGATCCATCAGTGCCTTGAGTATGACATTCAATGCCCCTGCGGCACCGACCGTCATGACAATATAGTTAGCTGTGTAATCAATGCCTGTCTGTTGGGAAAGGTAAGCGGCGATCTTTTCCCGAACCCAGGGAATGCCACTGTTTGGCATGTATGCGTGGGTTCCTGGGGTTTTGTCCGAGGCCAGTTCTCTCAGGCGCTGTTTGAAGGCATCAGGCGGTTCAGTAATGGGATTCCCAAGTGTAAAATCGAAAACATTCTCTTCGCCTTTTTTCTTTTTTAAGGCTGCGCCCTCTTCAAACATCTTTCGAATCCATGAGGATGCCTCCATCGCCTTCGAAATCTTTACCGAGATTGCCATATATTTCTCCTTCTGCTCTTTTATTTATACCAGGTTCATCGAATAACTTTGAGTTGCGCGATTTCAACCTGTGTAAGAAGCATACTGATTGTATTTAGGCATCTTCATATCATATCACTTTTTGAGGTGTCAATACGGGGATTGTTGGTGTCCAGGGTCGGTTGAAAATGTGGAAGTTTTCATTTATATATAAATCTTGCTAATGAAGTGCGAATGTGTAGTCTCTAATCAGAAGCAAGAGGAAGACTTAGGGGAGAAAACGTTCTTTGAGGATTTCTACTGGAACTCCTTGACAAAATGAGGGGGGTATTTTACGTTCAGTGCCATGGAAAAGGAGCTGATTCTGGCTTCCTCCTCAAAGCGCCGGCAGGAACTCCTTTCGATGGTTGGTATTTCATATAGGGTGGTGGTCGCCGATATTCCTGAGGTATTCCCTGGAGACCAATCCATTGAAGAGGGAGTCGTTACGCTGGCGCGAGAAAAGGCAACTTTCGTAGGAAATCGGTACCCGGAAAGCTGGATACTGTCGGCAGACACCGTGGTTGTGTTGGGTGAAACCGTACTTCAAAAACCTGCTGGCCCCGAGGAGGCCAGGTTGATGTTGGAACGCCTGAGTGGGCGATCACACGAGGTTTTTACAGGGTATTGTCTCCAGAACAAAGTGATGAAACGGATGCGGACAGGCGTTGTCCGAACTGTCGTTGTCATGAAATCCCTTAGGCCAGAGGAGATTGAGAGGTATATCCAAACTGGAGAACCTATGGATAAGGCCGGTGCCTACGGGATACAGGGAATTGGGGCTATGTTTGTTTCTCGCATCTACGGTTCCTATACGAATGTGGTGGGATTACCACTTTCAGAGGTTGTAGAGCTGATGGTTCAGGAAGGTATTGCCTTCCCAATGGGAGGATGAGAATGAAAACCATTACCGATCAGGTTGAGGAGATTCGTGAGCGGATTGAGCGGGCAGCGGAGAAAGCAGGCCGTGCCCCAACATCTATTCGCCTTATCGCTGTTTCAAAAACGAAGCCAGTTTCCATGATCCGGGAAGCTGTGGCAGCTGGCATAACAGATTTTGGTGAAAATTATATTCAAGAGGCACGGGAAAAGATCCCGCAGGTTACTGGCTCAGTACACTGGCATTTCATCGGGCACCTCCAAAAAAATAAGGCTAAGTATGCGGCAGGCCTTTTTGAGTGGGTGCATACCATCGATCGAAACGAGATTGCTGAGGCCTTAAACCGTAGGGCCGGGATGACAGGCAAACAATTAAAGGTGTTGATTGAAGTGAATGTGGGAAAAGAGGCGACAAAATCCGGCGTGGGCGAGGAATCTCTTCTTCCCTTAGTAGAATATGTGTCGCAATTGCCAAATCTATCTCTGAAGGGCCTGATGGTGATTCCGCCTCTTACGGCGGATCCTGAAGAGGCACGAGGCTTTTTTATAAAGACACGGCACCTGGCAGAGCAGGTAAACGGCTACCATATTGCAAGGGTATCCATGGAAGAGCTATCCATGGGCATGACATCAGATTTTGAGGTAGCCATAGAGGAAGGTGCAACTATGGTCCGGATCGGTACTGCCATCTTTGGTCCTAGGGAGATGTGACATGAAAGCTGGAAAGTTGTGGCAAGGGCGGTTTACGGAACCTACGGACCGAACCTTGGAGATTTTTTCAGAATCTATCTCCTTTGACTGGCAGCTCTATCCGGATGATATCGCACAAAGTCTTGCGCATTGTGAAATGCTTGTACGTCAGGGGATCATTCCCAAAGAAACAGGTAAAAAGATTATCCGGGCGCTCCAGGAAATCAAGCACGAACTGGATATGGGATCCTTGAACCTAGACCCGAAGTATGAAGATATCCACATGGCTATCGAGGCTCGCCTAATTGAAAAGGTTGGTCCGGAAGGCGGTGCTCTCCATACAGCTCGTAGCAGAAATGACCAAGTTGCCACGGATTTGCGCCTTTTTGCCAAGAGGAAAGTAGGAGAGATCTGCACCCTCATTCAGGATCTCATGGTATCTTTTGTTCAGCAGGCCCGCCAGCATATCGATCTGATTCTTCCGGGATTGACCCATCTTCAACATGCCCAGGCGGTCCGTTTTTCCCACCACTTGATGGCCTATGTGGAGATGCTCCATAGGGA
>JALTIG010000070.1:0-4060 GCA_027004185.1 bacterium | reverse complement strand
ATGCCCTGAGGCGTTTGGATGTATGCCCACTGGGCAGCGGTGCCCTTGGGGGAACGACTTTTCCCGTTGACCGTGACTTTGTTGCCAAAAAACTTGGGTTTGGTGGGGTAACAAGAAACAGTATAGACGCCGTGTCTGACCGGGATTTTGTAGCTGAGATACTGGCTGCACTCTCTCTCATCATGGTGCACCTATCCCGCTTTGCCGAGGATCTTATCCTTTGGAGCAGTGCGTATGCACGTCTGATTGAACTGCCGGATGCCTTGACAACGGGCAGCAGCATGATGCCCCAGAAAAAAAACCCGGACGGGGCTGAGCTGACGCGTGGGAAGGCAGGTCGTGTTTTTGGGCATCTTATGGGGATCTTAACTGTACTCAAAGGGCTTCCCATGGCATATAACCGGGATCTCCAGGAAGACAAAGTGCCTTTGTTCGATGGGTTGAAAACGGTTGCCGATTGTTTACGGATGATGACACTTTTGGTAAAAGGTATGAAACCCAATGAGGACAGAATGAAAGAGGCAATACACTGGGGATACCTTCAGGCGACCGATGTGGCTGATTACTTAGTGCGGAAAGGGGTGCCGTTCCGTTCGGCACATGAAGTGGCGGGAAAGGTGGTGTCTCATGCCATTGAAAAAGGGAAAATGCTCTCAGAGCTGAAGCTTGAAGAGTTAAAAAGATACCATCCCGAATTCGAGGAGGACGTGTACGAGATCCTCTTCGTGGAACGGGGGGTTGACCAGCGAAAAGGAACAGGTATGACTGGCCGAGAGGCAGTGTTGGCCCATATTGCCTATGCGGAGGCGCATTACTTCAGGGGGAATAAGGAGGATTAAATGAAGGAGTGGAAAAGGGTAGGACGGGCTAGTGTGACTCTTTTGGGGATACTGATTCTAATTCTTGCGGTTTCAGGTTGTGGAAAGAAAGGGAGGCCGATTCCTAAGGATGCCCGTGTTCCAAGGGCGGTAAAAAACTTACAGGCCAAGAAATTGCCCGGGGAAATTCAGCTAAGTTGGGAGGAGCCCAGGAAAGATCTGCGCGGGGATAAGCTAAAGGGTCTAGCGGGATATGATGTGCTTAGGAAGGTTGTAAAGCCTGGAAGCAATGAATGCGTGGATTGTCCAGAGGGCTTTTCCGTCGTGGCGGTTCTGGATCGGGATCATCCGATAAACTTCAGGGCAGAAGACCATACCATCATATGGGTAGACCATGACATCAAAAGGGGTGGGATCTATGTGTATCGAGTGGTCCCGTTTAACGCCGATGGATACAAAGGTGAGATTTCAGACTTCGTGAAGTTAGTTATTCCCTGAAATGAATGAATTTAATTATAAAAATGGCCAGCTTTACGCGGAGGATTGTCCGGTGGTGGATATCATTGCCGAGGTTGGAACACCCGTGTATATCTACAGCCAGAAAACCCTCGAGCGCCATTACCAGGTATTTGATCAGGCATTTCAGGGGATCGATCATCTTATCTGTTTTTCGGTAAAATCTAACTCTAACTTAGCTGTGTTGCGTCTTTTTGCCCAACTAGGGGGGGGAGCGGATATTGTCTCGGGTGGAGAGCTGTTTCGTTGCCTGAAGGCAGGGATGGAGCCCAGGCGCATCGTTTTCTCTGGGGTGGGGAAAACAGATCGGGAAATTTCTTTCGCCCTCGATGCGGGGATCATGATGTTTAATGTAGAATCCGAGATGGAATTGCGGCTGATTAACAGGATAGCTTCAGAAAAGGGAAAGAAGGCTTCTATTGCAATCCGTGTCAATCCTGATATCGATCCCAAAACCCATCCGTATATCTCAACCGGCTTAAAAAAGAACAAATTTGGTGTTGATATGGACCAGGCCGTGGCCTTGTACCAGGTGGCCATAGAAATGCCTTCAATCGAAGTTTTGGGGGTCGATTGCCATATTGGTTCTCAATTAATAGACATTTCTCCCTTTAGGGAAACTGTGCTCAAATTGAAAGAGATTGTCCGGAAATTGGGTACATTGGGAATTTCCTTTCAATGGGTTGATTTGGGAGGGGGATTAGGCATTACCTATAAGGATGAAAAACCTCCCACACCCGACGAATATGCGAATGCGATTAAAGAGGCGGCGGCTGGGATGTCGCAATCCTTCATTTTTGAACCGGGACGTGTTATGTCCGCGAGTGCCGGGATTTTGGTTACGAGGGTATTGTATGTGAAACACGGGACAGAAAAAACCTTTATTATTGTGGATGCCGGGATGAATGACCTGATACGTCCGAGCCTTTATGGGGCCTATCAGGAGATAAAATCGGTCAAGGAAATGGCAAAGGGGGTTGTTGCAGACGTGGTAGGCCCTATCTGTGAATCGGGGGATTTCTTTTCAAAGAATCGGGAGGTTCCTGACGCGAAACAAGGTGACCTACTCTGTGTAATGAACGCTGGGGCCTATGGTTTTACCATGTCCTCCAATTATAATTCCAGGCCGAGGCCTCCTGAGGTTTTTGTGAATGGGGATCATTTTGAGGTAGTCCGGCCCAGGGAAACGTATGAAGACCTGATGCGGGGCGAAAAGATTCCCTCCTGGTTAGAGTAAGGGAAGGCAGAGAATGTCTCAAAATCAAAAGAAAGGAATTCCTTTTACCAAGATGAGTGGAAGCGGCAACGATTTTATCTTGATGGACGGGACGGATGATTCCCTTTTATGGGTAGATAGCCCATGGGTTAAAGCGGTGTGCCAGCGGGCGTTATCCGTTGGGGCAGATGGACTTATCATCCTTGAAAGGGATGAAACATACGACTTTGCCTGGCGTTTTTTTAATAGTGACGGATCTATTGCTGAGATGTGTGGTAACGGAGGACGGTGCGCGGCCCGCTTTGCCTATGAGAAAGGGATTGCGGGTCCTGCCATGACCTTTTCCACTCTGGCGGGTCCTATACATGCGGAGGTGTCCGGCAGACAGGTTAAGGTGCAATTAACCAAACCGAAGCTGCTGGAAGATGCTCTTCATATAGAGATAGAGGGGAGAAATTATACCCTTTTTTTCGTTAATACTGGGGTTCCTCATATTGTTTTAGAGGTTGAGGATATCACTTCTTTTCCACTGGTAGAGGTTGGGCGTAAGATTCGATATCATGAACGTTTTGCCCCGGCCGGTACGAATGTGAATGTTGTCCAAGTTAACGACGACCAAACATTATCGGTAAGAACCTATGAACGGGGTGTGGAGGATGAGACCTTGGCCTGTGGAACAGGGTCGGTTGCATCGGCTCTGATGGTTTCTATGAGGCGGGGAATAAAGTCTCCTGTTTCAGTTCATGCTGCGAGTGGGGAAGTCTTAACGGTTTCCTGGGAGGGGGAAGTGGGGATATGGGATCCCGTTTTCCTGGAAGGAGAAGTTCGATTTGTCTATGAGGGTTGGATTTTGCCGGAAGCCTTGCCAGGGATAGCTGAAAAATTTATTTAGATAGGGGGAATACCATGGAATTCAAAGGTAGTATGGTTGCCATCGTGACGCCTTTCAGAGGAGGGCGTTTGGACGAGGAGGCCTTCAGAAACCTGATTGAATGGCACATCGAGAGTGGAACTGACGTGATTGTTCCCTGTGGAACAACGGGGGAATCTGCAACGCTGAGCCATGAAGAACACGACCGTGTTATAGAAATGACGGTGGAAGAGGTCAACGGGCGTGTGCCGGTTCTTGCAGGCACGGGTTCCAACAGTACAGCGGAGGCTATCCGACTTACGAAACATGCCAAGGAAGCAGGTGCGGATGGGGCTCTGCTGATTACGCCGTATTATAACAAGCCGACGCAGCAGGGTCTGTACGAACATTATGAAGCTATCGCGAAGGCGGTGGAATTTCCTATGGTTTTGTACAATGTTCCGGGAAGAACGGGTTTGAACATGCTTCCGGAAACTGTGGCCAGGTTATCAAAGATCGATGTGATCGTCGGTGTCAAGGAGGCCACTGGGTCGCTGCGCCAGGCTTCGGAGATTATTGCCCTTTGTGATGAGTCCTTTGGCGTGATCTCAGGGGATGATTTTATCAACTTTCCTATTCTCGCAGTAGGAGGAAAGGGGA
>JALTIG010000069.1 GCA_027004185.1 bacterium | reverse complement strand
CGTTTCTTGACTCCACGCAAGAAATGGTTTGTATAATGAGGCCTCCTCCACAAAGGAAAAGAGGGGGTTTTTTTTAAAGCGGGATAGTCGACGTTTACACAGATAGTTCTGGCGTCCTTTGAGGGTGACATAACGAAGAGGTCTGGAGAAGAGTTTCTCGATGAGAGGGAGATCTTTTCTGGCGATCTGATCCTGCAGATTTTTTGTCGCGGTGGATACCACAACCCTCTTTCCAGACAGAAGAGCTGGTAGGAGATATGCCAGGGTTTTGCCGGTTCCCGTGGCCGCCTCTACGAAAAGGACTCCCCCCCTCCGCATGACATCATTAACTGCATCCGCCATCTGAACCTGTGCATCACGAAGTTCATAGGCTGGAAATGCCTGTTGAAGGGTCTCAATATTTTTAAAGAGATCATGGAGATTTTGTCGGGGCATTGGTAGACAGCGGCTCACTTTCCGGTGTGACCACACCGGCTGAAATAATGATCTTGAATGCCTCCTGAGGATTAACACTCAGAGGGATAACCTGGTCCCTTTTGACAATGACGAAGAATCCAGTTGTTATGTTTGGGGTGGTTGGGATGAACATCTTGATATAATCACGTCCCAGACCAGGGAAAAACTCTGGATCACTTTTGCCTACAATGTACCCCAGTGAATAGATCCCCTTCCTTGGGAATTCTAATAGCGCCGCTTGCCTAAAAACGTCGCTCTTATCTGAAAAAAGTGCCACGACAAACTGGGAAATGGCGTTGTAAATACCTCTTACCAGAGGGATATTTCTGAAAAGAGACTGAATCCACGTTACAAGCTTCCTGCCAAATAGATTCTTGGCCATGATTCCCACGAAAAGAATAAGAATAATCGTCGCAATAAGCCCGAGTCCTGGGACATGGAAGGGAAGATAGGTGTCAGGTTGGAATCTTGAAGGAACAAACCTAAAAATCGCATCCAATTTAAAAACTACTACCTTGATGATATATAGAGTCAAGGCAATAGGAACAAAAACAGCAAAACCCGCCAGAAAATACCTTTTAAAAAAACCCCGGTGTTTTTTCATTTCACCCCCTTAGATATACGTTTGATAAAGGTGCGATACGGTTGTTTTGAGAAAAATCTCTCGATCAAGCCTCTCAATCAAGGGAATCAAAGTCTCGGGCTCCAGCGCGGAAACCGGGATGGCATTCAGCATTCGAGAATATTTCATGGCTACCTCTATAGGCACTCTATCAATCTTATTCAGGACAAGCAACGTGGGAATAGATGGAAGCCCAATCTTCCTCAGGATTCCTTCCACAGCTCGGATATGTCGCTCAAATTCCGGATGACTGATATCCACCAAATGAAGCAATAGAGAAGCATCTTCCAGTTCTCCCAACGTACTCATAAAGGCCCCAAGAAGGTCTTCGGGCAGATCCCGGATAAACCCAACCGTATCTGTAATAATCATTCTTCTATCCTTCGGAAATCTTAATAGGCGACTTGACGTATCGAGCGTGGCAAAGGGCTTGTCTTCTACCAAGACGTGGCTATGCGTCAGGGAATTTAACAGGGTCGATTTGCCTGCGTTGGTATATCCCACTATTGAAACGATAGGAAGGCCCTGTCGTTTCCTTCTTCGTCTTCTCAGATCCCGACCCGTTTTCAGGTGCTTCAGTTCGCGTTCGAGGGAGGCGATGCGATCCCTCACACGACGCCGGTTGATCTCAAGTTTCGTTTCCCCTGGCCCTCTCCCACCGATCCCACCCATTAAGCGAGACATAGCTGTATTCTTTCTGCCGAGCCGGGGCAACATGTATTTTAACTGAGCAAGCTCCACTTGGAGTTTACCCTCTCGACTGTGGGCCCGTCGGGCAAAGATGTCAAGGATCAAGAGCGTTCGATCGAGAACCTTCAGCTCAGTCATGCGGCTGATGGTATCCAATTGGGCGGGGCTTAGGTCCCGGTTAAAGATAATGCAGCCTGCCCCCCTTTCCATGCTGACCATCACCAATTCTTTAAGTTTCCCTTCCCCAATCAGAAAGGCGGGATGGATTTTGCGGACCCTTTGGATTACATGCCCCACCACTTCCACGCCACAGGCCTCCGAAAGCTCAATGATCTCCTGCAAAAGTGCATCGGCATTCCAAGGGTCTTCAAGGGGAACAACTACCACGATGGCACGCAACTTCCTTGAAAGCTGTCGGGTGGGCCTCAATGTTCGCTGTAAGGCCTTTATCCTTTCAGCCATCCAGCTACTAAAGTCCATTTCAATCCACTTCGAAAGGGGAAAATGTTCGATCGTACATCCAGAATCCCCATCAGGATCAAGATACGCAACCTCCAGCTCCCCAGGGCTTCCCCTTCTATCTTCCTTCAATACCCCAACGAAATCGAGACGTAACATGCGTAGATCCATGATATCCTCTCGATCAATGGGTTCGTTTTTTAAATGTGTGTGAATAAAACGGGCACCCTTCAAGTTTCCTTTTCCCATGCGAAATCCACTTAAATCCGGAAGCATGATGGAAAAGGCATTGCCTACGAGGACACTGTATACCTCTCCCTGGCGGGTCATTAAAACTCCAACCTGCCGATGAATCTCCCGACTAATTTTAAGGATCCTGCCCGCAAGTTCGCTTGAAATAAATCTCTTTGGATCGACCCTTCTTCGATAGAGACGCTTCAGGGCCTGGATCTGAGATGCCTTTAGCCCAGACGTAGAACCAAAAATCTCTTTTATGCCTTTCCCCTTAACTCACTATGCATTTTTGATATAAATATAACATAAACGTATCTTTTAAAAAATAGATGGTAGGCTAAAATTCATGCCCGTATTACTATTACTAAATCCTGATTCGGTATAAGAATGATCCCTTGCCCCTTAAAGGTAAGTGATTATTTTTATATTGTAGTAGCTAAGTAGAAATTAAACGAGTGTCAACAATGATAGCTTCTCCGTCTTGATCTCCTGCTTAAAGGAGGGTTTTATCGAGTTTCACAAACTAAGAGCTTTTTAAAGGGGGAAAAAATGAAGGCCGTAACCATCACACTGCAGCCCGACGAAGTTCTCCGACTTGAAGCAATCGTTATGGATAAGGATCGGGAAGAGGCCCTTAATTTTCTGATAGACGTTTTGAAACCGAAGATTCGCGCGCTTGGGAACCGTAGCCTGGATAGTCAGAAGGGGACAGGTGTCCCCCTCTGACAAGGTTCCTCCATGGGTTAGAATCGATACGTCAGAGCAACCGAGATAACGTGGCCAGTGGATTCATATTTTCCTTGAAGACCGGGCAGATGACTGTGTGAATCCTCGAAAAAGGAGATGAGGTAGGCGGCATCGACCGACAGTTTCTTGCTGGGAGTGGTATATCCCACCCCAACAGAGACATCGTTGCGATCCGAGTCTGCCAACTCAGGGCCGCGCGTGCGATTCGGGGCAGGTGACTGGTCATAATCATATCCGGCGCGTGCCACCCAGCAAGGGTTAATCTGATATTCAGCTCCAACACGGATCGCCCAGACATTGTCCCAATCCTTTGGGCTTTTAATCGTTGTCCGGTGTTTCCCTAGTATGCTGTCATACCTGACGTCCATGGAATCGTATGTGTCCCACTTAGTCCACGTGGCATCCACCTCAATGGTCAAATTCTTGATGCTCCTGTTCATCACCCCGAAGGTCAGGGTATCTGGTAGTCGGAGATCACTGCTGATCCCCGTGTGGGGAAACAACATGTGAGAGAGGTTCGCAGGGCCTCCACCCATCTGAATCATCCGGTCGATCAGGGCCACATCCTCATGCCTGGAATAATCCGCATGGCCATCGAATCCGATTTCAATATTACTCCGATAAGCCACACCTATCGACCAGTTTTTGGTCGGTTTAAAAAGAAGGCCCGCATTAAAGCCCCAGCCATCGCCATATCCTTTGAGCTTAGTATCAATATCGAAAGGCCTCTGATAAGCGTAATGGGCAAAAACCGGGTTTACAGCCTGCGCTGCCACGACCGGGTAGCTGATACTCTTATCGATTTCCACCTCGGAATACATATAATCGACCCCGATGGCAAGGGATATCTTATCATTAAACCTGTAAGCAATCGTAGGATTAAAATTGAATGTCTTCAAATCAATCTTATCTGAATAGTACCGTCCCACCCAACTGTTGTTCCAATCCGTCATGGTCCCATAGGGGGTAAAATATCCAAACCCCGCAAACCACTTTTTGTTAAATTGATGGGTAATATAAAAAGAAGGTATCTGGGCCCAGTGGTCATTCATATCCTTATGAGGAGGCTCGAAGGGATTGGTCGCATAGGGATTCCTCGCCCCTTTTAGTTTCATGTGCAAAAGAGCTGTTGTATAGTTTACCGTTAGCTGGGTACCTTCTAACTGGGTAATCCCGGCAGGATTATAAAATATGGCTGTTGGATTATCTGCCTTAGCAACAAAGGCCCCGCCCATACCGAGAGCGGCGGCACCCTGCTCCAGATATATCTGATAGCCCGCCCCCCAACTCGTTAAAGGCGCCAAAACCACACCTACACATAAGGCAAGAATTGCAAGTCGCTTCATCTCCTTCCCTCCTCTGTTAGGGTTGCCATTTCCATCCTACATATCCCTTAATCTATGCTAATGCAAGCCTTTTTGCACACACTTTAGACTTATCTTCTTCAAAAAGCACCCTCTGCCCACCAAAGCGGCGCAGAGGGTTTATATAT
>JALTIG010000068.1:11073-13636 GCA_027004185.1 bacterium | reverse complement strand
TCTCAATGGAGCCTTTCAAAGAGAGAATCTTTTCCAAGAAGGTTGTTTTAGGGCCGGAAGGTCCCCAATCGTTGTGTTTCAGACAGAGGAGATAAACGGTAAAGGTCATTAAAACAGCAAGAATGATCCCAGGAATGACGCTGCCAAAAAACAGTTTGGCGATGGATTGTCCCGTGTAAATCCCATATACCACCAGAACTATGCTGGGAGGTATCACGACGCCGAGTGTCGATCCAGCCGCAATGGATCCCGTGGTTAGAATGGGGTTGTATTTGTATTTCTGCATTTCTGGAAAGGCAACAGATGTCATGGTAGCCGCCGTTGCTGTGTTGGAGCCGCTGATCGCAGCAAATCCTGCACAGGCCATCACAGTAGCCATGGCCAAACCACCTCGAATCTGTCCCAACCATTTGTATGCCGTGTTATAGAGTTTTGAGTTAACATCAGAGTAGAAGCATATTTCACCCATTAAGATAAACAGTGGGATGATGGTTAGCCCATAAGAGGAAAAGGTGGACCAGAAGTCGTTTCCAATCAGTCCAAGTGCCGCTTGGGGGGATACCACATAACTTACACCAAGGAACCCGATAAGGGCCATTACGAAACCGACGGGGATTTCAAGGAACAGCATGGATCCGAGGAGGACGAGAATACCGATAATACCGGTTACTTCTGGACTCATAGGTTTTCCTCGGGAGTGGAGGATTCGTTTAGAAAGAGGGATATAAAATCAACAAGTAGAATAAAGGTCAAAAAGGCAAACCCCAGCGCAACGATATAAACAAAAGGATAGAAGATAATCCTGAGAGTTTCGGAACGTTCACCAGAGCGCCAGACCACGTTTCCCCAGAGCGTGGTCTGCCAGGATGCAAGACCAAAAAAGACGGCTGTTGAAAGATAGCTTACGCCGTGAACAATCTTTCTCCAGCGTTTGGAATAATGGGTGGTGATGATATCTACGGAGATGTGGTTTTTCCTGATCTGCGCGTAACCAATAGCTAAAACAGTTGTTACAGAACCGAGATAACCGATCAGTTCATAGGTTCCTTCAATAGGTTTCCAAAATGTCCTAAGGAGAACATTCCCAAACCCTAACAGCATCATCAAAACCAGGGCGACGGATGCTACAAAAATGAATATCCGGTTAAGAAGTGAAGATATCCTTCTGAGCATTTTCATAAGTTCAAAGAAAGGGGGGATCTTTGGAAGAAGATTCCCCCTTAAGATTATTGGTTATTTACCAAATTTCTTTTCATATTTTGACTTAAGTGAGTAAAGATCATTCAAAAACTCTTTTCCCGGCAACCCTTCTTTCTTGGTTTTCGCAAGATAGTTGTCCACCATGAAGCGGACTTTTCTGTCGATCTCTCTGTATTCAGGGGCAGTCAACTTGTATACTTCTACGTGGTATTTCTTTTTAGACCAGGCTATGGAATCCTTCACATGCTGATCCTCGTATTTACCGGTCCAGAAACACTGTTCATAATACAAATCGTTAAAAACCTTTTTGACATCAGAGGGAAGCGACGCCCATTTTTTCTTGTTCATAACCACAGCAAATGAGGTGGTAGGACCGTTCATAATTGTAACATATTGGCACAGGGAGGCAAAATTGAAGTCTTTCATAACCTCCAGAGAGGAGATCAACCCCTTCACAACCCCTTTTTGTAGGGATTCTGGTACGCTTGACATGGGCATGGCTACGGGTGTAGCACCTATAGCGCCGAGATATTTACCCGAAATTCCCGTTCCTCTGATCTCAAGTTTTTTCAGATCCTTTAATGATTTTATAGGAACCTTGGACATAATGTTTCCCGGAGCGCAGCAGAACATTGTAAGCACCTTAACCTTTGCAAAAGAGGCGGGATGATATTTTTTATAAAGCTCTGCTGTAACTGCACTGGCAACTCTCGAGCTCTTGAACCCCACAGGGAGGTCTACCGCCTCCATCAGGGGGAAACGACCTGGCATGTATGGAGGGCAGAAGCACCCGATATCGGCCACTCCTGAGACAACACCGTCCATCATGTTTTTGGCGCCTAAAAGGGTGCCACCTGGATAGGTGTTGATTTTTACCCTTCCATGGGTGCGCTTTTCTACAACCTTAGCCCACCGCATCATCTGAACACCAGGGAAGCTTCGTGCCGGTGCAAAGAAGGCATAGCTTAATTTTATGGGAGCCGCTTGAGGAGCAGGAGAAAAACTAACCAGCATAAAAATTGAAAAGGATAAGATACCTATGAGCTTTAAATAAGGATTCTTTTTCATTTTTTCCTCCACGAAAAGGTTGAAAATTGAATTCGCTTTAAATTTTCCTTTTTCTCTGCTTTTTCACCTCCTTTCCTATTTAGATTACTGATTTTCACGTGTGGCACGTGAGTTCACGTAACTTGCCTTTTTATGATTCTTACCCCATATGTTGTTATGTATAAAACAGCATTTCATAGTTGTCAAGCTGTATTTTTATCCCAAAATCCGCGGTTGGTTTCATGGAGGCCCTTGGTTTGAGCTTATCTGGTCTCAAAAAACCCTTTCTTCCCCCTCCCTCAAGGTGATCATCTAC
>JALTIG010000068.1:0-11063 GCA_027004185.1 bacterium | reverse complement strand
CTGCCAGGTCTGGGTAAATGCTTATCAAGATATTTTCGTACCCCCGCCCCTATGGCAAATTCCCCAAATAAGGCCAGCCACGCATGGGATGTAATGAATCAACGAGATCTTTCAATACTTTTCACCATCTGAACTCTCGCTATGAAGGATCTAAGGAATCGAATGACCTGTGATCATTGTATGCTTTGAGTTTTTAAAAGTTCCGGAAGGATTTCACCCGACTTCCCCTTCAGTGAAATGCTGGCAATCGCAGAAATCGGTGTGGGCTCTGGATTGATTTCGACAATATAGGCTCCTGACTGTTTCGCAATGGCTGGGAAGCTCGCCACGGGTTGCACGATGCCCGAGGTCCCTACGACAAAGAGTAGATCGCAGGTAGCCAGGGCACGTTGCGATTCCTGAATCAGCATAGGATTGAGGGATTCACCGAACCAAACCACGTCTGGCCGAACCAGGGCTCCACAGCTACAATGAGGCGGAATTTCAGGAAGGGGAACATCTTCAAGATAAAAGATTTTCTCTTCGGCAGTGCACCGGACACGCCAGAGATTGCCGTGGATTTCAATCACCTTATGAGATCCGGCTTTGCGATGCAGCCCATCAACGTTTTGAGTAATAAGGGTAAATTCTGGATAGCGCTTTTCCATCTCAGCTAGTGCAAGATGTCCAGCATTGGGACGTGCCTTGGCAATCAGGCCCCTTCGCCAGTCATACCACTTCCAAACAAGCGCCGGATCCCGCTCGAAGGCCCATGGCGTGGCCAGGTCCTCAGCCCTGAAGCTCTTCCACAGACCATCCTTGCCACGGAAGGTAGGGACACCGCTCTCTGCGGATATCCCTGCGCCTGTGATGGCAACCACACGCCGGGCCTTTTTTAGTATTTCAGACAGTTCTGTAGGGATAGAATTAGCCTCCATCTTTCCCCCTATTAATGGTTCAGTATCTTGTTAACCTGCCTAAGCGGGGGATCGTGGGATATCCCGCCTTTTCTGTTATATCCCGATAAACTTTCATCCCACTCCTCTTCAGCCTTGATATAACCATTCAATCCCCGGGTCGTCAAGAATAATCTGTATCTCACCTACAAAGCCGTTTCCCTCAGGTCGAAGATATAAGCAAGGCGGGAAAACGGGCTAAGGAAGTTGAGGGATAAGCCATGTTGGAAATCTTAGCCTCCAATGTGCTTGACAATAAATATTCTTTGAAGGTAAACTAAGAACACTAATTAGATTTACCTTATAAATAGATTGAGCCGGTGAGGCGTCGAGGCAAGCATCATCGGACGTAAAAAAATCTTGAGAGTGTGAAGGGGTTATAACTAATAAGAGGCCGTTGATGGGCAAGGCGGATGGTGTGCTGGAAGGTGACTGGGGCCATTTGCTGAATTGGCTTGACTGGCTTCCCACGCCCATCGTGATTCAAGGGGAGGGAGATATCCTCTACGCGAATGCAGCGGCCCTGAATCTCTTTCATGCCAGGATCCCGGAAGAGTTCATTGGGCGAAAGGTCCTCGATTTCGTCCATTCGGATTCTATGGAAATCATCGAAGAGAGGCTTGCCACCGCAGCCTCGGCCGATCCCTACCTCCCCCGCATAGAAGAGAAACTGGTGCGGGTGGACGGCGAGGTATTTCACGCCGAAACAATGGGCGTCAGGATCTCATTCCGGGGCCAGCCGGCAACCGCCGCGTTCATCAGGGATGTCACCAAGCAAAAGACATTGGAAAGGAAATCCCTGGAGGCCGATAAGCTCGTTCATACCCTCTGGGACGCCATGCCTCTCCCCATGTTTTACAAGGATCGGAAGGGGGTCTATCGCTATGTCAACAAACCCTATCTCCGCCTCGCCGGGCTCCCCGCGGAGGAAATCCTGGGCAAGACCTCGAAGGAATGCTGGCCTGACCCCTACGGAGACCGGTTCCATCGGGAAGACCTCGAGGTGATGGCGAAAAAGGAGAGTATCGTTATCCGTGAGGCTATTCAGACGAAAGACGGGGAAAAAATGGCGGGGTTTCTCCATTTGACCCCCATCCTGGATCCGACGGGTGATGTTCTCGGTATCCTGGGGATATACCAGGAAACCACGGAGGTGGAGGCGGCCTGGACATCGCTGGAGGATGAGAAGGAACGCCTTCTAACCCTTATCGATGCTTCCCCCGACATGATCTGTTTCAAGGATGGCGAGGGGCGCTGGCTTCTGGCCAACCGGGCGGACCTGGAGCTTTTTCAGCTCAACGGCGTGGCCTACCAGGGGAAGACGGGCCAGGAGCTGGCTGAGGAAACCCATCCTGTTTACCGCCAGGCCTTTGAAACTTGCAGCCGCACGGATGAGGCCGCGTGGGAGGATGGAACAATCCGCCGCTCCATCGAGGTTTTTCCTACCACGGAGGGTCCCATCCGGATCTTTGATATCTATAAGGTTCCCCTGTTTAACCCGGACGGGTCCCGGAAGGGACTCGTGGTCATCGGTCGGGACATCACCTACATGCTGAAGATGGAGGAGAAGATCCGGGAGAGCGAGGAGACCACCCGGGCGGTCCTGGAGGCCATCCCCGACTTCATCTTTACCCTGGACGGGGAGGGGCGGTTTCTTACATCTCATACCAGGAACAAGGATCTTCTCTATCTCCCGCCGGAGGATCTTATTGGAAAGAAGGTTGCCGAGATCCTCCCCGCCGAGGTTGCCCAACTCGTTCTTTCCCATCTGCCAAAGGTTCTTGAGACAGGCGAACGTCCCACCTTTTCCTACACGCTGCCCCTCAAGGGAGTCTCCCGGCGGTTTGAATGCCGCATGGTTCCCAAGGGAGACGGCCAGGCGCTGGCGATTGTGCGGGATGTGACGGAGCGATGGAACGCCTACCAGCAACTCAAAAAAGGTGAGAAGAGGTTCCGGGAGATGAGCCGATTGTTTCGGCTCATCGCGGACAACAACCCCGATATGCTTTGGGCGAAGGACCTGAATAACAGGTATATTTTCACCAACCGGGCCATCCGGGAAGGGCTCCTTATGGCAAAGGACGCGGCCGAGCCTTTGGGTAAGGATGATCTCTATTTCGCTGATCGTATCCGGGCGGAACGGCTCGACCGGAAGGACTGGCATACCTTTGGTGAGCTGTGCATCGACTCGGACGAAGTAACCCTCAAGGCTCGCAAACCGATGCGATTTGACGAATACGGCAACGTACGGGGGAAGTTCCTGCGTCTTGATGTGGCGAAGGCTCCACTTTTCGATGAAGAGGGACACCTGATCGGTACCGTTGGCAGCGCCAGGGACGTAACCCGCGAGAAGGAGTTGGAAGAACGGGAGCGCGAGGCCCAAGAGGAGCTGACCCGTCTCGCCACGGTCATCCGGCAGGCCAGCCAGGTGGTTGTGATCACGGATCTTCAGGGGAACATTCTTTATGCCAATCCTGCCTTCGAGAAGACCACGGGATATACCCTCGAGGAAGTCAGGGGGAAGAACCCGCGAATCCTCCAGAGCGGCAGGCATGAGCGGAAGTTTTATAAGACCCTCTGGGACATGATTACCGCCGGGAAGACCTGGGAGGGGACCTTCGTCAACAAGAGAAAGGATGGTGAGATCTATTATGAAAGGGCGGTTATCTTTCCCATTCGGGACCGGGACGGCAGGATAATTCAGTACGCCGCCGTGAAGCAGGACATCACTCGTGAAAAAGTTCTCGAAGAACAGTTCCTTCACGCACAAAGGATGGAGGCCGTAGGGACTCTCTCCGGTGGGATCGCCCACGATTTCAACAACCTGCTGAGCGTTATGACCGGGTACTGCGAGTTGGGCCTGCAAAAAATCGACAAGAACGCCCCGGGATACCATGAACTTTCCGCCATCCTGTCCGAGACAAAAAGGGCGGGGAACCTTGTCAGCCAGCTTCTCGCCTTCAGCAGGAAGCAGGTTACCAGGCCGAAGCTCCTCGATATCAATGAAACAGTGTCGTTTTTTGAAAAGATGTTCCAGCGCCTCCTTCCGGAGGACATAACCCTCACCCTGAATCTCACCCCCGGTTTGCCCTATATTGAGGCCGACCCTGGGCAGATCGAACAGATCCTCATGAACCTGGTGATCAACGCTCGGGACGCGATTCGGGCCGCCTCCCGAAAGGCCGGCGAGAAAGAGATCATCATCGGGACAGGAAGATTCAACATTGATACGGCCTTCGTCGACGCGCACTATGGGGCGGTGCAGGGGCGGTATGTCACCATTACCGTTAGCGACACGGGAATAGGTATGGACGAGGCAACAAAGGCCCGGATTTTTGAACCCTTTTTCACCACAAAGAAGACGGGGGAGGGAACCGGTCTGGGGCTTTCGACCGTCTTTGGGATTGTTGAACAGAACCGGGGATACATCACGGTTGACAGTGAACCGCAACAGGGCGCAACCTTTACGATCTACTGGCGTGCCTCCAGAAAGTCTTCAAAAGCAAATGCTAAAGACACCTCTTCTGGCCTGTATCCCACCAGTGGCAATGAAACCATCCTCTTTGTGGAAGACGTTGCCGAACTCTGCAAGATAGCCTCCGAGGCCCTGAAAAGCCTGGGATACACGGTTATCACCGCCTCGAATGGCTTGAAGGCGCTGGAGATTTTTGAGGAAAAAGGGAGAGAGATCGATCTTGTCGTCACCGATCTCGTCATGCCGGGGCTGAACGGGGCTGAGCTGGTGGAGCGATTGAAAAGGCGTGCCCCCCACCTTCGCGTCCTCTATACGTCGGGATACGTGCAGAATGATGGGTTCCTCGAGAAGGATATCCTGTTTCTTCAAAAACCCTACACCCTTGCGCAACTCTCGAGCAAGATACGCGAAGTCCTGGAGAAGTAGGTAGTTTAATCCGCGGATTACACGGTTAAATAAAGCCCTCCTACACCCCCTTTTTTAAAATCACTATTCCCCCTGACTTTGGACATACAAGGCACAGACTATACGGATCACCCTAATTTCTTCTTGTCTTCCGCTGTCGCGGTCTTGGCTGGCTTTCCGCCTGGAATGCCGGGGAAGCATGGAGATCACGTTGCTTTTCGCTTATGCTCATTATATGATAATCGACATTAAAACAAGCCTTAAGACTGAATGAATAGGTGAAATCTTATTAGACTCTCTGGGCTGTGTAGTTAGTGAAAGATCTTATTGTTAGGCTTTTAGTCGCGATTAATGAAACGTTTTAATTTAATGATTTCTCTCTGGTACTTCGGCAGCAAAGGGCAATTCCATAGGTGGTAATGAAAAATGAAGATTAAAATTGGCTTTATTTGCTCGTTTCCCATGCAGGAAGAGATGGTAAAACGGGTGTGCGATGAATTTAAGCAGAAAGTTGAAGTTATGGTCAAGATGGGAGTTTTGGAAGGATCCATACCTAATGCAAGGAGGCTTGAGGAGGCTGGAGTTGAAGTAGTTGTTAGCTGGGGTGGGACAGCAGCTTTGCTGGAAAAGAACCTTGGCGTTCCTGTTGTTAGTATCAAAATACCTGATTTTGACATCATGAGGGCAGTAAAACAGGCGAGCAAATTCGGAGACAGGATAGCGCTTATGACACCTGAATTAGTAAATGGGATGGATCTCTTAGAGGAGTTATACGGTGTCAGAATTAAACAGGTTATGTTTAAAAATCAGAACGATTTCAACTATGGGATGATTGAGGCGTTTAATGAGGGTTGCAATGTGGTGATTGGAAAGAGTTATGTAACACTGGATATGGCAAAAGATTACGGAAAGAAAGCTGTGTTGATAACATATAATATTGAAAGTATACGTGAGGTATTTCGTGAGGCCATCAGATTAGCAAACCTCAGGAGAAAGGAAAGGGAAGAGTATACTCGTCTAGAAACTATCTTTAATTCGCTGATTGAAGGTGTAATTGTTACAGATAATCTTGGTAAGATTACCCTTTTTAATAGGGCGGCAGAGAAAATTCTTGGGGTTAAACCTCACAATGTTATTGGGCAGGACATTTCAAATGTTTTACCTCAGATGCATCATGTGTCGAGCATCTTGAAGAAGGGTGGATATCCAGAAGACGAATTCTATAAAGTTGGAGACGCGGGTATTATAGCAACACATAAACCAATTTTTCTTGATGAGGGCGTGTTAGGCGTAGTATCAACCTTTCGAGAAGCCTCGGAAATACAGAAAATCGATAGCAAGATCAGAAGGAAACTGGTTTCAAAGGGGTTTATTACCCACTATGGCATAGATTATTTCTCATCTCGAAGCCCTGCAATGAAAAAGGTCATTGAAAAGGCGAAAAGGTTCGCACTCACGGATTCGAACATTCTCATAACGGGGGAAAGTGGAACTGGCAAAGAGATTATGGCTCAAAGTATCCACCGCTTGAGCCTGAGGAAGAAGAAGCCTTTTGTTGCAATAAATTGTAGCGTCCTTCCGGAAAATCTCTTGGAAAGCGAGCTTTTTGGTTATGAAGAGGGTGCCTTTACCGGTGCGAAGAAAGGGGGGAAGATGGGATTATTCGAGACAGCACATGGAGGAACCCTTTTCCTGGATGAGATCGGCACCATGCACGTAAACCTGCAATCGAAATTACTGAGGGTTCTTCAGGAAAGAGAGGCAATGCGATTAGGAGGTGAAAGAGTGATCCCCGTAGATGTGAGGGTTATAGCGGCAACGAACCTGTGCATTGAGAAAGAAGTGGAGGAAGGGCGTTTCAGGAAGGACCTTTATTACAGAATAAGCACACTTACCATTCACATGCCTCCTTTGAGGGATCGCAAGGAAGATATCCCTGAAATTGTCCAAACTATTATGGAAAACCAATTCAAAAAGTTCAATAAAAGACCCTTCAAACTATCAAAAGCGAGTCTAAAAAAACTTATCAATTACCCCTGGGACGGGAACGTAAGGGAGCTGGAGAATATCTTGGCGAGAACTGTCTTGTTATGCAGTAATAGTGAAGAATCTATGGAATTTATTGAAGAGGAGTTAGAAAAGGCAAAGCATGCTAACCAACAATATAGTGAAATTAGAGGCTTTTCTGATTATCCTGCAATAAGAAGATTGGAGTTCGAAAGACTAATAAATGTTCTTCAGGAATGCAATTTTAATATTTCAAAGGCTGCTAAGAAACTCGGTGTTAGCCGAAGTACGTTATACAGAAAAATAAGGGATTATAAACTGAACTAAAATGTATCATAATATATCATATTGAATCATAATGTATTAATTAGTCTATATAAATTTATGTTTCTTTTATAGTTCTGTGGCTTTAACGGTTTCGTAATTGGTTGATTTTACTGAAAATATGTTTTTCAATATTGTTTCGCACTTTGGCACATTATTTGCGGAAGAAAAATACAGTAATGAAAGGGAATCTGTACATTTAAGCCAATTATGGGAGATGATTGAAATCCCAATGTTGTTTTTTTACTAAAATATTTTTTTGAAAAGTGGAAAGAAAAGAGGTGCTTTTCCCTATAGTTAAGAAATAGGCAAAACCTTAAGAAAGGAAAAGCGCTATGAAATTGGGAATAATGTATCGGAGATTGCGGAAATTATCAATGAGGTAAGGAAGAGGCGGACCACCGATGGGACCTATAGGCGTCACTTTTTTATCCTTTATGTCTCAACAGAGAAGAAATTCTGCTATTCTTCAGGAATTCAAGGAGAAGTGTGAAAAGAAATTATACAGGTACTTGAAAAGGACGTCGGCTTTTATGCCCTGTTAGATAAAAAGCCCTATGTAAAAAAGGGGGGGGGTGATTGGCATGACATGACAAATAAAATGAAACAATAAGTCGATAAACTTGTTAGGGTTTTGTTTTAACCCGACTAATCAAGAGGGAGATTGGAAATGATTAAGAAAAAGTTGTTGGAAATTGTGATATGTATTTTTTTAGCATTGTTTTTTCTGGTACCTGCGCCTGGGTGGGCGAAAACCAAAACGCTCACATTCAACTTTCAGATGGCGTGGCACACGAGGCATCCTGAATATTTTGCCTGCGTAAATCCCCAAAGGGGTGTGGCGAAATTTTCTGTCAATCAGGGTTTCGTAAAGATGATGGAAAAGGCGGGCGCAAAATTGGGATATAAGATAAGGTTTATTATCTATCCTGCGGACCAATTGGTAAAACGTAAAATGGCACTGGATGGTCTGAAGGCAGGCACACTCGATATGCTCCAATCCGCGGCTGTTTATTTCCATGGCATGGTTCCAGAAGGGGATGTTGATTGGATGCCTTATGTCACCGCAATGGTGGGAAGGGCAAAGGCGTGGGACTTTTTTAACAACGGTGCAATAGCCAAGATTAAGAGGGATGCCTACATAAAAAAGGCCAACGCCATTTGGCTTGCCAACATCTTCTGCGGAGGTGAAGGCATCTTAAGTCGTGGCAAAAAGCCGGTTAAAAGCATGGAGAATATCAGGGGGGAAAAATTAAGGGCTGCTGGAGGGTTGGCAACCAGAACCATTGATGCACTTGGAGCAAGCCCAGTAACGATGGCAACAGGAGAAGTATATCCTGCCCTTCAAAGAGGTGTCTTGGACGGATTGATTTTTCCTGTTTATGGGTTGAGAGATTATAAATTCATCGATTATTGCAAGGCCGTGACACTGCCACCAATATATATTTGGTGTGACGAGCTCTGGATGAATAAGGGAAAATTTGACAGCCTTCCACCGGATCTCCAGAAGGCATTTATGGATACAGCGCGCAAATGGGCACGATGGGCATCTACGGAGTACTGGCCTGCATATGAAGCGGAACTTAACAAGTGGGCCAAAAAGAAGGGGTGTGTGTTTTACACCTTGCCCAAGAGAGAGCAGCTCAGGTGGAAAGAGGCGGTTGCGCCGGTGTGGAATTGGTATGCGAAGGAGAGCCCTGGCTGTGCTGAGGAGGTAAAGCTTATTAAAGGTTTTATGAAAAAGAGTGTCAAATAAGAGACATGGCAGGGATTATCAGGGCAAATGAAAATTAAAGAGAGGGGAAGGTTTGATACCTTCCCCTCTTAATAAGGAGGCTACATGTCGGCTGACAAGAAACATTCTTCCTCGTTCCGGGGTTTTATTCAGTGGCTGGACACATGGTTGGCTGAAATAGCGGGTTGGTTGGTTATCATTATGATGCTCACAATAAGCTACGATGTTTTTATGAGATATGCTTTTGGGGCACCCACCAAATGGAGCCTTGAGATCAATGAATATCTTCTTTTAGCTGTGGTTTACCTTTCAGGAGCTTGGGCTTTACCGGCAGGGGGGCATGTCAGGGTGGATATTGTCTATAAACACTTTTCCCCCACGAATCAGGCCAGGATTGAGATCTTCCTTTGCATTCTGAGCATCATGTTTACTGCTGTTCTGACTTGGGAAGGGATCCTCTTCGTTCATGACGGAATTGTGACCTGGGCGCGCAGTGAAACCTATTTAGAGATACTTCAGTGGCCCATTCGTTTGCTCACAGTTATTGGCTCCGGATTTCTTTGCCTTGAATTTGTCTTTAGACTCTTTCGCTACATTAGGGTCATACAGGGTAAAGAGGAATCCACTGGTCAGGAGGGAGGGTTATAGATATGCCATGGTGGTTATTACTTATTATACTCTTTGGAGCCTTGCTTTTTCTGCTTTTGCTTGGGTTGCCTATTGCCTTCTCCCTTGGGGTGGTCAGCGTTACCATGGCCATTGTCTTGTGGTGGCCCCACCCACAGGAGGGATTGTATGGAATAGCCCTGTCTGGATTTAACGAGATGACGAACTTTCTTCTTGTCTGTGTTCCCCTATTTATTCTTATGGCTGAGGTGATATTTCGTTCCGGAACTGGGAAGGACACCTACGAAGTCGTCCATAAGTTTCTGGGGGGACTTCCCGGAGGTTTGGGAATGGCTGCCATTGTTTTTGGCATGATATTCGGCGCGGCGTGTGGTGCGAGTACGGCCGGAACCGCCACCGTAGGCCTTCTCTCCATTCCTGAAATGAGACGTCGGGATTATAACCCTGCCCTTGCTGGGGCTTTGGTGGCCTTTGCCGGGGCACTATCTATTCTGATACCCCCCAGTGTTATCTTTATCTTGTACGGGGTTTTGTCCAGTGTTTCTATAGGCGCTCTGTTCATAGGGGGGATAATTCCGGGTGTATTGGCAACCATTTTGGCTTGTATTTATCTTGCCATTAGGGTTATCCGCAATCCCTCTATTGCGCCTAGGGCGGAATCCGTTCCTTTAAAAGAGAAAATCGCCTCTCTGTGGAAGGTATGGGCGATGCTTGTTGTTATTGTTGCCTTGTTGGGGGCAATCTATGTAGGTATTACAACCCCAACCGAGGCTAGCGCGGTTGCTTGCCTTTTGGTGTTTCTCATAGCAGCTTTACAGAAGAGGCTTAGCTGGAAGGTCGTAAGGGAAGCGGTGGTACATACCGTAAGGGTTACAACGATGATTGGGTGGATTATCATTGGGGCCATGGCCTTTGGGTTTGTGGTTATCAGGTCTGGGGCCGCAGCAGGTATGACGGAATGGCTTGTGAACCTTCCCGTCCCAACACTGGTTATCGTTTTCGCCCTTATGATAGCCTATCTTATCATGGGGATGTTTATCGATCCGGCCGGAATCATAATGATGACCACCCCCATACTGATGCCCGTCATCAATGCCCTTCAGATAGATCCCTTGTGGTTTGGCGTCATGGTCTGTATTAATATGTGCGCCGGTAATATTAGTCCACCGATGGGAATTAACATCTATATTGTCAAGGGATTGGCACCAGATATTAGCATGGGAAGTCTCTTTAGAGAGGCATGGCCTCTTGTCGCAGTGGATTTTATCGTGATACTCGCGGTCATGTTCATTCCCTCCCTCGCTACCTGGCTGCCCGCAACAATGCACTAAAAGGTGGTTTAAAAGATAAAAACATATAAGAGGCCTTAAGACAAGGAAAAATATACGATGAATCTATTGGAATCGCTTGACAAGGTAAGAAGGTTGTATCCTGACAAGGTTGGGGTGGTCTGTGGTGGGGACAGGTTTACCTATGGGGAGTTTATCTCCCGGGTATACAGGCTGGCCGAGGGGTTGAAGAAACGTGGCATTGAGAAGGGAGACAGGGTTGCCAT
>JALTIG010000067.1 GCA_027004185.1 bacterium | reverse complement strand
CTCTGACAAGCTTCCTAAGCGGTTCTTCCGGGAGGCCCTCAAGGATGGGCGTCACACGATTACCTCAGAAGAGATGGATAAGATGCTGACAGAATACTATCGATTAAGGGGATGGGACGAGGGAGGAGTGCCTCCGCCCATGGATGAAATCCTCTGAACCGTAACTGTCAGATTTCGACCTTTCACAACTCCACTCAGAAGGACAAGGGCACAAAGTCCCATTCCGTAAAACCCACCGTTATGGATATGGAGGAGTTTGCCACACAAGGCCGTGACACCCCCTATCACAACGGCTCCCATGACCCACTTGGAAGAGAGGGTGAGGTATTTCGGAAACAGCGCGAAGAGCGTCGGTAGAACCAAACCGGAGGTAAAAACGGTATACCCCAGGAGGAGGGATTTGATAATACCCTGTTCATAAAGGGCGATTCCAAGAGAAACGAGGCCAATAATCATGACGAAAAAGCGTGAATAAATGAGCAGCCGCTGGTCCCCCTTTCCCTGAAGCCATTTTCCTAAGATATCCGAGGTCATAATCACCCCTGCCGTCAAAAGGCAGGTATCCGCCGAGGACATGACAGCTGCCAGTAGGGCAGCAATAACGAGGGGGGAGAGGATACCGGGAAGCACATTCATGACCATGTGGGGGAAGGCCTGTTCGGCAGAAATACCGGGGTATAACACCCTGGCAGTCATTCCGATCCAGGTGATTCCAAAAGCGATGAAAACTAGAATCCCAGCCGTAATCCATGCAGCACTTCGTGCCACACGCCCATCCCTTGCACTTAGAAATCGTGAAAAAATATCGGGTCCCACCAGGTAAGCTGTGCCAACAAAGATGGCGAGGTTGATGATATACGACCAAGACATCTCATAGTTAGCGGGGAAACGGGTAAAATCCCCTGGGAGTCTTTGAACCACCATCGCGAATCCCCCAGATAGCTCCGTCCCCGTTATCACGGTCAAAATAACCCCGAAGAGAATCAGCATTGCCTGAATCACATCCGTCTTGAGAACAGAATACTGCCCCCCTAAAAGGGTATAAAAGATCATTACCCCTCCTGCAATGGAGATCAGACAAATCAGGGTAGCGCCAGGAAAAAGGACAGAAAGGATCTTTCCTGCCGCGATCATCTGTCCGGCGATAATTCCCAGCCAGGAAGAGAGAATAATGATGGAGGCAGTTTTCCTAACTCCTTCTCCATAACGTTGCCCCAGGATCTCCGGAAGGGTGTATGCACCCGTTTTACGAACACGGCGCGCCAGGATTCCCCCTCCGATGGCCAATCCCACACACCCCACCAAAAGCCACCAGGCCCCCGGAAGACCTTTGGAAAAACCAAGTCCTGCCATACCAATGGTGCTGGATCCCCCAAGAATCGTAGCAACGAGAGACCCGGTGATCAGGAGTAGCCCACCACTGCGATTGGCAACGAAGAACCCTTCAACCCCCCCTCTCTTTTTTGATGCGTAGATTCCAATTATAATCATAGCGATTAGGTAACCACCAATGACGATCGTATCCATTTTTTAATCCTCCTCCAATATGCCATATCCATACTAAAACTATGGGTAATTGTCAACCACAAATTTAATTTTATCAATAATTGGTTTATAATGATATGATCAACAATGGCAATAATCGAAAGTTATTAATATATTCCTAATCTTAATTTAGCCTCACTTCTTACAATATCAATAACTTGGCGAATGGGAAGTTGATGACGTGACGCCAGTTGTGCACAATCTTCATATTCGGGAGAGATTCGTTTCCGACCATCGGGGAGGGTTGCGACTTTGATAGTTGCTTCCCCGAGGGAGGTAGAAATCCTGATAAGTTCCCGCTTCAGCAGCCTTCGAAAGGATGGAACCATCCGGATACCGAGTGTAGAGGTTTCACTCAGGAGATAGTCTGCCAGGGTTTCCTTCAATTCAGGTGGAGAAACCACCGTGAGCCGGTTCCCCAACCTCCCCTTTTTCATAAAAACGGGTTGAGAGGTGACATCGAGAGCGCCTTTGCCGAAAAGCGCTTGGGTGATGTGAGCCAATATCTCTGGGCTTTCATCATCGATATCCGTTTCCAGGAGGATAACCTGATCTGTCAAGGTACCTTCCCCTGATTGCCCCAATACGGCCCTAAGGATGTTGGGACGTCCCGAAACCTCATGATCTCCAGCGCCGTACCCCACCTTCAACACACGGTAGGGAGGGATGATCACCCCTGGCGTGACCCATGAACGCAAGAGGGCTGCACCGGTCGGCGTTACGAACTCTACTGGATTGGGGAGTGAAAACATCTCGAAGCCCTTCAACAACTCTACCGTTGCGGGTGCCGGGTTTGGGAGAATACCATGGCTGCATGCGATTTCCCCTGTTCCATACGGGAGGGGTGAGGTGTAAACTGCTTCAATCGCGAGTGCGTCCATCGCGATCATTGCGCCAACCACATCGCATATCGTGTCGATTCCTCCCACTTCATGGAAATGAACCTGGTCCCGATGGATGCCGTGTATAGTTGCCTCGGCTGTGGCAAGCATCTCAAAGCATCGTAAGGCGGCCTGCTTAACCGCTGGTTTCAGGTTCGCATTTCCAACTATTTCACGAACTTCCTTATAGGTTCGAGATGTTTCTTGTGCCTGCTCTGTTTCAAAGGAAACCTTATAGGCTGTGATACCTTGTTTTAAAACTTTGCTAACTTGAAGGTGTACGGTTGGTATGGCGAGTGACCTGAAGGCTGCCTCGATCATCTCTAAGGGGGCATCAAGCATGAGCAGGGCACCAAGGAGCATATCCCCGCTGATGCCTGAGAAACAATCCAGGTACAAAATCTTCATGAAACTATTAGGGCATGGTTAATGAGGCTTGCGGCGTAACCGGCTCCAAACCCATTGTCGATGTTGACTACGGTGACCCCGGCCACGCAGGAATTGAGCATGGCAAGCAGGGCGGCCAAGCCATTGATCCCGGCACCGTATCCAACACTTGTCGGTACCGCGATAACAGGTCTCGAGACTAATCCTGCTACAACACTGGGCAAGGCACCTTCCATCCCGGCTACTACAATAAGGACATTCGCTGAGAACAGTGTCTCTTTTTTAGAGAAAAGCCGATGCAACCCTGATATTCCGACATCCAAGAGGGTTTCAACCTGATTGCCCATCAACTCTGCCGTAATAACGGCCTCCCGGGCCACCGGGATGTCTGAAGTCCCTGCGCAAACTACAAGAATGGTACCGAGCCCTGTGATTTTTACCTCGTGATTCTTAAGTATCAATGTGCGGGCAATGGGATCATGTTCAGCATTGGGGAAGTAATCCTTCAAAGTCAAGGCCTTTTTCTCATCAAGACGGGTCACTAAGACGTTACTACCTGTTGCTTTCATCTTTTCCATAATCGCCACGATCTGGGAGACATTCTTGGATTCCCCGTAGATAACTTCTGGAAAACCTTGGCGCAGTGCACGATGATGGTCAATCATCGCATCTTCAATTTCCTCAAAGGGGAGAAATTTCAGTTTATCCATGACCTCTTCGAGTGTCAGGTCATCCTTCTTGAATTGCTGTAAAATTTCTTTGATGATTTCAGGCGTCATGGTTAGGTATGTATTCTAAAGATCTTTTCTAAAAAAGCAAGGCAAAATAGGGAGATTATGCTGAAGAGAAATAAGAATCGTCCATTGGCCTCGGGATAGGCTCAGACATCAAAGGTCACTACCGCCCGCCATCTGTCCCCATCTTTTACGATCTCTAGGTCGTGATAAGTGACCCCTTTGACTTCTAAGTGAAATTCGTGTTTGCCAGGATCGAAGGGTTCCACCCAGAGCACACCTTCCAGTTTAAAGGGAGTGGCCGTCTTGACTGTGAAGCGAGACGGTACCCACTGTTCTCCGTAAAAGCTCCTTAACGCTTCCCGTCCCAGAGAAACGAGAAGTTCCATAGGCTCTGATGCTTCAATCAGGATCTCTTTTCTCTCTATTGCTTGTGAGGGTCCCAAGACCAATAGGGTTTTTAGGCCCTTAATGAATTCAGAAAAGATGCCTGAAAAACTTTCAGCGGTGATTTCTATCTGAACGTCAGCAGTATGATCCAGATACCGAATCATGCCTTTTTGCTGGGTTCTTCATAAGGGACGAGAATGCGATTACAGTGAGGGCATGTCAGAAGCTGATCCCCTTTTTGAATCATATTGTACAGTTGAGGAGGTATGTTCATGTGACATCCCTGGCAGATTTCCTGTTCGGCATAGACGACCGCGACACCACCCCGCTTTTCAAAGAGAGTTTTGTATCGGGTTATAAGGTCCGGAGGAATCCTCTTTTCAAGGGTATCCCGGCGTGCCTTCAATTCTTTCAGGTCATCCGGCAGGTGTTTCATCCTTTCTTCCAGCTCCGCCTTTCTTGCCTCCAACCCTTCCTTTTTTTCTAAGTAAGCCTTTTCCTTGTCTCTTAGCAACTCTCGAAGCTTGTCTATTTCATCCAGATACTCAATGATTTCAACTTCGAACTGATCCATCTTCTCCTTGAGATGTTCGATCTCTGATAAAAAGGCCTGGTATTCCTTATTTGTTTTGACTTCAGGTAGTCTGCTCTGAATCTTTTTGATCTTTTCACCCGCCGCTTCGAGCTCCCTTTCCTTATGCCGGCGTTCCTTTTCCAGGTTTTCGATCGTTGTCACTTCTTTCTGAAATGCATCGGCGAGCTGATCGATCTCCTGCTGGAGTTTTT
>JALTIG010000066.1 GCA_027004185.1 bacterium | reverse complement strand
CCCAAGTCTCCAAAAAGGCCGATGTTTACATTATTCCCCAGATTCTCGGCAAGAATGTAACCTATGAGACGAGTTTGTTGAAAGCTTTTTGAAATAACGGAGAACTCTCCACTACGAAAGGTTTCTGAAAGGTTACATTTTGTCGATATATTTTTCATAACAGGAAAGGACGACATGGTCGCGAAAGTACGAAGAAGGTCTCAATATAGTGGAGGTAACCTGGTGCACAATCTTTTCTTCGTCCCTTTTTTTGTGTTCATTTGATTCAAAGAGGGTGACGAAACGGCTGAAACGAATGATATGAATCAGCTCATGCACAGCAATATACAGTAATAGACCTTCAAAGGTGATATCTGGGTCCCGTTTCAAAGCCCTGAGTATATTATGATCTTGCAAGCAGATCTTGTAAAAGGAGAAAGTGCGTTGGCCAAAGTCGAAGCTTTCGTTTTGGCAGGTATATTTACTAAGGGTAGCAAAGGCGTCTTGAGAGATCTCGTTTTGGTTCAGTTCTTGAAGGGTTTTGACATCATATTTGAACCGCTTCCAGTCACTGGATGAAAGTTTGAAATGATTTCCTGTCAATTCCTCTGCTGTGGAAAAGATATCGGCGGTTTTCTGGATTTCTGTCTTTGTAAACTGTTCATGCATCATTTGGCTTTTTTTACTCCAGAAACCAGAGAAAGGTCAAGAGGGTCGAGAGAGATTGACAACTCCTTAATGAACTGTTAGGGATAAACAACCGATATGCGAAAGGAGGGTTATGACGTTTTAAGGTTCTTTTTAAACCTGAGAGGGTACCCGTTATCAAGGGAAAAAGGTTTATAGCGATATCTGGGATTAAAAGGGAGGATTTTGGCTTCGTTTTTTGCTTCTATTCTTGCCTAGTGAGGGACTAGAAGGTCTGGCTTGATTTATTCAGCCTCGATCCTTTGATATTGTGTCTTTTTGCTGATATGCGTGTGATATTAAATCAATAAAGGATTTAGTTGTGGTAAAACATTTGACATGTCCGAGATGTGGATTCGAATTCGATATTTACAAAAATCCTGTGCCGACTGCTGATGTTATCATTGAAGTGGAGGGAACAGGCGGTATTGTTTTGATTAAGCGGAAGAACCCTCCTCATGGATGGGCTATCCCTGGTGGTTTTGTAGATTATGGGGAATCCCTCGAAACGGCTGCCGTGCGGGAGGCGAAGGAGGAAACCGGGCTGGACGTGGAACTTGTCTCCCAGTTTCACACCTATTCGAATCCGGCAAGAGACCCGCGTCAGCATACGATTACTACGGTCTTTATTGCACGGGCACGCGGGGTCCCTGTTGGGGGTGATGATGCGCAACATGCCGCAGTCTTTACAACGGACAACCTCCCAAGTCCCCTCGCCTTTGATCATGCAGAGATTCTGGAGGATTACTTTAATTTTAAAAAGGGAGTATCAAACCGCCTGCGGAAAGAGAGGTTCTTGTGAACGGGTAGCCCATTGTTTTGAGGGCGAACTCCCGACTCTTTTTCATGCAGCTTTTTACGAGGCTGGTCCTATTCCTATGCAAGTAGTTAAAATGGGGAGGATCCATGGATGTGATTGATGCCATCATGACGCGTAGAAGTATCCGAAGATACAGGCCATTACCTATTCCTGAGTGTGACATTGAACGGATATTGAAGGCCGCCATGGCGGCACCGTCCTCCAAAAACGAACAGCCTTGGGTTTTTACTGTTATCGACGACCGTGAATTGCTGAACAAGATTCCAAAATTTCACCCTCATGCTGAAATGATAAAGTCATCGCCGGTAGCAATACTCGTCTGTGCCGATAGAAAGCGCTTTCTGTCTGAAAATATTTGGATACAGGACTGCGCAGCGGCTACACTGAACATCCTTCTTGCCGCTCATGGCTTGCGGTTGGGAGCTGTTTGGCTGGGTATATACCCCCGGGTCGAGAGGGTAAGGGGCATGAGCAAACTCGTTAATCTTCCGAAACATATCGTACCATTTTCGCTTGTGGCATTGGGATATCCGGCTGAGAAAAGGTCTCCCGCTGACCGATTTGATCCGGATCGGATACATAGAAACAGATGGGAGCACTAAATAGGGCCATTCACTGATAAGGGGAGCTTAGTAGGGGAAAGGATGTCTGCTCGTGAAATGGAAAGGAACGGTCGTACCACCACCGGCCCAAACGAGGCTCAGAAAACCCCTGATTTTACTGAATCAACATCTGATGTAGCCTTTGAAAAGATTGAGTATAGACCCGGACTAAAAAAACGCGTCGTCGAGAAGCTGCTGGAAGTAAATAAGGAATTATGGATTATCTTTTCTCTCTTCGTTCTTACAGGCTTGATGAACTACCTTGTTGCCTCCCAGAGGATCTTGCTAGGGCTTTATACCCTTCCTACCTTGTTCTCAGCCTATTTTTTTGGGCGTCGCCATGCTACTCTCACAGCCCTGCTGAGTATCCTCATGGTTGGATTGCTTGCGTACTATAACCCCTCTTGGCTGACAATGGGATGGCACGTACCGGAAGATAAATGGCGAGAGTTACTTGCCTGGGGGGGTATCTTGTTGGTCACAGCCTACGCCATGGGAACCCTTTACGAACGTGATAAAGAGAAAATGAAAGAGCTTAGGGAAACCTATCGGGGGGTTATCATTATTTTACGTCACTTCATATCAAACGATAAATACACGGAGAACCATTGCTATAGAGTCTCCATCTATGCGGCAAAGATTGCTGCGTATCTGGGGCTCCCGGAGGAGGATATTGAAAATATTCGATCAGCTGCCCTGCTCCACGATATCGGAAAGCTTGAGATAAGCAGAAACATCCTTTACAAGGCAGCTCAATTGACCAAAGATGAATATGAAAACGTCAAGCAGCATGTTGACAGAGGAGAGGAACTCTTGGAACCCTTGGGGGGATCTTTAGGGAAGATCTTGCCTATCATCCTGGCCCATCACGAGAAATATGATGGTTCGGGGTATAAAAAGGTAAAAGGACGTGACATTCCTCTTGGTGCGCGTATCCTCTCTGTGGCTGATGCGTATGATTCCATGACGAGCGACAGGCCCTATCGAAAAGCCATCTCAACCTTTGAGGCGAGGGATCTGATCGCCAAGATGGCGGGTAAAGAATTTGATCCTAAGGTTGTCAAGGCCTTTCTCAGGGCGTTTGCAAAGGGTGAGATGGAGGTTCCCAACTTGGTCTTGTGAGCCAGAGATCAAAGCCGGGAGCGGCTGAAGGGCTATGAACTCAGTTTCCCCAGTGCCTCTTCAATACGATCTAACCCTTTTTTAATCTCTTCCATGGAGGTAGCAAAGGAAAGACGGAGATACCCCTTCTGCCCAAAGGCGTCACCGGGAATCACGGCAACGTTGACCTCCTCCAGAAGGTAGGTGGCCAGGTCATAGCCGGAGTTTAACCTGGTATCTTTGTAGCCTTTTCCCAAAAAACTATTGAGATTCGCAAAGGCGTAAAAGGCGCCCTGTGGATTAAGGCATGTGACACCTTTCATGCGGTTCAGACGTGAGATCGTGTAGTTTCTGCGCTCATGAAAGGCACTAACCATTTTACTCACGGCATCTTGCGGGCCATTCAGAGCGGCCACAGCGGCCTTTTGCGCAATGGAGGTGGGGTTAGAAGTACTCTGACTTTGAAGCATGGAAACCGCCTTGATGATTGCTGCATCCCCGACGGTAAATCCGATGCGCCACCCCGTCATGGCATAGGTCTTGGAAACGCCGTGGATGATGAGTGTTCGCTTCCGGATTTCTTCACCACAGTTGGCAATAGATACGAATGTGTATCCATCGTACACGATTTTCTCATAGATCTCATCTGAGATGACCCATGCATTTGGGTATTTCAAGATCACATTACCGAGGTCCGTGAGTTCCTTCTTTGTATAAGCGGCGCCTGTAGGATTAGAAGGGCTGTTGATAACCACGATCTTGGTCTTGTCGGTTAGGACAGTGTCTAAGGTGTCAGGCGTTAGTTTGAAGCCATTATTTTCTTCGGTTTTGACGATGACCGGTGTACCCCCTGCCAGGCGGACCATGTCCGGGTACGAGACCCAGTATGGGGCGGGGATAATGGCTTCATCTCCCGGGTTGAGGAGAACCTGCGCGAGGTTATAAAAGGCATGTTTCCCGCCACAGGAGATAACAACTTGGGATTTGTCAAAATTTAGCCCGTTATCACGTGAAAATTTCGCACAAACTGATTCCTTGAGTTCATCGATACCAGATGCCGGTGTATATTTCGTAAAACCATCCTTGATGGCTTGAATCGCAGCCTCCTTGATGTGCTGCGGGGTGTCGAAATCCGGCTCGCCTGCCCCAAAGCTAACCACGTCGATGCCTTGAGCCTTCATTGCCTTTGACTTAGCTGAAACAGCGAGTGTAGGGGATGGCTTGATCCTTCCGATCCTATCTGACAAACCCATATATTACTCCTTTTTTGAAAAATGGTCGGGGCGAGCCGATTTGAACGGCCGACCTCCTGCTCCCAAGGCAGGCGCGCTAACCAGACTGCGCTACGCCCCGCTTATTGAGTTTGCTAACATAGAAATTAAGAGAAATCAATACTTCCATCATGGTGTCAGAACTCAACGGCATGTTGCTTAGGCCTGATTTATACAGAGATCCTGAAAAGAAAAAATTGGAAGAATAGAAGAATTTGGAAAAAAACATTTCACTATCGTAGCACAGTAATTTGATAATAATAATGG
>JALTIG010000065.1:10787-13665 GCA_027004185.1 bacterium | reverse complement strand
CGCCCCGGTGTCTGTAATGCCATGGAAACCCTATTGGTTCACGAAGCGGTGGCAGAAACGTTTCTACCTGGGATGGTGAAGGCGTTAAGAGAACGTGGTGTGGAAATTAGGGGATGTGCCAGGACACAGATCTTGTGTGGTAAGGAGGTTGTTCCTGCCACGGAAGAGGATTGGCCGATGGAATACCTGGATCTCATCTTATCCGTTAAAGTAGTTTCCGGTCTTGATGAGGCAATCAGACATATCGAGCTGTATGGGTCCCGTCACACGGAGGCGATTATTACCCGTGATTATGCCAATGCTCAGTCCTTCTTAAAACGGGTTAACTCTTCTGTTGTGCTGGCCAACGCCTCGACTCGTTTCAGCGATGGGCAGCAACTGGGCCTGGGAGCAGAGATTGGTATTAGTACCACCAAGCTCCATGCCTTTGGCCCCATGGGTGCCAGGGACCTGACTACCACCAAGTTTATCATCTTTGGTGAAGGGCAGGTTAGATCGTGACAATCCCTTCAAATCGTATTGGTCTTTTTGGAGGGACCTTTAACCCTATCCATCTTGGCCACCTGAGGGCGGCGGAGGAGGTTCGGATCGCCTTTAATCTAGTAAAGATTGTTTTCATGGTTTCCGCAATACCGCCCCATAAAGACCCAAGAGGGATTGCGAAGGCTCATCACCGTTATGCCATGACCCAACTTGCGATTCATGGCAATTACCACTTCGAGGTCTCGGACTACGAGATGAGAAAGGAAGGAATATCCTACAGCATCGACACGGTCTACTGGATGAGGGATCACTACCCCGGAGAACTCTTTTTTATCGTGGGTCTGGATGCCTTCAGAGACATCGCGTCATGGCACCTATATGATAAGTTGCTTTCTCTTTGTCATTTCGTGATCATGACTCGCCCCGGCTATCATAGATTCGATCTGGAAGATGTGTTGCCTTCCTCCATCGCTTCTCTCTATAACTATGACCGACGTCATGACTCTTACGTGCACCCCTCAGGCAAGAAGATATTTCACCAAAGTGTCACCTTGATGGATATCTCTTCCACCCATATCAGAGAATTGATTCATGAGCGGCGCTCCATCCGATACCTCATCCCCCTCGCGGTAGAGGATTATATCGAGAGACATCACCTTTACCGGCTGGAGAAGAAATCACCATCCGTTTCAGACTAAGCCTGTATGCCGTCATCCGAAGGAGTAGGGATAACACGGCGGCTAAAACGCGGAAAAATAGATCAGGATCAGGACAAGAATCTCGCTGGTTTCGTTGGCCATTCCAAGGATGTCCCCTGTGATCCCACCGATCTTTCGGTCGAAAAAGGTCTTGACGCCGTATCCGTACACAAGACAAAGGGCAAGGATACCAAAACCTGCTTTCCCCATGGATAAAAGGGAGATTATGCCAACCCCCGCCAATGCGAACCAGAAATTCCCACGGGTTGCCCCTTCTACGAAGGCGCGGCCGGTGCCTTCTTCCGGTCTGGCATACTGTCCCCAGACAGCCATTTCCAGTTGTATAAACCTACCCATCATAGGCATGAGAATCAGGGCCCTTTTCCAGTACTCCACAGGGAGGTTTGCCAGGAGAACTATCTTTAGGACAATCAGAAAACAAACGGACAGTACCCCCAGCCCCCCGATCCGGGAGTCCTTCATGATGGTTAGCATCCGGTTTCTGTCGCCTTTGGCACCAGCCAGCCCGTCGAAGGTGTCTGCCACTCCGTCCCAATGAAGGCCTCCTGTCATGACAATCAGAAGTCCAATAAGGATTGTCGCAAGGACTGGGGGAGGGAAGACGGGAGAGAAACACCAACTCACTCCCGTGAGGATCAGGCCGAGGAGCATTCCAACAAGGGGAAAGAATACCATTGACTCGCCCATCTGTTCCGAGGTGGGAGAAGTTACCTGTCGCATGGGGAATATGGTTAAGAATCTTACGGCGTTGAGAAACCGGTTCATGCATTCTCGGGGCTATGCACCGCCGCCTCCTCGAAGCTGGCAATGTCGTTCAATACATGGGTTGAAAGTTCCACCAGGTTCATGGCAATGGCCGCGCCGGTTCCTTCCCCAAGGCGCATGGACAGGTCAAGAAGGGGCTCCAGCCCGATCCATTGCAACATAACCTCGTGTCCCGGTTCCTCGGAACGATGGGCCAGGATAAGATAGTCTTTGACCTCCGGACTGAGGAGAATGGCAATCATGGCTCCCGCCGTAGAGATAAAACCATCAACTACGATGGGGCAGTGACGCAATGCAGCACCGAGGATCGCACCGGTGATTCCTGCTATTTCAAATCCCCCCACCTTGCAGAGGATGTCGAAGGGATCCTTTGGATTGGGGTGATGCCGTTCAAGCCCCAGACGAATCACCTCGATTTTCCGAGCCAGCGTGACAGAATTGATCCCAGTCCCTCTCCCCGTGACTTTGGCAGGATCTGCCCCCGTGATGGCACATAGGATAGCTGTACTCGGGGTGGTGTTGGCAATCCCCATATCGCCGGTTCCAAACAGATTAACCCCTTCTGCCTCTTTTTCTAAGACAAGATTCATCCCTGCCTCGACAGCCTGAATTGCCTCTTTTTCTGTCATGGCAGGGGATTTAAGGAAATTTCTCGTGCCGTGGGCAACCTTTTTCTTCACCAATTTCGGCATGCCCTCGAATTCTCCCTTGACCCCGATATCCACCACGGTGACCCCGATTCCGTAGAAACCTGCAATCGCGTTGACACTGGCCTTGCCACTGATGAAATTAGCGACCATTTCATGGGTGACCTCCTGAGGGAAGAGGCTCACACCTTCTTCTGCAACGCCATGATCCCCTGCAAATGTGAGGATTGATTTCCTTTTGATTTCAGGGGAGAGGGTAGTTTG
>JALTIG010000065.1:0-10777 GCA_027004185.1 bacterium | reverse complement strand
GGTAGTTTGGATTCTTGCTACCCTGAAAGCCAGTTTTTCCAGCCTTCCGAGGCTGCGATTCGGACGTGCCTGTGAATCCAACTTGTGCCAAATCGCTTCATCCAGGTCGGTTGCTACTCTCTTAATCTGTGAAATGCGTTCACTGAACCTTTCCATGGAACCCTCCTGCAGAATGTTCTTAAACCAAAACCTCTTGTTCTGTCAACATAGATGGACCTATCCGCGGTGGGTAGAAATTCATCTGATGTTTCTTAATTTTACTATTACAAGCCATTTCGACCAAGAAACCTACAGCTTACTAATAGGTATTACATTAAATACAAAAGAAAATTAATGATCTGGTATAACAGAACACCTTTTTATAATGTTCTTGACATTACCATTGCTCGGCTTTAGAATAACCAAAAAATTGGGAAGGGGGTGAAAGAAGGGGGAAAACATAAAGAAGGGGGAAAACATTTTTATAGGAAGCATTTTAACCTGTAACGAGGAGGGGTCAAATGATTGAGAAAATGGGTAATTATTTTTCGAGATGGGCACAAAAGTATATGCCTGATCCTATGATCTTTGCTATCCTTCTAACCTTTCTTACCTATATACTTGGGATTATCTTTACCAAATCGACCTGGTTCCAAATGATATTAGACTGGTACAAGGGATTTTGGGTCCTGTTAAAGTTCGGGATGCAGATGTGTGTGATCCTGGTTACCGGCTACGCCCTGGCAACTACGGCGCCCGTTCAGAAGTTTTTGCGATGGCTAGCCAATGTCCCAAAGTCCACGGCAGGTGCAGCCATGCTGGTAGCCCTGGTGGCTGTTATCGCTGGTTTGATCAACTGGGGACTTGGTCTGATTGTAGGTGCCATCTTTGCCCTCGAAGTAGGCCGTCAGGGGTTCCTGAATAACCGGAAGTTTCACTACCCTCTACTTGTAGCAGCGGGATACGCTGGTCTTGCTGTATGGCATGGAGGGCTCTCTGGCTCTGCACCCTTACTCGTAGCCACGAAGGGCCATTTCCTGGAGAAAGAAATCGGGATTATCCCTGTTTCCAAAACACTGGGCAGCCCTCTGAACATTACGGTTCTTATCGTGATGATAATCCTGATCCCCCTTGTCATGTACCTGATCACACCGAAGGATGAAAGCAAGATCAAGACGATTGCACCAGAGCTCTGCGAGGTAGGAAAAGAGGAGGGAACCCCTAAAGCCGAGTGGACTTTCGCTGACAAGCTGGAAAACAGTGTCATTCTTTCCTGGTTGATCGGGCTGGGGGGGTTGATCTATATCTTCTACTATTTCGGGAAACATGGGTTCGCACTGAACCTCAACATCGTGAATTTCACCTTTCTGATCGTTGGGATCATCCTTCACAAACGTCCTATTGCTTATGTGCGGGCCATCTCGGATGGGGTGCGGGGGTGCGCTGGAATCATCCTCCAGTTTCCGTTTTATGCGGGGATCATGGGGATGATGAAATTCTCCGGCCTGGTGGCTGTAATTGCAGGATGGTTCGTGGCCATTTCTAATGCCACTACCTATCCGGTCTTTACATACATCAGTGCTTGTATCGTCAACATTTTCGTGCCGTCCGGTGGTGGGCAGTGGGCCGTCCAGGGGCCTGTTCTTGTAAAGGCCTCCCAAGCTCTTCATTTCTCCATTCCGAAGACCATAATGGCTATGGCCTATGGAGACCAATGGACTAACCTATTCCAACCCTTTTGGGCATTACCCTTGCTTGGAATCTGCGGGGTACGCGCACGGGATATCATGGGGTATTGTATTACCCTGATGTTTATCGGTATCCCTATTTATATCATCCTTCTTCTCCTATTTTGACAAAGGGGAAAGAGCCAAAAAGGGGGAGGTCATTCTCCCCCTTTTTTTACGGCATCGCTCGGGATAGGGATATGCAGAACACGCTGTTTGTCTCCCACCAGGGTCAGGCCAAGGGCAGCCCACCCAAGGGCAAGGCCTCCCACCAGCCATTGCCATGAATAGGCGGTAGGAAGAACCCCTTGGAGGAGAGCCGGTACGCGGTTGAAATAGGAAAAAACGATCATGGCAGCCCCGAGAATGGCGATCCCCCACCGAAACCATCCAGGTCTCAGGATGATCCCTCTCTTAAAGAGGTTGCATAGGATTGCGCTGGCGGCGACAAAATTCAGAGAGACAACCATAGGAGACCACACCGGCCCAATCCAGGCGATAGGGATCAGGAAAAGGATATCCCAGGTTTTTAAAGATGGGGGCCAATGAATAAAAAGGTAGAGCCAGAGATAGTAAAAGAGATCCCAAACGGCAAAGAGATACAGGAAGGCAGAGAACCTTAGCCAGAAGGAACGAAACGAAAGGCGCGCCACGGTAAAGAGCATCACAATGGTAGCAGCTTCACGACCCAGCTCAATAAAGTAGATTGACAAGGGCATCGGTTTGAGGACAACCGTGAATCCCTCTGGATAATAGAGTAAACGGAGATAGACTACGACGGCTGACTCGAGATAGGCCATGGCAATGGCAAAGATGCCAAGGACGGCGAATCGCCCTGCAAGATTCACCCGGCCATCCTCATAGAAACGCGATAGTTGTGTGTTGGATGTTAGTCTAGTCATTGGACTTTTATTTTAAAGACATTTCATTTAAATGCATATAATCTCGTACTGCTCGATATGAAGATCACTTGCGGGACGAATGGTGATCTCATGCCCGATTTCCTCTTGGAGGTGATCTACCATCTGCGCCTCTTCGTTCAAAAGGATATCTGCCACGTCCTTATGGACATGGATTAACACCTTCTTTCCGTTAGACTGGTTGCGAAGGCGTTTTAGCTCTCTGAGGATATCATAACAGATTGAATAACGGGAACGTACCCGCCCCGTTCCTTCACAGTACGGACATTCTTCAGAAATCGTTTTGCAGAGACTTTCACGGGTTCGTTTGCGGGTCATCTCCACGAGCCCAAGTTCTGATATCTTCAGAACACTGGTCTTGGCCTTGTCTTTTTTGAGATGTTCTTTCAATGTGTTAAAAACCTTCTCGCGGTTTTCTGGCTTTTCCATATCGATAAAATCGATGATAATGATGCCACCAATATTTCTCAGCCGGAGCTGGTAAACAATTTCCTTTGCGGCTTCCAGATTCGTTTGAAGGATAGTCTCTTCCAGGTTGCGTTTTCCCACAAAACGCCCTGTGTTTACATCGATCGCCACGAGGGCTTCCGTCTGTTCGATCACGATGTATCCACCGGATTTTAACCATACCTTTTTGTCTAATGCCCTGCGAATCTCCAGTTCGATGTTATAGTAGTCAAAGATAGGCTGAAGTCCCTGGTAAAGTTCGATTTTGCAGGAGGGATCAGGAAGATAGAGGTTTAGAAAATCCGTAATCTTTCGCAAGGTGTCCTTGTGATCAACAATGATACGATGGACATCCCCGGAAAGCAAGTCACGTACTGCACGCACGCAGATATCTGGTTCTTCGTGGATAAGGGATGGTGCCGAAACCCTGCTTTTTGCTTTAAGAATTTCCTTCCACACCTTTAACAGGTAATTCATGTCCGCAGCGATGTCTGCCAAGGCTGCCCCTTCAGCAGCGGTTCTAACGATCAGGCCCATCTGTTTTGGGCGGATCTCTTCCGCTAAGTCTTGTAACCGTTCCCTTTCTTCCCTGTCTTCAATCCGACGCGAGATACCAACATGGTCTGCATAGGGCATCAAAACCAGGTATCTTCCCGGCAATGAAACAAATGAGGTTACGCTGCATCCCTTGCTACCGATGGGTTCTTTGGAAACCTGAACCAGGACTTCCTGCCCTTCCGTTAAAAGGTCCCCAATGTGACAAGGTTCCCGTTTCCCATTTTCCTTAGGTTCCCTTTCAATCTCTTCTGCATCCTCGATGAATAGCGCCTGATATTCATCAGATGCATGAAACACATCTGAAACATGGAGAAAGGCTGCCCTTTCCAGACCAATATCAACAAAGGCGGATTCCATTCCTGGAAGAACTCTAATCACCCGCCCTTTGTAGATATTTCCCAGGATACCCCGTTCCTTTTTACGCTCGAAAAACAGTTCAACAACATCCTCGTTCTCCACGAGAGCGATACGGGTTTCCTGAGGCGTGGAGTTAATGATAATATCGCTCACGTTGTTTTTGTTCCTGTCAAAAGCTCTGGCACTTTGATTTTGATCATGCGAATTTCCCTGCCTCTTTTTCCCTCCACCCCAAATAAGCCTGTGATCAAAGTGAAGGCCCGCACACCTGAAGGGAGACCTTTTATCTGCACATGGAATTTAATCCACTGGGACATTTGCTTGATATCCTCTATTAACAGGCACTTGGAAATAGGTACTTCCACAGGTCCATTTTTTGTCAGGACATGATAATTTTTAATTTCACCTGCGCGAATCCTACTGGCAAGATTGAACAACCGATAGGCTTCCTCTGCCTTAAAGATTCTAAGCAGACATAGATACCAAATTTTATTTAATTTATCAAATCCCTCATCGATTTTCAAGGTGGCGCACCTTACACGGGTCAGGCGAAGACCTGGGGGAAGTGCATCATTTATCGCCTTCTTGAACTCTGTAGGATCGATGGTGTGTATCAACTTGAACTCTACTGTTTCACATAAACTTTCCATCCCCAACGGAATGGGCAAGGAAAATCGAACCCTGGGTGCGGGATGAAATCCCTTAGAATAGTCCATGGGGAGTCCGCTTCGCCTGGCCGCCATAAGGATAGCTCTAACTGTATCTAAATGTCCGAGGAACCGGGCATTACCAACCTTTATAAAGCTGGCGTGAAAGTAAGCCTGCTTCACATCTCCCGGGTTTATTACCACTTGGCGTGTTCCGTTATCAGAAATCGGCACCGTAGGCGTAGGTGGGGGATCGCTCAGTTTTATGGAGACTTTCCTGTTTTCATCACAGATCCCACAAAGCCGACAGCGCCTTCCTACAGGACAGGGAGGAGAAACGGTGGCATTGAGCGCCCGCTGATACTCATTCCATAGATATTCCTTCCTGATACCGATATCGATCACATCCCATGGAAGAATAGCATCCCGTTCCCATTTTCTAAGACCGGAGGTAAAGGAGATAGTATCAAACTCTGCACGCGCCGTTTCCCATGCCTCTTGACTGAACTGGTCAGTCCAACCATCGAGGTAGGCACCCCCCTTTTCGACAGCGGTGAGGAACTTGCTGAGAGGGCGTCCCCCGCGCGAGATTACCCCTTCATAGAAGCTCAGGCGTGCATCGTGCCATTTCACCCGCAGCCCATTTCGTGAGAGGTGTTTCCTCAAGAACCCCTGTTTTTCACGAATTTCTTCTATGGATACCATTTTACACCATTGAAAGGGTGTGTGGGGTTTAGGGACAAAGGTGGAGATACTTGCCGTCACTTCATTTTTGCGGCTGATCGTTCGGGCCATCCGCCAGATCCGTGTTACCAGGCTGACGATTCCTTCTATGTCATCCGGCTGTTCTGTAGGAAGTCCGATCATGAAATATAGTTTGACGAGGTGCCATCCCGCTTTGAAAATGGTCTCGGTGGTCGTGAAGATTTCGTCTTCAGTGATCTTTTTATTAATGACGTCACGCAGGCGCTGGGTCCCTGCTTCAGGTGCCAGGGTAAACCCTGTTTTACGTATCGACCCGATCTGTTGCACCATCTCTGGAGTTAGGGAAGAGATCCTGAGGGAAGGCATCGAGATGGAAATCCTGGACCCCAAGTTTTGTGAAGCTGTCATGGCCAGAAGAGATGTGACCTGGCTGTAATCGCCTGCGCTGAGGGAGAGGAAAGAGCATTCGTCGTACCCTGTCTCTTTCAGACCCTCCTGCAAGAGCTTGAGCACGTCGGTTTGGTTTCTTTCCCGATAGGGTCGATAGATGAAACCTGCCTGGCAGAAGCGGCAACCCTGAAGACACCCACGTGCAATCTCCACTGCGTACCGGTCATGGATTGCCCGGACAAGAGGGATCACCTCACGGGTGGGAAAAGGGAGTGTACGAATATCCTTCTCAATGCGGCGGTGGACCGCTCCCTTTCCTCGGTAGGGATCTACCGCCGTCGGGCGTCCTGATGTTAGGCTGTAGGTTACGTTGGAAAGGGAAGGAACATAGACTCCTTCGATTTCGGCAAGGGCTTCCAAGGTCTTATCACGATTCTCTTCCCTTTCCCTGGACCGTTTCAGGCGTTCCGAAACCTCTAATATGACACGCTCCCCATCCCCGATCACGAAAGCGTCCATAAAGGGAGCAAGAGGTTCAGGGTTGACCGCGCAAGGTCCCCCGGCCAGGACAAAGGGATCTTTCCCCGTACGTTCCTTGCTCCTCAGCGGGATCCCCCCCATCTCGATCATGGCAAGAAGTGTAGGGTAACTCAACTCGTACTGAAGGGAAAATCCCACCATATCGAAGTCTTTCAGTGGCGTTTGTGTTTCTAAAGAGGAGAGCGGGGTTCCCCTTTCCCTCATGAACCGCCGCATATCAGGCCAGGGAGCAAAAACCCTTTCGCAGAAAATGTCGTCATGGGAATTCAGGATGTGATAAAGAATTTTTAAGCCAATGTGAGACATACCCACCTCGTAGATATCAGCAAAGGCCAGAACCACGTGAAACATGCCCTTCCGGAGGTGTTTTCTCGGAAGGTTAACCTCGGTTCCTAGGTAGCGTGCCGGTATCCTGATGCTCAGAGGGAGGTTCCGATTCATCGGTCTCCCTCCATCCCCATGGAGAGCCCGTTTCTTCCAAGCCGATCGAGGGTTCCTTGGAAGGCTCTTGAAGAGAAGAAAAACGTCCTGCTGGTTCCGATCTGAAGGGTGGAGAAGCTAATGCTTTGTTTCCCAATTTCCAGGAGTTGAAGATAAGGAACCCGTATTTCCTGGTCCATCCCGGCTAGGGGGTTCAGGAAGATTATCAGTGCAGGGGTCATCAGAAGGGTGCTTGCCAGGGCGAGTATTTGCTTCTCTGCATCTCTGAGTTCAGAGATGGCGCTGAAAAGGTGCTCTCCGAGCCCAGAAACCTGGAGAACCCTGTCAAGCAACGGGATCATCCGGACCTTACCCCTAGCCTTTCCTACACTAGCAGCAAAGGCGATTTCTTCCCGAACCGTCGCTGAGAAAAAGTTTTCATGCTCGATCAGCGCGATACATCCATCCGGAACGATCCACCCCGTAACGTTTTTATCCTTCTTGATGACCCGGCCCCTAATGGGAGTCGAGATCCCCTTGATTACACGGATCAGCTCGAGACCAAGGTCCAGGTTATCCAGGATCAAGGTATGATCCGATCCTTCCGTGATTTCCAGATTAAGTGGCCCCAGATTGTCCTGACCACTATGAATGACCAGATTGTTTAATTTCAGGATAATAGTACTTGATGGCTGCATAGTTTGAAAAATAACACGCCCAACCCAAATGCACAAGAAAAGGCTTGAAATTCCAAGAAATGTTATGTCCTTACATACCTTGACTTTTCTAGGTATATCTTGAAAAATGATGAAAAAAAGGAACCCCTAATGCAAGCATCTATTCGTTTGATCCATCTTTCAAAGATTAGCAGACAGGCACGTGAAGCTCTTCTCGTTCGCTCGGGCTCCGATCTATCCCCCTTTCTTGAGGGGGTACAACCCGTCATCACAGAGGTTCGTGAGAAAGGCGATGCAGCCCTTGCGTTCTATGCCAAAAGGTTCGACGGAGCTGAGTTGTCACCCCAGTCTATCCGTTGCACGGAGGAAGAATTTCATTCCGCGGCGGCATCGCTTTCTCGGGAGATCAAAGAGGCAATCCGGTATGCAGCAGTCAATATCCGTCGGTTTCATGAAGCCCAGATGCCTGAACCTATAAGAATGATGGAAATCCGGCCAGGGGTCTGGGCTGGAGAGAAAACTACTCCCATCCCTTCCGTGGCCTGCTATGTTCCGAGAGGGAAAGGGGCTTTCCCCAGTGTTGCCCTGATGACCCTTATTCCTGCTGTTGTTGCAAAGGTTCCAGTGATTGCCGTGTTGACCCCTCCCGGACCAAGGGGATCGGTCGATCCAGGCACCCTCTACGCGGCCCGAGTCGCGGGTGTAACCCAAGTTTATAAATGCGGTGGTGCACAGGGGATCGCGGCAGCTGCCTATGGAACGGAAACGGTCCCAAAGGTTTCGAAGGTCGTCGGACCTGGCAGTCCCTGGGTCGTGGCAGCTAAGCGTTTACTTTCCCACCTAATTGACACAGGACTTCCCGCAGGCCCAAGTGAGTCCATTGTGCTGGCAGATCCTACTGCCAACCCGCGAATCGCTGCTTTGGATCTCATTGTGGAATCGGAGCATGGTCCCGATTCCTCCGCTTTTCTTGTGACAAACAGTCTCAGGGTTGCAGAGGAAGCGCGGGAAGCTATCCCCGGATTCTGGGAAGTTCTTTCCAAAACCCGAGCGGAATTTTCAGCAGCCGTCCTGGGAGGTCCACATGGGGGAATTCTTCTTACAGATACCATAAACGAAGCCATCACTTTCATCAACGATTTTGCTCCGGAACACCTCGAAATCCTCGGCAATGACCCGTCCCAATACCTGTCACAGATACAAAACGCGGGTGAGATCCTTCTGGGAAAGTACACCCCGTTTACCTTGGGGAACTATCTCATTGGCCCCAATGCTGTTCTTCCCACATCTCAATGGGCAAAGACCTTTTCCCCTCTTTCCGTACATGATTTTCTCAAGCGTACTTCCATCGCGCGGGTGACCCGGAATGGGTATCCCGAACTGGCGACCAAAGCCAATACACTGGCCCGGTATGAGGGATTCGACGCCCACGCCCTCGCGGTTTCCGAAACAAGGGATTCCTTACTGGATGAGACTGTAACGTGACCCTCCCTTCTGTGATTGACACACATGCCCATCTCAGTGCTGAGGAGTTTGATCATGACCTCCCCGAAGTTCTAAAAAGGGCGGAGAAGGCCGGAGTGAGGAGAATTATCGCGGTAGGAGAAACCCTTCAGGACGCCAGAAAACTCCTCGATCTATCAAGGAAGTTTCCACTTATTCTCCCGGCAGCAGGTCTCTACCCAACCTATCTTGATGTTGCGCATGCGAGGAGGATTCACGATTTTATCCTATCTCACCGAGAGTCCCTTGCCGCCATCGGTGAAGTGGGTCTTGATTACTGGAAAGTCAAGGAAGAAGAGGACCGAGAGATTCAAAGAGAGATCTTTCGGCATTTTATCAGACTTTCCAATCAATTTGGCCTACCACTTAATGTACATTCCCGATCGGCAGGCCATCAGGCTATTGCCCTGCTCCTGAGGGAGAAAGCGAGGAAGGTTCAACTCCACGCCTTCGATGGAAGAGTCTCCGCAGCCCTTGTAGGAGTTGAGGCCGGATACTTCTTCTCTATTCCCCCCTCTGTAGTCCGCTCGAGGCAAAAGCAGAAACTTGCCAAGCGGCTTCCCCTTTCCGCCCTCCTTGTGGAAACAGACAGCCCAGTTTTGGGACCCGATCCAGGGAAACGTAACGAACCTGCAAATGTTCAAGATGCTGTCAGTACCCTTGCAGAGCTCAAGGGGATTTCAATTGGTAAAATGGCGGAGATTCTTATGGAAAACACCTTCAGGCTTTACGGGGCTATCCTGAATGACAAAGATCCGGGGTCTTATTCACTCACGGAGGGTTAAGCCTGTCTTATCAGACCATTCGATTCACTCATCTTCATAAAGACCACTTGGCTAATAGTCTTCCTTGTCCCACATCTCCTTACGAAACATGATGACCCGGTTGCGTCCCTTTTCCTTTGCCTTGTACAGGGCCACGTCGGCATACTTGATGCATTGCCAGAAGTTTTCCGCATCATCCGGAAAGATGGAAACTCCAATGCTGATAGTTTTTTTCAAGACCCCTCCGGGTACAACAAAAGAGGTTTCTTCAACCGCCCTGCGGATTTTCTCGGCCACGGCCCTGACCGATTCCCTATTCTTCACATCCATAAGCAGAACGAGGAATTCCTCGCCCCCGTAACGTACGATAACATCGGAACGGCGAATGCAGTCCCGAAGGGTCAATGCAACCCGCCTTAGTACCTCGTCCCCTGTTTCATGGCCGTAGGTATCGTTAACTTGCTTGAAGAAATCGATATCTGCCATTAGGATTCCCATATGTGAGTCACGACGAAGGATGCCGGAAACGAGTGTCTCCGAAGAATCCCCAAGGAAGCGGCGGTTTAAGAGTCCGGTAAGGGCATCAATCGTGGTGGTTTCCTTCAGAAGCCCCACCAGACGTTTCGAGGCAACGACAGGAGAGCATTCGTTCAGGTAGGTCCTAAGCAGCCCTATGAGCTCGGAGGATATCCAGCGTCCCTTGTCGGATTTGGGTGAAACGATTTGAAGGACCATACCCGTGGCCTCTCCAACGATGACGGGGATACAGAGATGATCCATCTTCTCTTCTTCAATGAATCGAGGACAGATATGAGGAGCTTGAAGGGAGGAGACCTCCTTGGATGTTCGCTTCGCCCGACAGAGATTCGCATCTGTCAGGATATCCTTGTCGCACCATAAGCCGCCTGGTGGGTCACCCTCAACTACCACAGGGATGATGTGGTTCTTGCTGTTGTTGATTTCGTAGATTGTAAAGGTTGTCAACCCGAAGGTTTCTCTGAGAAGAGTGGCAATTCTCTGATAAACCTCTGAAAGGGATTCATCCTCTTCAATGATGGTTTTAAATTGTCTCAGGCGTTTCATCCTCTCCATAAACTGGTTAAAGGATTTTGCCATCTGACCAATCTCATCTTTCGTGGTTAC
>JALTIG010000064.1 GCA_027004185.1 bacterium | reverse complement strand
GTGGCACGTGAAGGTAATCAGTGGGTTGAGAAACATGATATAAGCTCACTCAGGCTTTTGGGGAGTGTGGGAGAACCTATCAATCCAGAGGCATGGCTTTGGTATTACAAAGTCGTCGGTAAGGGACATTGTCCCATTGTAGATACATGGTGGCAGACGGAAACCGGTGGGATTGTAATCTCTCCCCTTCCAGGGGCAGTGCCCATGAAGCCTGGTTCAGCAGCTTTGCCTTTCTTTGGGGCAGAGCCCTGCATTGTGGATGATGACGGGAACGAACTTGAGGGACCTTCCTCCGGCTACCTCTGCATGAAGAGGCCATGGCCTGGACTGATGAGAGGGATTTTCGGGAATCCAAGACGCTTCAGGGAAACCTATTTTGAACAATTCCCCGGGAAATACATGGTGGGAGATGGCGCAAGGAGAGATGAAGACGGCTATTACTGGATTACGGGTCGAATCGATGATGTCATCAACGTTTCAGGGCACCGAATGGGAACGGCTGAAATAGAAAGCGCCCTGGTTGCACACCCAAAAGTCGCTGAAGCGGCTGTGGTGGGATATCCTCACGAGATCAAGGGAACATCTATCTATGCGTTTGTTACTTTGAACAGTGGGGTGGAGAAGTCCGATGCATTGAAGAAGGAATTGGTACAACACGTCCGGAGAGAAATCGGGCCGATCGCCACACCGGAAAAGATTCAGTGGGCGGACAACCTGCCAAAAACGAGAAGTGGCAAGATTATGCGCAGAATCCTGAAGAAGATTGCGGCAGGGGATATAGAAAATCTCGGAGATACCTCCACACTGGCAGACCCCACAGTAGTAAAAAAACTAATTGCAGAGCGGGTTGTATAGCGGCTGAGCGAGAAACAGAGCCTACAGAGATTTTCCTAAGGTTGATTGTAACACCGAAAGGATATTTTTCTAAGTGGAAGGGGGATTTTGTGCAAGAAAGCGGCTTCAAACTTTGCATGCCAGGGGTCCGGGGATGAGTGACGGTGATATTTTAAGGGACGCTCTTGAATCTGCCCAGCATATCGCCATATTGATTGCCGATCCCGGAGGAAGGATAATCCTGTTCAATCAGGGAGCTACCAACCTATTCGGCTATACTGAACGGGAGGCAAAAGGTAAAAACATTCAGGATCTTACCTTCTCTACAGAAGACAGGTCCTCTCACCTTTTTGAAGAGATCCTTGATGCCCTGAGAACCAAGGGACGGGCCGGTGGACGGTATCTCCGAAGGCATAAAAACGGTAAGCAATTCTCAACCATTTCTAATTTCTGCTCGTTGAGAGCTACAAATGGAAAGTATAAAGGGATTCTCGAGGTTGCCCAAGAAATGCCTCCCGATCTTTTAAATCTGGAGAGGGAACTAAAAATCTCCAAGAACTTCATGTTGAATATCCTTGAAAGCTCTATTGACGCGATTGTTACAACCGACATGAAAGGAAAGATTACGTATGTCAACAGAGCATTTAGGGATCTTATCGGGCTTCCGGGCTATCAGATCATTGGGAAACACATCTCTCTCTATTACAAAGACGGCATCGAACAGGCTCGAAGGATCATGAAAAAACTCTGGGAGATGGGTCGGATCCGGGATTACGAGTTCGATATGAAGGTTGGAGAAAGGATTATCCCCATCAGAACCTCGGATACACTTCTTTACGGTGATCATGGAGAGGTCGTGGGAACGATGGGCGTTTTTCAGGATATCACAGACCGAAAAAAGCTCCTGGAAGAGCTGTCGATCACGCAAGCTGAATTGATTCAAGCGGTCAAAATGAAGGCCCTTGGGGATCTCGTGACAGGGGTTGCTCACGAGATCAATAACCCTTTGATGGCCTCCGATACATTCCTTCACTTGATGGAAGAGGAAACCCGTCACAGCCCCACACTTCAGAAACGGGTTTCCCTCCTTAAGAAATGCAACTTGAGAATCAAAAACATCGTAAAAAAGCTAAAGGCCTTTTCAATGCAGGCTGAAATGGCCTTTACGCCGATGAACGTGAATGAAGCGGTTACTTCTGTCCTTGAAATCATTCAGCAACAAGCGTTAAATCAGTGTATTGAGGTGAGATGTAACTTGAGGGAAGATTTGCCAGAAGTGTTGGGTGATAAGAATCAGATTGAACAGGTCTTACTAAACCTAATCTCCAACGCATGTGATGCCATGGAAAAAAGTGTAAATAAGGTGTTGACCGTTTCTACGGATTTCGACCCGAAGGTCCGTCAAGTTAAAATCAGCGTCAAGGACACTGGGATAGGGATTACTGAAGAGCAAATCGAGCAGATCTTTAATCCTTTTTTTACAACCAAAAGCACTGACAAAGGGATGGGGCTGGGGTTGTCCATATGTTACAAGATTATTGAGGCACATCGGGGTAAAATCGAGGTTAAAAGTAAATTGAATCAGGGATCGGATTTCATTGTCGTCTTGCCTTACCAGATTGGAAGCTGTAGGGTAAGAAAGCCCTTTTTGGAAGGTGGTGAAGCGGATGCCCCATAGAATCCTGATCGTCGATGATGATATACTTATGCTTGAGGCCCTTCATGACCTGTTCGTCTCATCAGGCTACGAGGTCAAAACCACAAATAGTGGCCAGGATGCTTTGGAAATTCTGAAAAGGGAAAGGTTTGATTTGCTCATCCTCGATGTGGTCATGCCGAAGACGACAGGGTTTGATGTATGCATTGAAGTTCGTCGGCGCCGGGATGAGATGAGCAAAGTCAAGGTCATCATGCTGACCGCTAAGATAAAGACAAAAGACCCAAAGTCTGAGGAGTGTGGCTGTGACCTTTATCTTACAAAACCTATTGATCCGGGTAAACTCCTGGAACTGGTCAAATCCCTTTTGGGTAACTTGGAAGAATAGAGTTTCATGGGGCGTGCCATTTTTTATTATTCAGCGGAGACATCATGGTACGATTTTGGAGCAGACCACCCCTTTAAACCGGAGCGGTCGCAAAAAACGTTCGAGCTCTGTCATCGCTATGGGCTGCTAGGCTATCCTCACACATCAGTGAAATCCCCTTCCCCTTTGGAGAGGAAATATCTCCTTTTTGCTCACAGTAACGAATATCTGGATGCCGTATCGCGTGTGGGTCGTGGTGAGATATTCGAAGATATGCTTAGGTTTGGCATCGGATCGGAAGACAACCCTCCCTTGAAAGGGATCTACGAATGGTCAAGAAGGTGTGCTGGCGCCACGTGGGAGGGTATTGTTACACTTCTGGAAAATGAGGCAGATGTTGCTTTTAATCCGCTTGGTGGTTTTCACCATGCTCATCACTCCCAGGCCGAAGGGTTTTGCTATATCAATGACCTCGTAATTGCCATTCGTGAGGCGTTGAATCGCGGTGCACGGGTCACTTATATCGATATCGACGCACACCACGGAAATGGGGTCCAGGAAGCCTTCTATGGAGAAGATAGAGTCCAAGTCATTTCCATGCACGAATCGGGAAGATATCTCTTCCCGCACACGGGATATGCAGATGAAACCGGAGAGGGAAAAGGAAAGGGTTTTACGGTCAACATTCCGTTACCCCCAAAAACGGATGACGAGCTTTATCTTAAGGCCTTCTATGAAATTTCGTTGCCCCTTATCAAGCGTTTCGAGCCGGATATCCTTGTTGCCCAATTGGGAGCAGACACCATGATTTCTGACCCCTTGACCGATCTTATGCTCACCAATAATTCCTACATCAAGATGATTGATGAATTGAGGAAAACATGCCAAAAGATCCTTGCTACAGGAGGAGGGGGCTATGATATCTACCGAACCGCCCGGTGCTGGACCTTGGCATGGGCGGTCTTAACCGGGTTAGATCCGAGGGATGAATTTGCTGGTCTTGTGGGGGGAATGATGTTTGGCCCAGAAATGGAGGTTGGCAGCCTTTATGATTACCCCTATTCGGTTAAAGGGCCAGACAAAGAAAAGGCAAGGCAGGAAGTCGAAAAGACACTTGCTTTCCTCTCGCACCAGTTTCACCTGTGATAGATACATTCATTCAAACCTCAAATCTCTTCAATTCATCCTTACCTAATAGTGGACCCCAAAAATGGGACAATATGGTAAAGTGAAGATGGGTAGGAAAAAGAAAGTGGGTTCACAAGGATGAAGCATCGCAGGAAGTTCTCAGATGAGTTCAAGGCCAAAGTAGCTATGAAGCCATCAAGGAAGGCAAGACCGCCAAGGAATTAGCCAAGGAATATGAGGTCCATATCAACCAGATCACCCTATGGAAGAAGAAGCTACTGGATGTTGCGCCTAAGATCTTTTCCAAGAGGAAAGAAAATGAGGCAGAGAAGCTAAAGAAAGAGAAAGATTGCCTGTATCGTAAAGTGGGTCAGCTCCAGGCAGAAGTGGACTGGTTAAAAAAAAGACCGGGATCAGCTAAGGAGCGTTAAAGAGAAAAGGGCCATGATTGAACCGAAACATCCGAGCTTAATGAACCAACGTTATTTATTCATTTTTTTTCTAATTTAATCAACCATTTTCCCGGGGTTCAAAATCCTATTGGGGTCCATCATGCTCTTGATATCCCTCATAAGACCCAGGCTTTTGCCATGTTCCATCGTCATAAATTTCTTTTTACCAATCCCAATTCCGTGTTCCCCCGTCGCGGTCCCCCCAATAGAGATGGCATAAGAAACTATCTCGAAGTTTGCCTCATCCCGCTTTTCGCAAAAAGATTTATCAGAAAAGTCCCCTGCGATAATAA
>JALTIG010000063.1 GCA_027004185.1 bacterium | reverse complement strand
GATCCAGGCCCCTGCATTGTTCAGCAGGGCCTGACTTTCGCCATGTTGAATAGCTTCTGCCGGGACAATACTACCGACGTCGATCTGCTGTAATAAATGTGTCACACTGCTATCCATCATGTTCAGTAACGGAGTCGGGTGGAGTCCGATCCAGAAAACAAAGACAGTTAAGAATGCCAGCTGGATAAATTCACGAGCGTTACAATCGAACAACTTGTGCCCTTTGTCATCGCCGTGATCATCATGACCATGGTGGACATGGCCGTCCGAATCGTCCCAGACCATTTTCTGCAATAGTCGCAACATGTATGCTGCGGCAAGAATGGCCCCAAGGATCGAAACAGCACCAACCAGCGGATACTTATCAAAAGCACCAAACAGAACCAGAAACTCACCGACAAAACTGTTTGTGCCGGGAAAAGCCAGCGATGAAAGAGAGAAGATGCCGAGGAAGGTGACATAGATCGGCATAAACATCCCTAACTTACTATTGTCCGCAATTTCGCGACTATGGGTTCGCTCATAAATAATACCGATGAGGATAAACAGTGCGCCGGTGGTCACTCCATGATTGAGCATCTGCAACATTGCACCTTTAATCCCGGCATCGTTGAGAAGAAAAATCCCCAAGGTTACAAAACCCATGTGACCAACGGAAGAATAGGCGATCAGTTTCTTAATATCTGTTTGCCCAAGGGCCAGGTAGCCACCAACAACAATACTGACTAAGGACATCACCAGAAGCAGCGGAACAAAGTATAACGTAGCAGCCGGTGCCATCGGCAGACAGAAGCGCAAAAATCCGTAGCCACCCATTTTCAGCAGAATACTGGCAAGAATAACCGATCCTGCAACCGGGGCCTCAACGTGAGCTGCCGGCAACCAGGTATGGAAAGGAAACATTGGCATTTTAATGGCAAACCCAATAGCACAAGCCAGAAATATCGAGATCTGGAATGAAAAGCTGAAGCTATAAGCCATCAAATCAGGAATAAAGAAGGTTCCCGTCTTGATATACATCGCAATAATTGCGACCAGCAGGAAGATACTGCCGGCAAAGGTATAAAGGAAAAATTTGATCGATGCGTAATCCTTGCGTGCTCCCCCCCAGATCGCAATGATCAGGTACATAGGGACCAGCATCCCCTCCCAGAAGATATAAAACAGAACTGTATTCAAACTGACAAAAACTCCAAGCATCGCAGTTTCCATCAATAGTGTAACAATGACAAACTCTTTCCAGCGGGTTTTGATATAGGTCCAGGAGCAGAGAATACACAGTGGCATGACTAGAGTCGTGAGAAGAACCAGCAGGACACTGATTCCATCAACACCCAGCACAAAATCAAGATCTAATGCTGGAAACCAATGCCGCAGTTCAGCAAATTGATACTTGGCTGTCGTCTGATCAAAGCTGCTCCATAATGGCAACGATATGAGAGCTGTCACCACGGTGACTGCAAAGCTCCAGTATTTGAGCACCGTATCACCACGCAAGAACATGGCCACAATAGCTCCGATCACCGGCACAATCAGCAATGTCGACAAAATCGGATAATTCAATGTATTCAGAATGAGATAGTTTTCCATGACTTCCTACTGTCTATTAAGTATTTGCCTATCCGTTAACCAACAGACAAGATCAGATCAGAACAACAACGATAAGAATAATAAACACCAGAGCGGCGGCAGCACCAATGTATTGCTGCAATTTGCCAGTCTGAAACTGTCGAACCTGATCTCCGCCTTTGACCACGCCCCGGGCGCTGCCATCAAGTGCCCAGTCGATCCCTTCCCAATCAAACCACGAGAGAGCCTTTGCTGTCGCCATGGTAAAGCGGAGACCAACATTACGGTAGACGTTACTGACCCATTCATTCGTTGCACTGACCGGATGACGTGCTAACCACATGAACCAATCTGCACCACGTCGATAGAACCAATCCAGATCAAGGTTGGAAACATCGTGCGGCTTGAGGTATTTCGACATCAGGTAAAATGCGAAACCGGTAAAACCAAGCAGGTAAAAAGTCTCAGCCAGATGGTGTGCCGTATACGGCTGCCAATGCACAGCATAAGGGAGCATATTATAGAGGTAATCGGGGAAGACACCGAGGAATATACACATAAATGCAGCTATGCTCATGCCAACCTTCATATTCCAATAGGCCTCTTTTGGCTTTAAGCCACAATCATTGGGGCCAAAGAAGATGAAATAGGGCAATTTAATGCCAACCGAGAGGAACGTACCAACAGCAGCCAAAGCGAGCATCAGCATGATGATAATCTGATGTTCTTCCCCTGCCGCAGCAATAATCATTGATTTACTGATAAAACCACTGGTCAGCGGGAATCCGGAAATAGCGATACCACCGATAATCGTGCATATCATTGTGAAAGGCATATATTTATATAGCCCCCCCAACTCGGTCAACTTTGAGCGGCCAGTCATTTCGAGGACACTACCGACCCCCATGAACAGGAGTGCTTTATAGAGGATGTGTGCGTAGGCATGTGCAGCTGCGCCATTGACCGCCATTTCGGTCCCGATACCAATACCGCAGACCATGTAACCAACCTGGCTGACAATGTGGTACGCAAGTATTCGCCGGGCATCATTTTCGATAACCGCGTAAAAGACCCCGTAGAGCGTCATTATCGCACCCAGAATCATCAAGGCTTCAAACCCGGCAAATCCACGAGCCAGGACATAGACGGCAGTTTTTGTCGTAAAGGCACACATAAAAACCGCACCGATAACCGTTGCTTCAGGATAAGCATCGGGCAACCAGGCATGGATCGGTGGAACAGCGGCATTGAGCATGAAGCCGACCATGATGATATATTGAGCTAAGGTTGCAGTATCGGGAGAGATTGCCACAAAACTCAAATCGTGCCCATTCTGGTAGTGAAGGAAAATTCCACCAAGGAGAATCAGACCCCCGGTCGTGTGAACCAGAATATAACGGTATCCAGCTTCTATAGAGCGTTTCCGTTTGCGATACCAGATCAGGAAAACGGAAGAAACAGCCAACAATTCCCAGAAGATAAAAACCGTCAGATAGTCCCCTGCCAGCGTCGTCCCCAGAGAGCCAGCGACATATAACCAGGCAGATAGATGCTGGCCACTCTCTTTAACATGCAGACCAAAAATACTGCCAATCAGAGCCATCAGAGTAAATACATGGAGAAAGACGATTGTCAGCTGATCCACCCGGCCGAACTGAAGGTCAAATCCAAGCCATTCAACCTGACCAAAAGATTCCGGCAAATAGTGGATCTGAATAAAAGCCAGCAGCGGTACCAGCACCAGCCAGATTTTCTGGATCTTAAGTTTATTCGCCAAGGGCAAAAGCAGCGCACCAATAATAAATATTGTGGCTGGATGCATAAAAATACTACTTGTCATAATAATCCTTGTCCCTCTCCAGCCATACGTGTGACAGCCCTTTACAAAACACAATCATTGCCAGACAGCCGACAAAACCAAATACCGCCCAGAAACCAACGAGATGGTCTCCCCAGAATTCGGCGTGATGACGATCAACAAACAGGTCATAAACAACTGAAGAGGCAAGAATAGAGACCAGGAACCATTTAAGGAAGACTGGTCTTTCCCGTAAATAAGTTAGGAATTTTACAATCATGACTTCACCATAAGGTTAATGAGGTCCAGGAACAGGTTGGGATAAACACCCATCAACACTGATATTGTTCCAGAGATAAACAGCGGAATAACCATGAACAGAATGAGCGGTCTACCCTCAAGACTACTGGTTAAACTCTCATCGGCAGGCAATGGCTTACCAAAGAAAGCCTTAAGAACAACTGGGATAAAATAACAGGCATTGAGCAAACTACTCGTCAGCAACACACACAACAAGATCCAGTTATGGATATCCATAGCACCAAGTGCTAAATACCATTTTGTTACGAAACCACCGACCGGGGGGATACCGATCATCCCCAGGGAAGCAAGACCGAACGCTGTCATCGTCCAAGGCATCCGTTTGGCCAGCCCCCCCAGCTCAGAGATATCTTTCTTGCCACTGGCAACAAAAATACAACCAGCAGCAAAGAACAGGGTGATTTTGGCAAAAGCGTGGTTAGCAATATGGATTAAGCCACCGGTAATAGAGTTCGGAGTCAGCATCGCAACACCGAGAACGATGTAGGACAACTGGCTGACCGTTGAGTAAGCCAAGCGTGCCTTAAGATTGGTCTTGGTCATCGCAATTACCGAAGCCGTCAGGATGGTAAATGAGACAAAATAAGCGGTCATCAACCCTAAACCGGTATCATGAAGGATATCGGTACCGAAAACTGACAGCATGACCCGGCAGATGGAGAAAACTCCAACCTTAACCACGACAACAGCGTGGAGCAATGCACTGACGGGAGTTGGTGCGACCATTGCGTCGGGCAGCCAGTTATGCAGAGGCATAATACCAGCCTTTGCGAACCCAAACAGGCAGAGCAGGTATGCAATACCAACAACAAAACGATCCGCATCAGGAGGAAAAATTCCGTGGACAATATTAGCAGAGTTGAAATCAAGAGTGCCGCAAAGGACATAGATGATAATCATTGCCGGCAAGAGGAACGCTTTTGAGGTAAACATCAAATAAATGATATATTTTTTCGCTCCCGTATAGCCCTCCTCGTCCTGATGGTGCATAACCAGAGGATAGGTAAAAATTGAAACCATTTCGTAAAATAGATAGAGGGTAAACAGGTTGCCACCAAATGCGGCACCCATTGCAGCAC
>JALTIG010000062.1 GCA_027004185.1 bacterium | reverse complement strand
CCATGCGGGGCCCCTGATGCCTGTGAAGAGGAATTCAACGATTTCATTTTTTGATGGTCCTCCTATTGTTTCCTGTAGTGCCTACTGTGTCCACGAAGGTAAATTAACAGAACCGGCGGATGCATTCGACCATCCTTACTGGGACTATATTCGGAACATAGTCTCGAGGAAAGCTACTGAGATCAGACAACAGGGCTTTTCAGGTTGCGCCATGCTACCCTATGGAGAGTTAGAGTATGGTGGAATAGTTGAAAAGATGAAGATCCTGGATGGCAAATTTACCCTACGGTAGACCTTTCTATAAGTACGAAATGTTAACAGTGGCCCCGTATGAAACTTCTGTGCGGGGCCATGATTGTTACAGGGTAAAGGGACTGTGAAATTTTTTATCCATACGTTTGGCTGTCAGATGAATGTCAATGAGTCACAGAAGGTAGCCGCCCTTCTCAAAAGGCATGGCCTTCAAGAGGTGTCATCTCAAGAAGAAGCTGACCTTATCCTGATCAATACCTGCAGCGTACGTGAAAAGCCGGAAAAAAAGGCATTTTCATTTCTTGGAAGGATCAAATCACCCGGAAAAGTGGTCGGTGTGATGGGGTGTGTGGCGCAACAGTACGGCGGAGAGATGTTAAAAAAAGACAGGAGGATTGACTTTGTTATCGGCACACAAGCTCTTCACAGGGTTCCAGAGATCTTATCCCATTTCTTACAGGATCATCAACGGATTGCTTTTACAGAATTCGTTAGCGATAAAGAATCATTATCTATCTTTCGTGAACCACTCGCGACGCCAGGGGTCAGCGCTTATGTGTCAGTAATGCAGGGGTGTAACCGATTCTGCACGTATTGTATCGTACCTTTTGTGAGAGGAAGGGAACGAAGTCGGCCATCAGTGGAAATCCTGGAAGAGATCAAGGCACTTACTTCCCATGGTACCCGCGAGATTATCCTTCTTGGACAGAATGTTAATCGTTATGGTCTTGACAGGAAGAATGATTTGACTTTTGCTTCCCTTTTACGTAAAATTAACACCCATAAGGGAGTAAGAAGGTTACGTTTTGTAACCTCGCATCCTGCAAGTTTGGGGGATGAAATAATCCACCTGTTTGGAGAGCTTGATACTTTGTGCGAATCCATTCATCTGCCTTTTCAATCTGGTTCAACGCGTATTCTTAAGCTGATGGGAAGAGGGTATACTCGCGAAGAGTACCTGGACAAAATTGAAAAACTTCGAAAAATAAGGCCTGAGATTGCCATCTCAGCGGATGTTATAGTAGGCTTCCCGGGAGAGACGGAGAGGGATTTTGAGGATACACTTTCACTGATTGAGAGGGTTCGTTTTGACACACTTTTCTCATTTCGTTATACTCCTCGCCCCATGACACGTGCGGCAGCATTTCCCTCCCAGATCCCAGAGGATGAAAAATTGAGACGTCTCCGAACGCTTCAAACCCTTCAGTCGAAAATTACTTATGCAAAGAATCAAGATCAAGTAGGGAAAATTAAAGATGTTCTTGTAGAAAAACCGAGTAGGTATCCAGAGGGTTTTATGATGGGACGTGCAAAGGATAATCGCATTGTTCATTTTAAGGCTTCCCCGACCCTTGCGGGCCAGGAAGTAAAGGTTAGAATAAAGCAAGCTTTTCAGAATTCCCTATTGGGGGAGATGGAGGAAGGGCATGTACATTGAAATGGTTGTAGGTGGTTTGATGGTCGATCCTCTGACGAACTCACCTGTCTTGATTCTTAAGGATCTGAAAGGGGATCAAACACTTCCGATCTGGATTGGTGTGCTTGAAGCTACATCTATTGCAGCGGTTCTTGAGAAAGTTGACGTGGGACGCCCCATGACTCATGATCTCCTGAAAACCATCATTGGCCAACTGGGTGCAAGGGTTCTTAGGGTTGAGATCTGTGACCTTCGGAACAACACCTATTACGCCCTCCTTCACCTTGAGAGAGAAGGGGAATGCATCCAGATAGATTCCCGCCCAAGTGATGCCGTAGCCATAGCCGTAAGGAGTGGGGCACCTATTTTTGTGCTTGATGAAGTTCTGGATAAATCCAAAAAGGAAGAAAAAGCGGAACAAAAGACTGAGAGTGCTTCAACCCGGGTGGCTACCACCACGGATAAAGAGAAACTGAAGGAGATCCTGGAAAAGCTGAATCCTGATGATTTCGGTAAGTATAAAATGTAACGGATAGATTACACTAATCAGACAACCTTATGCCATTAGCCTTTGAATCTATCAATTATGGATCCGTTGCTTTTGGGTTCTTTAACATCGAAACAGATATGTTGCTTCTTGAGCACGATTTCTTTTTTGCGTCTGATTTTTGTGAAGGAATAAAATCTCTCGCTGAAAGCCCACCTGGTTTTAACAATGTAACTCAATGGGGTGTATATAAAATCCCTCCTTCGAGCATAGGTGATTTGCACGGTGCCATTGCTGGGATTCATTTTGCCGGGTTTATAGGGGAGATTTACACTCACTTTCCCTTTCCTCGGCAGCTGGAAAAATTTAAACAGAGGCCAGATGGGTTTTTAACACGCCCCCTAATCGAGAGGATTGTTATAAAATATGCAACAAAGGAAACGATTCTTTTTCGCGTTGATGAAGAGAAAAGACAGGTAGAAATCGGGGAGTATCTTTTTACTTTTACAGGGTTTCACGAATTGACTCGCTACGTGTGGCAAGGAGGATATCCTCGGTGGAAGGATGGTAAGCGACCGGAATACGTTGTAAAAATGAAACAGGCTATCGAGACAAGTCAACAAACTCTCTTTAAGGGAATGAGGTTTTAATTATAGCACCTATAGGGTTTAGCCGTTAGTTTATCTTCCGTTTAGATGTGGAAAAGGGTTCTTGCGATACAGTTCAAGTGTACCAATCGTAGCCCCGGAGATGATAATCACCATTCCTGTTGCTGAGATACCTGAAAGGTGATATCCGCCTAATTCTACGAGGATGAAGGTAGAAAGCAACGGGGTTAGGTAAGTTAAAGCTCCGATAATACGTGGATCCCCTCGTTTAAGAGCTGCGTCCCATGTAAAAAATGCAAGACCAAGTGGGCCACTTCCGAGAAGAACGAGATGGATAGCATCAATGAGCTGAAGCCTGTGGAGGGTTAATAAAAGGTTCCCATGAAGTGAATAGATTGTAAGGGAAAGGAGACCTGAAATAAGGCAGAACTTCCCCACGGCGTAGGATGGAAAGGGAGACAATCGTTTTGTCATCAGAGAATAACTTGCCCAGGTTAAGGCTGCAAGGAAAGCAAGGAAATATCCGAAAAGGAATTCTGTTGAAAACCTGAGATGTCCCTGAGTAATGACCAAAGCTGTCCCCACGAACCCTAAGAGTGTTCCCATCCAGTGGTGAAAGCAAAGGGAAGCGCGCTGGAAGAACAGGGGGGTGAGAAGCACGATGAAAAGGGGCCATAGGTAGTTTACGAGGTTTGCCTCAATGGGTGGCGCATGATGTAAGGCGGAAAAGAAGAAAAAGTGATATCCGAAAATCCCGCCTACGCCAACAAGAAGGATTTTAAATGAAATTCTCCATTTCTTTGATTTTATCAAACTTAAAATTCCGCTGAAGGTAAGGGCCGCACCGGTGACAAAAAGGGGAGGGAACCTGTTTAGAGAAGCTCCCAGATAAGCCAGAAAGCTCCAGAGAACTATACTGATGAAGGCGAAAATGAGGTAAAGTCGGCTCACAATAAAATTACAAGAGACTAATTGCCAAACAACTTTTTAAAGATCTCAATGGCATAGGTAACGTCACCATCATCGATACCAAGGTGGGTAACAAGACGGATCTCCCGGGGCCCAAATGGAACCGTCAACACCCCTTCATCTTGAAGACGTGTAACTACCTCTAGTGGTGTAATCACTGAATCATGAATGGGTAAGACGATAATATTTGTCTCGACTGTGGAAGGCGTGAATTCAAAAAGGGGGATCTGGCTTATAGCATTGGCTAGTTGGCGGGCATGATAATGGTCTTCTTGGAGACGATCTATATGGTGATCCAGCGCGTAAAGACCGGCAGCCGCAAGAATACCGGCCTGGCGCATACCGCCTCCCAGGCGTTTTCGAATACGATGAGCCTCCCGAATCCAAGGTGCTGATCCAGCAATCACCGATCCGACGGGGCATCCCAACCCTTTGGAGAGGCAAACGGAAACAGACTCAAAGGGTTTGCAGAAGGTTTCCAGGGAGATGCCGGTGGCAACACTGGCATTGAAAAGCCGTGCGCCATCCAAGTGCATAGCAAGATGATGCTGATCGGCGAGATGCCTTATTTGCTCAATCTTTTCAATAGGATATATCTTTCCCCCACCCCGATTATGTGTATTCTCTAGGCATATAAGGCGCGTTGGGGGATAATGAGCGTCATCCGGGCGGATGGCAAGGGCAATGTCCTCCGCGTCAAGTATCCCATGATTTCCAACAATGGGAAAAAATTGAACCCCTCCATATGCTGCCGCTCCGGCTGATTCATAATGAAACGGGTGTGCATTGGCTTCCAAGATGACCTCATCCCCCGGACGTGTGTGGGTCAGGATGGAAACAAGATTGCCCATAGTGCCCGAAGCAACAAATAAGGCCTTTTCTTTCCCAAGTATCTCTGCCATTCTCTCCTGAAGTCGATTGACTGTTGGGTCCTCCCCGAAGACATCGTCACCCACTTCAGCAGAAGCCATAGCCTTCCGCATAGCTTCTGTTGGCTTGGTTACAGTGTCACTTCGAAGATCAACAATTTTCATAGGATAACCTCCTTCTCACGATTGATTATGTTAATCTTTTAACATTTTTCATTGACAAAAGCCACGACACTATATATAAAAAGAAAAGCGATTTTTAAGGGTTGGAAATGGCCACGAAAAAGAAAATCACACGCAAGGAATTAAAGAAACCAGACGAATTTGTAAGTACTACTACGGAGATTTACCAATACATCTTAAGAAACTGGAAATTTTTTGCATCGGGCCTTGTAGTTATCGCGATTTTGATGGGCGTGGGGTTCATGTGGCACCGACATGCGATAAGAAAAGAGATGGCTGCCTTTTCACTTTATCATAACATTCAAATAGAGATGCATAAGGCCACCAGGTTGCGGAAAACTGCCCTCTGTAATGCCTGGGACACCCTTGAAACCAAATACCCGGATACGCCGGCTGCGGTTTACGGGTTGCTCCAGAAATCTTCCTGTCTCCTTGAGCATGGTAGTAAAGAAGGATGTATAGAAACGGTACAGAAACTACTTTCTGACACCAAGTTGCCTAAGGTTGTTAAGATACTTTCTCAGTTGATGAAGGGATACGCCTTGGAGGAAAGAAGAGCTTATGCTCAGGCAGAGAAGGTTTTCGCCAACCTTTTAAGGGATCCGGATGATTTTTTGAAAGATACAGTGCGTTATCATCTTTATATTTGTCAGTTGCGGCAAGGTAAAAAGAATATGGCGAAGAAGACGCTTTCGGAGCTAAAAGTAAATGGGAATTCGGATTTTGCCCTCCCGGTTATTCTTGTAAAGATTCAAAAGGCCAGGTTGGGCATCACCCAGTAGGAATTGTATCAGAAAGGTTTTAAAAACTATCACCGAGAAGGGAGGATGGGATGAAAAAGCTGTTATCAGGAAATGAGGCTATAGCCAGGGGCGCCTATGAAGCAGGAGTAACGTTTGCTTCTGCCTACCCAGGGACACCTAGTACAGAGATCCTGGAAACGGTTGCAAAGGAGTATCCTGAAATTTATGCTGAGTGGTCCCCGAATGAAAAGGTTGCTCTCGAGGTTGCCATGGGGGCAGCATTTACTGGTGCCAGGGCCATGGTTTCCATGAAACATGTGGGTGTAAACGTAGCGGCTGACCCTTTGATGACGTTAAGTTACACGGGAATTTGTGGTGGGCTGGTCTTAATTACTGCGGATGATCCTCAACTTTATAGTTCCCAAAACGAACAGGATAATCGAAATTACGCAAAATTTGCGAAAATTCCCATGTTGGAACCGAGCGACAGCCAAGAGGCAAAGGATTTTGTGATTCGTGCCTTTGATATCAGTGAACAGTTTGATACACCTGTTATGGTAAGAAGTGTAACACGTGTTTCCCATTCCCGCGCCCCGGTAGAATTAAAAGAGAGGAGGGAGGGGACTCAGGAGATTAAGGTGCGTAAGGATCCCTCAAAATATGTGATGTTGCCCGTTTACGGAAGAAAGCGCCACGTTGTGGTGGAAGAGCGTTTCTTAAAGCTGAAAAAGTATGCTGAGTCCATAGATCTAAACAAGATCGAGATGAACGACCCAGAGACTGGAATCATCACCTCCGGGATTTCCTATCAGTATGCCAAAGAGGTTTTCCCCGAAGCTTCGTATCTCAAGCTTGGGATGGTATGGCCTCTTCCAGAAAAGGTGATCCGTGATTTTAGATCAAAAGTTAAGAAACTGTATGTCATTGAAGAGTTAGATCCGTTTATTGAAGAAAATTTAAAGATTATGGGAATCCAGGTAGACTTGGGCAAGGATGTCTTACCTATCTGTGGTGAGTTAACACCTTCCATCATTAAAGAGAAAGTAACGGGAATCCCAATGAGGCCTTTCCTGACAAATCCAGAAAATATTCCGTCACGCCCCCCCAACATGTGTCCAGGTTGCCCTCACCGGGGGATGTTTTACACGATAAAAAAGCTGAAGCTTTTTGCAGCGGGGGACATCGGGTGTTACACTCTTGGTGCTTTACCTCCTTTAACCTCGTTGGATACCTGTGTCTGTATGGGGGCGAGCATTGGGCACGCTATGGGAATGTCCAAGGCATTGGGTGATAAAGGTCGCGGGAAGTTTGTGGCAGTCATCGGAGATTCTACATTTATACACAGTGGGATGACCGGCCTTGCCAATGTGGTTTATAATAAATCGTACGCGACGGTAATTATAGCGGATAACCGGATCACGGCCATGACAGGAGCGCAGGATCATCCTGCTTCAGGGTATACGGTCCGGGGTGAGGAGACCCATGCTGTTGATTTTGCTGAATTGGGGAAAGCGCTGGGTTTTAAAAACATCGTTAAGGCAAACCCTTATAACCTTGAGGAATATGAGAGGGTTCTAAAGGAAGAGGTTGAAAAAGATGAACCATCTCTTATTATAAATCAGGGTCCGTGTGCACTCCTAAAAAGGGCGATTCCGAAGGCCAAGAAACCGTATTACGTTGAAACAGACAAATGTATCGGCTGCAAGCGGTGCATTGGGTTAGGATGCCCGGCCATTACCTGGAACTCGGAAGAGGGAACGAATGCGGATGGAAAAAAACGGAAGGGTTACGCAACCATAGAGGCAACGTTATGTAACGGATGTGGACTTTGTTACCAGCTTTGCAATGTAAACGCTATTAAGACCGAAGGTAAAGTCTTTTTTGGGCTGGTTGAAAACTTGTAAATGATTGTAAATGAAAAAGGGGATGCAACAAGATGGAAAAAACAACAAGCGTATTAATGGCAGGCGTTGGAGGTCAGGGAATTATCCTTGCCAGTGACATCCTTTCAGAGGTAATGCTTGATGCAGGATTTGATGTCAAAAAGAGTGAAATCCATGGGATGGCTCAACGGGGTGGGAGCGTTTCAAGTCACGTCAGGATCGGAAAAAAGGTTTTTTCCCCCACCATTCCAAAGGGTAGCGCCGATTATCTGATCTGTTTTGAAAAACTGGAATTGCTTCGCTGGCTTGACTTCTGCAATGAGGATACAAGGGTTGTTGTGAATGATCTTGAGATTAACCCACCATCAGTTAATTTGGGTGAGGCTGAATATCCAAGGGCACTTTTTGAAGAAACAACAAAGAAATTTAAGAACTTTACGTTAGTACCCGCCAGTAGGACTGCCATGGATCTCGGGAATATTAGGGCAGCCAACGTGGTCATGATTGGGATATTCTCCAAATTTTTTGATATTGACGAGTCGCTGTGGGTAGACAAGATCCTTGGAAAACTTCCTGAAAAGCTTCATGATTTAAACCGGAAGGCCTTTGATTCTGGGAGAAAACTCGATTAGTTTTGGGACCAGTACAAAAATATATTGACAAAATCGGGCGGGTGGTTTAGGAACATTTGTAAATTAAACTAAGTGGAGCTTAAGAAATGTCAGATGAAAAAGGAAACTTTGAACCGAAGATTATAGCCTTTTGCTGTAATTGGTGTTCCTATGCTGGTGCGGATCTGGCAGGAAGCATGCGTCTTAAATATCCGCCTAATGTGCTTCCTATTCGTGTTATGTGCAGTGGAAGAGTTTCACCCCATTTTATCCTAAAGGCCTTTCAGAAAGGGGCAGATGGCGTTTTGGTGACCGGATGTCATTATGGAGACTGCCATTATATTAAGGGGAATTATATCACCAAGCGCCGAGTTACGATTATGAAAGACCTTTTAAAGTTCATTGGGGTTGAACCGAAACGTCTCAGGGCAGATTGGATTGCTGCATCCGAGGGAGACAAGTTCGCAAGGGTAGCGAAGGAATTTACAGAAGAAATTCGGCTATTGGGACCCTCCCCGCTGAAAGGATCTTAAAATGGAAAATTTGAAAAAAACCATCAAAGATATGCTTGAATCTAAAGAGATCGCGGGTTTTCTTGGGCTTGTGGAGGAGGGAGGTCATCCTATTCCTCTTCTATTCACCCTGGAAAATATCGACAGGCTTGACAACCTGGTGGTTCCCGATATTCGGTATCCCATGACTGATATTCTGTTAACAATCGTTAGGAAGTATCCGGAGGAAAAGATCGGTGTCATGGTGCGCGGATGCGACGACCGTGCCCTGATCGAGCTAGCGAAGAACCAAAGAATCCACTCAGATCTTATATTTCCCATCGGGATTGCTTGTACGAAGGAGATGGCCGAATCCTGTCGGTGCAGCCAGCCATACCCACGTGAAATTCATTACGGTGAAAAGGTGGAGGGTGTGGAGGATCGTTCAGATCTGGAGAGGGTTGAAAAAATGGACCTTTCTCAACGGCTCGATTACTGGATGGGGCAGTTTTCCAAATGCATCAAATGTTATGGGTGTCGGAATGTCTGTTCCATGTGTTTCTGTGAACAGTGTACCCTGGAGGAGGAAACATTGGTAAGGGGAGGGCAGTCTCCTCCCGAGATCCCCATTTTCCACCTGATACGTGCCTTTCATATGGCGGGCCGGTGTATTGACTGTGGGTTATGTGAGGAGGCATGTCCTGCTCACATCCCTTTAAGATCTCTCTACCGAAAGGTAAGAGAGGATATGGCCGATTACCTGGGATATGTTACTGGAAAGGATGAACATGAAAAAGACCCCCTTGAATTCCTTGGAAGTGAGGGGTACGAAATTCCATTAAGGATAGACGAGACATAGTGGAGAGATTGCATGGAATATCGAACAGTAATGACAACATGTACATATTGCGGCACAGGTTGTGGTATGCTCCTAGAGGTGCTGGACGGGAAGGTCGTTGGAACGCTACCGCAGAAAGATCATCCTATCAATCAGGGAAAATTCTGCATTAAGGGATGGAATGCCCATCAATTTATCTATGCTGAGGGACGTCTAACCAAGCCGTTAATTAGAAAGGGCGACAAGCTTGAAGAGGCTACGTGGGATGAGGCTCTTGGCTTTGTGGCAAAGAGGTTCCTTGAGTTAAAGGAAAAATACGGTCCTGATAGCCTCGGTTGCTTCAGTTCTGCCAAATGCACAAATGAGGAAAATTATCTTCTTCAAAAGATTTTTCGCGCGGTGATTGGAACGAACAATGTAGATCATTGCGCACGTCTCTGACACTCTTCCACTGTGGCCGGTCTGGCCGCTGCATTCGGAAGTGGGGCGATGACCAATAGCGTTCCAGAGATTGAGGATGCGGATTGTATCCTCATCACGGGATCCAATACAACTGCTTCCCATCCACTGGTAGCTTCACGGATCATGAAGGCAAGGGAGAAGGGGGCAAAAGTTATCGTCATCGATCCAAGAAAGACCCACATCGCACACCTTGCTGACCTTTATGTAAAACAGAATCTGGGAACCGATGTGGCATGGATAAATGGTTTGATGCACATCATACTTAAAGAGGGATGGCATAATCAGGCCTTTATTGATGAGAGAACCGAGGGGTTCGAGGAAATGAAAAAGGTTGTGGAGGGTTATCCTCCAGAGAAGGTGGAGGAGATAACGGGAATCCCAAAGGAGACACTCCGGAAGATCGCAGAACTCTATGCAAAATCTGAGAAATCCTCCATTATTTACTGTATGGGTATCACACAGCACACCACCGGGACGGATAATGTGAAATCCCTTGCGAATCTTGCCATGTTAACAGGCCAGGTCGGGCGGCCCTCCACGGGGGTCAATCCCTTGCGAGGCCAGAATAATGTTCAAGGTTCTACTGATATGGCGGCTATTCCAAACAAGTACCCCGGGTACCAGGATGTTACCAATAGCGAAATAAGGGAAAAGTTTGAGAAGGCCTGGGGAGTATCTCTTTCACCTAACGTGGGTTTGACGGTTGTCGAAATGATCAATGCGGTAGAAGAGGGTAAGCTGAAGGGGCTATACATCCTTGGAGAAAACCCTATGCTGAGCGACCCTGATTCAAATCACGTGGAAAAGGCCCTCGACGACCTCGAATTTCTGGTGGTGCAAGACATCTTCCTGACGGAAACGGCCAGGAAGGCAAATGTGGTTTTGCCGGGGACAAGTTTCGCAGAGAAAGATGGCACCTACACCGGGACGGATCGAAGAGTCCAGAGAATCCGTAAGGCCATAGAACCTTTGGGGGAGGCCAGGGAGGACTGGAAAATTCTCTGTCAGGTGGCACAAGCTTTGGGGGGAAAGGGGTTTGAGTATCCCTCTCCCAAGGAGGTTTTCGATGAGATAGCGGAGTTGACGCCTATCTACCACGGTATTGACTACGATCGTATTGAGAAAGAGGTTATCCATTGGCCTTGTAGATCAAAGGATGATCCAGGCAGTCCCTATCTCCATAAAGATGGTTTTGCAAGAGGGAAGGGGCTTTTCACACCTATCGAATATAAGCCGCCAGCCGAGCTTCCGGACGAAGAATATCCACTACAATTGACGACAGGACGGTTAGCCTTCCATTTTCATACGGGAACTATGACACGGGTATCTCCCTCGCTGGTCCATGAAATTAATGAGGCTTATATCGAGCTTCATCCAAAAGATGCCCGGTCTTTAGGGATCTTGCAAGGGGAAAAGGTAAAGGTGTCCTCGCGTAGGGGTTCCGTGGAAATAAAGGTACTGGTGACGCCGGATATTAAGGAGGGTGTGGCATTTATCCCATTCCACTTTGCCGAAGCAGCGGCGAATCGCTTGACCAATGCTGCCCTGGATCCCATCGCCAAGATACCAGAATATAAGGTATGTGCCATAAAAATTGAAAAAATAGACAGGAGAAAAGCATAAAAATGGCCAGAACAGGGGTATTTGTTTGTCATTGTGGAACGAACATCGCATCTGTGGTTGATGTTAAATCAGTTGCTGAAAAGGCCAAGTCCCTTCCGGGTGTAGCGTTTGCCACCGACCTGAAATACAGTTGCTCGGATCTAGGGCAAAAGGCCATTAGGGATGCCATCAAGGAACATCACCTTGACCGAGTTGTTGTGGCCTCTTGCTCTCCGAGGATGCATGAAAAAACCTTTCAAAAGTGCATCGAGGCGGCAGGCCTAAATCGATATATGTTCGAGATGGCAAATATCCGGGAGCAGTGCTCATGGGTGCATGACGACAAGGCCAAAGCGACAGAAAAATCGATGGATGTTGTTAGAATGACAGTTGCCAAGGCCAATCGGTTGGAACCACTGAAGCCTCTCAAGTCACCCGTTGAAAAACGCGCCCTAGTCATAGGTGGGGGGATTTCCGGAATGCAGGTTGCCCTTGATATCAGCCGCGCAGGATACAAGGTAACGATGGTTGAGAAAACGCCGAGTATCGGGGGCCGAATGGCACAGTTGGAGAAGACCTTCCCCACACTTGACTGCTCTGCCTGAATATTGACCCCGCGGATGACGGAGTCATCCCAGGATGAGAACATTGAGATGCTGACTTATTCAGAGGTCGAAAATATAGAGGGTTTCATCGGAAACTTTGACGTTACCATTCGAAAGAAGGCGCGCTCCGTTGACATGAGCAAATGCACAGGATGCGGTGAGTGCATTCAGAAGTGTCCCACTAAGGTACCCAGCGAGTTTGATATGGGATTGGGAATGCGGAAAGCTATCTATACCCCGTTCGCTCAGGCAGTACCAAATGTCCCCGTGATCGACAGGGATCATTGTCTCAAGTTCCAGAAAAACAAATGTGGCGTTTGCCAAAAAGTATGTCCAGCCAATGCTATCGATTACGAGCAACAAGATGAACTGATAGAGAGAAAAATAGGTGCGATCATCGTGGCCACGGGATTTTCCCTTTTCGACTGGACCGTTTACGAAGAATATGGGGGAGGGCGTTATAAGGATGTGATTACAGCTCTTCATCTGGAACGAATGCTAGACACATCGGGTCCCACAGAAGGAAAGGTTATCCGGCCATCGGATGGACGGGAGGCAAAACAGATTGTTTTTGTTCAATGTGTGGGCAGTCGGGACGAGGCGAAGGGGGTCCCTTACTGTTCCCGAATCTGCTGTATGTACACAGCAAAGCAGACAATCCTGCTAAAGGATCATATCCCTGACAGTCAGTCCTATGTCTTTTACATCGACATCCGAGCAGCAGGAAAGAATTACGAAGAGTTTGTCAAAAAGGCCCAGCGTGAGAGTGGTACTGTATATATCCGCGGGCGGGTATCAAAGATCTATGACCGGGGTGATAAGCTCATAGTTCAGGGGTCGGATACCCTTGCCGGTGAGCGGGTTGAGATAGAGGCGGACCTGGTCGTTCTGGCCACCGCGGTAGTTCCAAACCCGGATGCTGTTAAGCTGGCACAGATGCTAAATATGCCTTACGATCAGTATGGATTCTACACGGAGGCCCATCCTAAACTTCAGCCTGTGGAGAGTGTTACAGCCGGTGTGTTTCTTACAGGGTCCTGCCAGTTTCCAAAGGATATTCCTGATTCAGTTGCCATGGCAGGGGCGGCATCGGTACGTGCGTGCGCCGTATTTTCACAGGATGAATTGACTATAGAACCAAAGATTGCATGGGTTGACCAGGAGGCATGTAGTGGGTGTTTCAACTGCATGGATGCCTGTCCTTTTGATGCAATCATTAGCGAGGAATACAAAGGGAAAATGGTGGCAAGAGTAAGGGAATCTGTATGTCATGGGTGTGGAAACTGCGCGGCCACGTGTCGGACCAAGGCCGTAACGGTCAAGGGGTTCACAGATGAAGAAATCTTCGCCCAGATTGAAGCACCCTTTTTAAAAGAGGAGGTGGAGGTTGCCTGAGATTTTAAATCGTGGAGATATTCATGCGTTTAAAGAACAGATCTTAGCTTTGACGGGGCAGGACGCAGGTCGTTGCATTCAGTGTGGAAAGTGTTCCTCAGGATGCCCCATCGCTTACGAAATGGAGCATCTCCCTAACCAAATCCTGCGTTTCATTCAACTTAACATGCAGGAGAAGGCCCTTCATTCTAACACCTTCTGGCTGTGTGCAGTTTGTGAAACCTGTACTGTCCGATGCCCGGAAAGTATAGATATCGCTGGGATAATGGATGCCCTCAGGAAGATTTGTCGTCAACGAGGAATCAAACCAGGAGATCCACAGATTGCCAGGTTTAATGAGATCTTCCTGAACTCTA